>JAQWPY010000150.1 GCA_029245145.1 Pirellulales bacterium | reverse complement strand
GTTGCTCAAGGCTTTGCTTACAGAAGATAACGAATACGCACAAAAACTAGGTGTGTTGGAACTCGATGAGGAAGATTTGGCTCTCTGTACCTTCGTGTGTCCAGGGAAGCACGAGTACGGACAACTCTTGCGACATAGCTTGGATCGCATTGAGGTAGAAGGCTAACTGACGGAGGAGAGGGCTGCGTGCTGCGAAATTGGCTTGATAAAGTAGAACCCTTGTTTCAGCAGGGTGGACGACTTTCCAAACTTTATCCGCTCTATGAGGCGGCGGATACGTTTCTATACACGCCGGGAAGCGTGACCCGCAGCGCGTCGCATGTCCGTGACGGAATTGATTTGAAGCGGATGATGGTGCTGGTGGTACTCGCCCTGGGCCCGTGCTTTTTCATGGCGTTTTACAACACCGGTTACCAAGCCAATGTAGCTATTACTCAGGGCGCGGTGGCACTCGATTCCTGGCAGGAGGGGGTCCTTTCGTGGTTGGGGCTCGGGCACGATCAACAAAGTTTCATCGATGATTTTGTGCTGGGCGGATTGTATTTCGTGCCGGTTTATGTGGTCACCGTGGCGGTGGGTGGTCTTTGGGAAGTATTGTTTGCCGTCTTAAGGAAGCACGAGATCAATGAGGGATTTTTGGTGACGAGTGCTCTTTTCCCTTTGACGCTTCCCCCCACCATCCCACTTTGGCAAGTTGCTTTGGGGATCAGCTTTGGCGTGGTCATTGGGAAGGAAATTTTCGGCGGAACTGGAAAGAATTTTCTTAATCCGGCACTCACCGCCAGGGCCTTTCTTTATTTTGCCTATCCAGCGCAAATCACGGGAGTTGCTGTCTGGACTGCTGCAGATCGAGTCGACAGCACCAGCGGCGCAACGCCCCTCGGTTCGATGGCGGAAACCCAAGTGGCTCAGGCGGCTCCCGCTATCGAATCGGTTGTCGGATATAGCTGGTGGGACTGTTTCATCGGACTGATTCCGGGTTCGATGGGTGAGACATCGGTCATTGCATGCTTGCTTGGAGCCTGCCTATTGATCTTCGTCGGTGTGGGTTCCTGGAGAATTATGTTGGGTGTCTTGGGGGGCGCATTCGCGATGTCGACCGTTTTCTGGCTATGCAGCGAAGGCTCTCAGAATGCAATGATGTACCTTCCCCCCTGGTGGCAGTTGGTCTTCGGCGGACTGGCATTTGGCGCGATTTTTATGGCGACCGATCCGGTATCGGCTGCGATGACCAACGCCGGAAAATGGTGGTATGGAATACTTATCGGACTGATGGCCATCCTTATCCGCGTGGTGAACCCGGCGTATCCGGAGGGAATCATGCTGGCCATTCTTTTCGGGAATGTCATGGCGCCCTTAATCGACTATTTCGTAATTCAGATGAATATCCGACGGAGGATGGTTCGTTATGAAGCGTGATAGTACTGCGCAGACCCTGTTGGTGGCGACGCTTCTCTGCGTGGTCTGCTCCGTCATTGTGGCTTCGGCTGCTGTTGGACTACGGCATTTTCAACTCGAGAACAAACAGCTCGATCAGAAAAAAAATGTCCTCATTGCCGCTGGACTTATTGAAGAGGGTAGGGCCGTATCTCAGCAAGAGATGGATCGCCTCTTTTCCGAAAAAATCCATCGTGTCCTGATCGATTTGAAAACGGGCAAAGTTGTAGATTCGTCCGTTATCGATGTCGAGAACTACGATCAGAGAGAGGCCGCCTCCGATCCTGCACGAAGCCAATCGATTGAACCGGCAGCCGATCTGGCGAGGATTAAGCGTCGGGAAAAATATGCTTTCGTCTACGAGGTGGTCGGGGCGGGTGGAAGCGTCGATCAACTGGTTCTACCGATTTACGGCAAAGGACTTTGGTCCACCCTGTACGGTTTTTTGGCGCTCGCGTCCGATGGAAACACGGTCCGCGGCATTACATTCTATGAGCATGGTGAAACTGCAGGACTCGGTGCAGAGGTGGAAAACCCGAAGTGGCGGGCGATCTGGCCCGGCAAGCAGGTTTTCGACGAAAGTGGAGACATTCGGCTCGAGGTTCTCAAGGGACACGTCTCCCCGACGAGTCCGGACGTGAAGTATGAAGTCGACGGGATCTCGGGGGCAACGATCACGAGCAAGGGGGTGAGTCAGTTGATCCGATATTGGCTGGGGCCCGATGCCTTCGGGCCATTCCTCGAACAATTCCATCAGCAGCAGGATCAAGGTGCCGATGCCTGAAACCAAAGCCAAAGATGTTCTGATCGACCCGATCTTTCGTAATAATCCGATTGCGCTTCAGGTACTCGGTATCTGCTCGGCACTCGCGGTCACGACCAAAGTTGAAACATCGGTTGCCATGGCGCTATCGGTGGTTTTCGTTCTCGGATGTTCAAACGCAGCGGTGAGTTTGATAAGAAACTTTATTCCCACCAATATACGCATCATCGTGCAGATGACGATCATCGCTTCCCTGGTGATCGTTGTCGACCAGATGCTGCAAGCGTTTGCCTTTGACGCGAGCAAGCAGATGTCTGTGTTTGTCGGTCTCATTATTACCAACTGTATTGTAATGGGGCGGGCTGAGGCGTTTGCGATGAAGAATCCGCCACTCATCAGTGCGCTCGATGGAATCGGTAACGCCATCGGTTACAGCGTCATTCTTATCGTCGTGGGGTTCGTGCGAGAACTTTTCGGTTCGGGTGCCATTTGGGGTTACCAGGTTTTTCCGCTCAGCACCGAAGGGGGGTGGTATGTGGCCAACGGTTTACTGCTTCTTCCGCCGAGCGCCTTTTTTATCATCGGCCTCTTTATCTGGGTTTTGCGAACATTCAAACCTGAACAAGTCGAGCAGGAGGGTTAGTTGAGTGGACGAACATCTTAAGATTTTCATGGCGTCCATCTTCGCAGAGAACCTGGCGCTCGCCTTTTTTCTCGGGATGTGTACATTTCTTGCCGTATCCAAAACCGTGAAGACGGCGCTGGGACTCGGTGTTGCAGTAATTGTCATCATGACGATCACGATTCCGGCAAACAATCTGATTTACCAATATTTGCTCAAGAAGGGGGCACTCGCTTGGATTAACCCCTCATGGGGGGGCATCGATCTCACCTTCTTGTCGCTCATCAGTTTCATTGGCGTTATCGCGGCAATGGTTCAAATCCTGGAGATGACGCTCGATCGTTTTTTCCCGCCACTCTATAACGCACTGGGAATTTTTCTTCCCCTGATCACGGTAAATTGTGCGATTTTAGGCGGTTCTCTCTTTATGCAGGAGCGCGACTATAACTTCTCAGAGAGTTGCGTGTTTGGATTTGGTTCGGGAGTGGGTTGGGCACTGGCGATTGCCGCGTTAGCGGGGATTCGAGAGAAGATGCGATACAGCGATGTCCCTGATGGATTGAAGGGGCTGGGTATTACCTTTATGACCGTCGGTCTGATGGCACTGGCATTCATGTCGTTTGGAGGAATGTAATACAAATGGTCGAGATCGTTCTCGGAGTGTTGATGTTCACGTTGATCGTTTTGGCACTGGTGGTGCTGATTCTCGTGGCGAAATCTCGGCTTGTGGCGAGTGGCAATGTCGAAATCCTCATCAATGATCAGAAAACCATCGACGTGCCGGCAGGGGGGAAACTTCTCAGTGCGCTCTCGGATGCGGGTATTTTTGTCTCCTCGGCGTGTGGAGGTGGTGGAACGTGCGCCCAGTGCCTCGTTAAGGTCTTGGAGGGTGGTGGCGATATCCTGGCCACGGAGCGGTCACACATCAATAACCGAGAAGCACGTGAGGGTTGTCGCCTTTCGTGCCAGGTGCCGGTCAAACAGAGTATGAAAGTAGAGGTTCCCGCCGAGGCTTTTGAAACAAAACGTTGGACCTGCACGGTGAAGTCGAATGAGAACGTGGCGACCTTCATCAAGGAGACCATTCTCGAATTACCGGTGGGCGATGAGGTCGACTTCAAGCCGGGGGGATACATTCAAATCGAATGTCCACCACACTTGCTTTCATATAAAGACTTTCAAATTCAGCCAGAATATCATCCTGATTGGGACCAATATGACGTTTGGCGATACACTTCCGATGTGAAGGAAACGGTCACCCGAGCCTATTCGATGGCGAACTACCCCGGGGAAAAGGGAGTCATCATGCTCAATGTCCGCGTGGCAACGCCCCCGCCCCGTGCCCCAGAGGAGACGCCTCCAGGACAGATGTCATCCTATATCTTCGGGTTGAAATCGGGAGACGATGTACAAATATCGGGACCGTACGGGGAGTTTTTCATCAAGGACACCGATGCGGAGATGGTCTACATCGGCGGCGGTGCGGGCATGGCACCTCTAAGAAGCCATATTTTCGAACTCTTCAAGAAGCGAAAAACGACTCGGAAAGTGTCGTACTGGTATGGAGGTCGCAGCAAACGCGAACTTTTTTACGTCGACCAATTTGAGCAGATCGCCGCCGAGTTTCCGAACTTCATTTTCAATGTCGCGCTTTCTGAGCCGCTGCCCGAAGATCAATGGACCGGTTACGAGGGATTTATTCACAAAGTGCTCTATGAAAACTATTTGCGGGATCACCCGGCACCTGAGGATATTGAGTACTATCTCTGCGGGCCTCCCCAAATGAATCAAGCGGTCTTTCAATTGCTCGACGATCTCGGGGTCGAGCAAGAGAATATCGCCTTCGACGACTTTGGTGGATAGATGCGATCCCTCCGCTTTTTTTACGGGCTGCCCCGATCACCGGGTGTCCCTTCTCTGCGGAGGTGGCCTTTACTTGCCTCGTGTGGGCCGTTCTCACCTTCAGGCGATTTGATTCGGTGGGCCTCTGCGTGCCTTCTCAGCGTCACTCTTTGCCTGCTGGCGAGCGGTTGCGGTGAGAAGCCTCAGCCTTCCGAGCAGCAGATCGAAGCGATGGGGGAGAGATTGCAGTGGACCGGGAGGACCATGGGGACAACCTATCGCATACGGGTCGATGTTGTTGGTGAGGGTGCGCCTGGCCCCGAGCGACAGACGCTCATCGCGCAGAGAGTGGAGGCCTGTCTCGAGCGAATAAATCAACAGATGTCTACGTATCGTGCGGATTCGGAGTTATCGGCTTTCAATCGTGCTGCGGCCGAGCAATGGTATCCGGTGTCCGCTGCGACCGCGTCGGTGGTCTCCGCTGCACTGCAGTACCATGAGCAGACCCGCGGAGCGTTTGACGTAACGGTGGGCCCTCTGATGCGATTGTGGGGATTTGGTGCCGCGACAGCGACCGAAACGGCGGATACGCCCGATTCTGAGGAAATACGCGCTGTCCTTACGAAGGTCGGTTCGGCTCACCTGCGGGTCCGCATGGAACCGAACCCAGCCTTACGCAAGTTGAAGTCGGGAATCGAAGTCGATCTTTCATCACTCGCCAAGGGGTATGCCGTGGATCGGCTGGTGGATCTCCTGAAGTCCGAGGGTGGCACCGGCGGGCTGGTGGAGATCGGTGGCGAGGTCAGGACTTGGGGAAAACGCGGAGACGGTCGCCGTTGGCGCATCGGAATCGAAAATCCTCTGATGAGCCGGCGGGCACTGACCCGCGTTCTCCACCTGGAGACGGCAGCCCTGGCGACCTCAGGAGACTATCGTAATTTTCGCACTCTCGGGAGCCGGCAGATTACGCATCTGATTGATCCGCGTACCGGCAAGCCGCTCACGACTCGCCAGATGTCGGTATCGGTCTGTGCGGCAACCTGTATGGAGGCCGATGCGCTGGCGACCGCCTTGACTCTCATGGGGGTCGAGGAGGGGCTTGCGTGGAGTGAATCACATGGAGTGGCCGCAATGTTTTTAATCGTTGAAAATGATAACATAGTCGAAAAGCATTCCTCGCACTTCGATCCCTACCTCGAGTGAGACGGTGGCGATATGAAACCGACGATGATTTTGCTGACCGTGCTTGTTTTCGCCTTGGCGTTGGCGGGCATGGCGATCGGAGTGATTTTGAGCAATCGCCGTTTGAAGGGCAGTTGCGGAGGCGTGGCGGGCCGTCAGGATGCAGATGGAAATCTCGCCTGTGATATTTGCAGTACCCCCTCACCCGAATGCACCGGCGAAGTAGAGGGAGAAGAGAATAACTCAGCAGAAAGAAAACGGCAGTGAGTCAGGGGAAGCCCTGTGGCGACAATCGTCTGGTGCGTCTGGTGGCACGATCATTACCCCCGAGATGCTTCCAGAGCGACCGATGGAAGGCAGCGTTGCTCGCGAATTGTCGTCCTACAGTTTATCCAATCCGAAATTTTGTTGATGCGAGGTAACGATGTCAGAAAACGGACTTCAACGAAGCGATGTGGAGGCGGTTCTCGCCGAGTTCAAGGACCCCGAGACGGGGCGGAGTGTGACTCAACTCGAACAGATCCATGAGCTAAAGATCGATGGTAATCGCGTGGCCATCACGCTCGGGCTTACATCCCACTCGGCTCCTATCTGGGAAGAGACACGTAACGAGCTGGCCACGTTGCTGCGGGAAAAGCTTCCGGACCTCGCAGCGGTTGATATTACGATCAGCGAACATCATCGGCCTCCTGTCAAACTCGGACAGGTTGGATTGACCGCCAAGAGTGTGATCGTGGTGGGTTCGGGTAAAGGTGGGGTAGGCAAGAGTACGGTCGCGGCAAGCTTGGCGATCGGTCTCCAGCGAGCCGGGTGCAAGGTGGGATTGATGGACGCCGATGTTTATGGCCCGAGTATTCCGCACCTCCTGGGGGCCTCGGGTCGGCCTGAAGTGACCAAAAAGCAGATCGGCACGGATGAAGCAGGTAAGCCGATCGAGGCACAGCGGATTACACCGATTGATGTCGGCGGCATGAAAGTCATTTCTATCGGTTTTTTGGTTCCGCCTGATAAGGCCGTGATTTGGCGAGGCCCCATGTTGCATGGGTCGATCACCAGCTTTCTTCGTGATACCGAATGGGGTCTGCTCGACTATCTGGTGATCGATATGCCTCCCGGTACGGGGGATATTGCCTTAACGCTCTCGCAAACATTACCGCCCACCGGTGCGGTGATTGTTTGCACGCCTCAGGATGTGGCCCTGCTCGATGCGGTGAAGGCGATTCGCATGTTCCAGGAAGTGCGCATCCCGGTGCTTGGTTTAGTGGAAAATATGAGTTACTTTCACTGCCCCGACAACGGCAAGCGATATAACATTTTTGGAAATGGCGGAGCGAAGACGAAAGCCGAAGAACTCGAAGTTCCTTTTCTGGGAGAGATACCGATCAATATCCAGATGCGGATCAACGGTGACGAAGGTAACACGAAGGACAATTTTATGGTTCCCGAAGTTGCAGTCCCCCTGGAAGAATTATGCAAAAAGTTGGTTAAACAATTAGCGGCAAATCATCAGGAGAAGCCACCCCTGCCGAGTTTGTCCGTACTTTGAATTAAGCCGGCACCGAATGAAGAACGCCCGGCATCAACGATTGACCACCTTGTGGGGTATTAAAAGAAAAACCGCCCAGCCAGAGGCTGAGCGGTTTTTTATTCGCATCGGCAGAAGAACGGATCGATGAACCGTCCGTCCGCCTTTCATGAAGAGAAACTACCGCCTCTTCTTTTTGGCGGCTTTCTTCTTCTTTTTGACGGCCTTCTTCTTCTTTTTGACGGCCTTCTTCTTCTTTACGGCCTGCTTCTTCTTTTTGACGGCCTTCTTCTTCTTCTTTAAGG
>JAQWPY010000128.1 GCA_029245145.1 Pirellulales bacterium | reverse complement strand
GGATCATCATGGAGGATTGGAGAAATATATGAACATCTGTTGTCGGTTGACCGATCAGCCTGCCTGGGCGCTGGTCACCGACCTGGAACAGAGAGGGCTTTTGGATGAAACGCTCGTCGTGTGGGGAGGAGAATTCGGTCGGACTCCTATGTTCCAAGGAAAAGGAAGCGTCGGCAGGGACCATCATATCAAAGGTTTCTCGATCTGGATGGCAGGTGGGGGAATCAAGCCGGGGATCACACATGGTGCAACCGATCCCTTTGGTTATCATGCGGAGCAGGATATTGTGCATGTCCGCGACCTCCACGCAACGATCCTGCACCTGATGGGAATCGATCACATGAAGTTCAGCGTTCCCTATCAGGGACTCGATATGCGGCTTACCGGAGTGGAGCCGGCGCGCGCCGTAGAGTCGATTATTGCCTGACGCGAACGGCGAAACCTTCCGGCTGATGTGCCCAAAATAGCCGACCCTGCGGCTATTGGGATGCCATCTGAGGACGCCCTTTTTCGCCATCCCGCTCGGGTGCTGCTTTCCGCTAGAATGGCGGTCAGTACGGTTGGCACTTTTTTATGGAGGTTATCTGTGATCCCTCGCAGCCTGGTTTTCTTATTCTCGTTCTCGCTCGCGATTTCCGGTTGGGCTGACGATCCCATCCGCAATGCGGTAGTCAAAATACATTCCAGTCGTCGGGCGCCCGATTTTCTTCGTCCGTGGACCAAGGGACCGTTGCGACAATCGACCGGTTCGGGAGTTATTATCGAGGGGAAACGGATTCTCACTAATGCACACGTCGTCCAATATTCAAGCCGGTTGCTCGTGCAGGGGTATCAATCGACTGAAAGAATTCCAGCCCGCGTGGTCGGGATTGCCCCCGGCATGGATTTGGCACTTTTGGAGATTGACGACGAATCATTTTTTGAAAATCGTGATCCACTCACGCTCGCCAACGGCATTCCGACACTAAAAGAAACGGTAAACGTTTATGGATATCCTATCGGTGGCGATCAATTATCGATCACCGAGGGGATTATCTCTCGGATTGAATTTACGGGTTACTTTGACTTGACCCAAGGTTTGCGTATTCAAATCGATGCCGCACTCAATCCTGGCAACAGCGGTGGACCGGCTCTTGCCAATGGAAAAATTGTGGGCCTCGTCTTCAGTGGAATCCCCTCGGCAGAAAATATTGGTTACCTCATTCCGGCGGAGGAGATTCGCTTATTTCTTGCTGACCTAGAGGATGGTACCTATCGCGGGAAATACAAAATGTTGGATGAAATGCAAACCGTCCTCAATTCGGCGCTACGCAGAAGGCTCAAGCTACCTTCGGGAACGGGCGGAGTGATGATTCACGAGCCCTATCAAGATGAAGAGGGCTATCCTTTACAGGCTTGGGATGTCGTGACCCGGATTGGTGATGTACCACTCGATCCCGAAGGGAATGTGCAGGTCGAGGATAATTTGAGGCTCTCGTTTCAATACCTTATTCCACGATTCGAGAAAGAGGGTTTCCTGCCCCTGACGATTCTTCGTGACGGGAAGGAAATGAACATAGAACTACCGCTGGTCATCGAGCCCGATTGGCTCGTGAGCCCCTTAAAGGGAACGTATCCGCCTCACTTCATTTTCGGCCCGATTGTTTTTTCCTCTGCGAGCCAGGATTTATTACGAACCGCAGGACCGCGTGGCGAAGCATTGCTTGCGGCGAGACGCAATCCCCTCATTCGTTCGCGGTATGACTTGGCCGATAGTGGCAGGGAAGAACTGGTGGTGATGGGCGCGCGCATGTTTCCCCATCCGATCCATGAAGGCTATGATCCACAACTATTTGCGGTTGTCGATCGTGTGGATGATCAGCCCGTCAAAAGTCTGAAACATCTGGTCGAACTTATCCGAGGAGCCAAGGGGGAATTCATCACGTTTCATTTGGCAGGGCAATATGAAACACTCGTATTTCCTCGTCAAGAAATGTTCGATATTACGGAGTCGATTTTGGAAGATGAGGGGATTCGTTACCAATACTCCAAAGATCTTGCCTCCGCCTGGGAAGGGAATTCCGAGGATAAAAAAGGGGCGATTTCGGAAACGAACGGAAAAGATTGATCCAAGAAAAATGGTAATACTGAAGAAAACTATATTTTCTTCCAACACGGACGATTGATCTCGCATCTGCTATGGTCTGCTATGGATAGCTCACTTACCGAACCCCGTCGCGGGCCATCGCGGTCGCGGCAGGAGGAATGGACCAATACCCTCACGCACGGGGTGGGGTTGGTACTCAGTCTTATTGCAGGTGGTTTCCTCTGCTGGAGAGCGACTGCAAGCGAAGTGCTGCTTCCGCTGGTCGCAAGTCTGATCTATACGACGACTTTGATCTGCGTTTATCTGGCATCCACGCTTTCTCATGCCATTCAGAATGAGGGATGGCGTTTTCGCTGGCGGGTTTGGGATCAAGGTCTGATTTACCTGCTCATCGCAGGGTCTTATACAGGATTCAGCCTGCCCCTGCTTGAGACTGCCCGGAATCGTTCGCTCTTGGTACTCGTGTGGGCACTTGCTTTCGCTTGCTTCATCCATCGAACTGTCGTGCGGGCGAACATCGATAGGAATGGAACCATTTCCTACGTGGCCCTCAGTTGGATTCCGATTTTCACATTTTATGGCAGTGTGTCACTTATTCCCGAAAATGCCATTTTTTGGCTCATGGCCGGAGGCGTCTCTTATACGGCGGGGGTTGTTTTTCTTGTGCTGGATCATCGCGTGCCTTATTTCCACTCGATTTGGCATCTGCTGGTCATTCTCGGCAGCGGTTGCCATTTTCTGGGAATCTACGAAATCGTCGGCAGTATGGGGCCGCCGAGCGGTAGAACGTGATCTGTCGTCCTCTGCGGCCCATCGATTTGCATTGATAGACAATCGTCAGGGATTGAAGTATACAATGCTCATCTGAACCTCCGTCATCTGTGAGATGCGTGGAAATTAAGTCGCTCGCATTAGGAAATGAATTCATGTCAAGCGAACCCCTCCCCCTCCAGGGCGTCCATCATGTGGAACTGCTCGTAGGCAATGCCAAACAGGCAGCGTATTACTACCGTAAGGCGTTCGGATTTTCTCAAATTGCTTATGCCGGTCCGGAAACCGGCGTGCGTGACCAAGCCTCTTATGTCATGGCTCAGGGAAAAATACGACTCGTTTTGAGTACGCCGTTGACTCCGGAAGATCCGATGGGGGAACGCCATCGTATGCGAGGTGACAGTGTTCTGGATATTGCATTTGTGGTCGATGATGTGGATCAACATTTCAAGGCGATTGTGGATCGGGGAGGGGCAGTCGCCCGCGAACCGTACGATATGTCAGACTCGCAGGGCCGCGTGCGTCGGGCAAAAATATACGCCTACGGAGATACACTACACTCCCTGATCTCGATCGATGACTACACTGGCGCATTTCTTCCGGGTTACAAGATCCAGCGAGTGGCAGAACCCGACTTCGGTCTCGTGTCAGTGGACCATATTGTCGGTAACGTCGAAGATGGAAAAATGAACGAGTGGGTCGACTATTACGAGCGCGTCTTTGGGTTCAATCAATTTCTTTCTTTTGACGATAAGGATATTTCAACCGAATACTCGGCGCTTCGCAGCAAGGTGATGGCAAGCCCGACGGCGAAAGTGAAATTTCCTATTAATGAACCTGCGGCAGGACGCCGTAAGAGTCAAATCCAGGAATATCTTGAGTCGCACCGCGGGGCTGGTGTACAACATGTTGCTCTCCAAACGGGCGATATTTTGCATACCGTCTCGGTTCTTCGTCAGGCCGGTGTGGAATTTTTGAAAATACCCTCTTCCTACTACGAATCGATCTGGGATCGCGTAGGGGACATTAATGAAGACTGCCAGGCGATCGAAAATTTGGATATTTTGGTCGACCGTGATGAGGAAGGCTATCTATTACAAATTTTCACGCGTCCTGTGGAAGATCGCCCTACACTTTTTTATGAGATCATCCAACGCTGCGGTTCTCAGTCATTCGGAAAGGGTAATTTCAAATCGCTTTTTGAAGCGATCGAACGGGAACAAGCAGCTCGAGGAAATCTCTAGGCACAATCCATGCCCTGTTATCAGCAACGTGGTGAGCTACCTGCGAAAAGGCACACCGCCTTTCGGCGTCCGGATGGAGGCTTATACGCCGAGCATCTGATGGGGACCCTCGGATTCGACGGGCCGGCATCGCTTCTCTATCACACCCACAGACCAACCCAAATTCTCTCGAGCCGACCTCTTGATCACAACCAAATCGACGAGGCGGCCGACGAGAGTGTGCGGATGCGGCATTTTCGTACTGCGGAACTAAAAGAAGTGAGCAGTGCGACACTGGAGCGTACTCCATTACTCTTTAATCGCGACGTCGTCGTATCTATTGTGCGACCGCAAAAAACCGATGAGTTTTTTTTCCGTAACGGTCAAGCGGATCAGGTACACTACATCAGCCAGGGTTGCGGAGTTTTGGAGAGTGAATTCGGCCTGCTTCATTATCGCGAAGGCGATTATGTGGTGGTCCCGCGAGGCATTTTACATCGCTTTTGCCTCGAGGCGACGCCACACACGATGCTCATTTTTGAGACGCCCAGCTACATCCGTTTTCCCTCGCGTTATTTGACGCGCGAAGGACAATTGATGGAGCAGGCGCCCTTCTGTGAACGAGATGTTCGAGCACCAGAAGAACTCAAATGCAACGATCAGCGGGGAGAGTTTCGCGTTGTCGTAAAGCAGCGCAATCATTTGACCGAAACCACGCTTGATCATCATCCGTGCGATGTGGTGGGGTGGGATGGATGTTACTATCCGTGGGCGCTTTCTATCCATGATTTTGAGCCTATTACAGGATCCCTACACCAACCGCCTCCGGTCCACCAAACGTTACAAGCAGATCAATTTGTGCTCTGCTCATTCACACCTCGCATGCTTGACTATCATCCAGATGCCGTACCGGCACCCTACAATCACTCCAATGTCATGAGTGATGAGGTCATTTATTACGCCAACGATCAGTTCATTAGTCGGAGCGGTGCGGGTTTCGGGTCACTCACGCTGCACCCGGCCGGATTACCGCACGGCCCGCAACCGGGGAGGGCGGAAGCATCGATCGGCGGCAAGCGAACCGAGGAGTTGGCCGTGATGATCGACACTTTTCATCCTCTCCAGGTGGCTGAAAGTGCAGTGGCACTTGAAGATCCCACGTACGGGCAGAGTTGGGTTGAGCCATGACCGCCGCTCTGGGCCATCTGCTTGCCCGTATCATCGATTATGCAGGCCTCTTTCCCCCTGCAAGTCTCGAATTGAATCAGGCCGTCAATCAATATACAGCCGATCAAGACGGAACCTACTGTGCGATGCTCCGGCATTTCATTGTGCCCGCACAACGGTTAAGCGAACTCGATCAATTAATTTCAAGCGATGCTCCAAACCGACCCTGGACCCTTTCGGTACTCGTCGGAGGGGGTGCAACATCGGCAGAATGGATCCAACGTCTCGATGACGATTTTGCGGCCATTGAATCACACCACATCAAGGACAATAGTGCCAAACTCAAAGTTTTGGAAATTGCCCTGCCCAGTGCCCTGGCAGCGGACACCCCCTCCTTCGCACAAACGATTGAGGAAATAAATTCGCGCACCGAAAATGCAAACCTCGCTGATGTCGATCTTTTTTTTGAGACAATATCGGCAGATCATCGTCGCGCCCTCGTCGATGCCCTCGGCCCGCATCAGCAGACACCCTCTCACCGGGGCCTGAAGCTGCGAACGGGTGGCATGGAAGCACAACATTTTCCCTCAGGCGCCGCGCTTGCCGATGTCATCGAACTCTGCGAATCGGCACACATTCCCTGGAAAGCAACGGCCGGCCTACATCATCCATTGCCGTATACCTGCCCAGACATTGGCGTTGTGATGCATGGATTTTTGAATCTGCTGTTAGGGGTCGTTCTCTGGGGAGCAAAAAAGATCACTTCCTCACAGTTGCGGGAACTCGTCACCGATGCGAATGCTGATCATTTTATATTTTCAGACGATCACGTGGGATGGCGTGGGGCGTGCGCCGATCAAATGGAAGTTATCGCGGGCAGAGATCGGTTTTTATCCTTTGGAAGCTGTAGTTTTTCGGAGCCGATCGACGATTTAGAAACTTTAGGATTACTGTCAAACCAATCGATCTCGTAGGTTTGGGAGGAAGGTTATCCATGAACTCTGGAACTCGAAGCTTTGTGGAAGTCGCGCCCGATTCGCACTTTTCAATTTTTAATCTTCCTTACGGTATTTTTAAGCATCCTACCCAGGGTGACTTGCGGGTAGGTGTGGCGATCGGTTCGCTCCTGCTGGATCTTGCCGAATTGGAAAAACGCGGCGTCCTCGGAAACTTCGGTGCCTCGACCCCCGTTTTTTCAAATTCATCGCTCAATCAATTTATGGCAGTTGGGCGATCTGGTTGGACCGCAGTGCGGAAGCGGGTTACGGAATTATTGAACTCCGAATGTCCGGAGTTGCAAGATGATAAAACATTGAGGGAGACTGTTTTGCTTAATCAGGAAGATTGCGAAATGCAGCTTCCTGTTGAGGTCCCCGATTACACTGATTTCTACTCGTCCCGCTTCCATGCAACGAACGTGGGCACAATGCTCCGTGGAGCCGATAACGCCTTGCAGCCTAATTGGCTGCATCTGCCGGTTGCCTACCACGGTCGCTCCAGTTCACTCATTCCAAGTGGCACCAATATTCGCAGACCACGAGGTCAACTGGGCGCCGATACTTACGGTCCAAGCCGCGCTATCGATTTTGAATTGGAGATGGGATTTTTTGTCGGAGCTGAAACACGACTCGGGGAACCGATTCCCGTCGCACGCGCAGCGGATCATATTTTTGGGATGGTCCTGGTGAACGATTGGAGTGCGCGTGATATACAAAAGTGGGAGTATGTGCCCCTCGGACCGTTCTTGGCCAAGAATTTTGCAACCTCACTCTCACCCTGGGTTGTCACCAGCGATGCTTTGGCCCCTTTCCGTCGTCCTCTTCCGGCACAAGCCCCAGCGGTGTTGCCCTACTTGCATTGGGAGAATGACTGTACATATGACATCGAACTACATGTTTTCTTAACTCCGGAAGATGGCAAGGCCACGGTTAAAATTTCCCACTCTAATTTTCAGTATCTCTACTGGAGTATTCATCAACAACTGGCTCACCACACGGTCAACGGTTGCAATGTACGGGTGGGTGATTTGTTGGCATCGGGAACCATCAGTGGTCCTGACAAACACTCGCGCGGGTGTATGCTCGAACTTTCCTGGAAAGGAGAGGAGCCGATCCAGTTGCCAGGTGGCGATCAACGGGTATTTTTGAACGACGGCGATCGCGTCACCATGAGTGGCTTCTGCCAGGGCGATGGTTATCGTGTGGGTTTTGGTGAAGTCACCACGAAATTACTACCAGCCATTTCAGACTGATGAATTCGATTCTCTGGGAACCGAGCGCGGCGCAAAGAGAGGCAACACGGCTTACCGCTTTCACAAAAACAGTCGAAAGCAAAACGGGACAATCGTTTTCCAATTATTCATCTTTATGGCAATGGTCGGTCGACTATCCTGAAAAATTTTGGCCCGCAGTCTGGGATTTCTGCGGAGTCAGCGCGAGGTGTTCCTGGGAACAGGTGCTCGTCGATGGTCATAAGATGCCCGGCGCCCGATGGTTTGAGGGCGCAGAATTAAACTTTGCCGAAAATCTTCTCGTCGGGAAAGATGCTGACGTAGCAATCCTCTTTCGGAATGAGCGCGGCGAGCGGCGAGAGATGACCTTTTCGACATTACGCTACGAGGTCGCCCGCCTTGCACAGTGGCTACGGCAGTGCGGGATCGCACCTGGCGATCGTGTGGCTGCATGGACACCAAACATTCCAGAAACGGTTGTCATGCTTCTCGCCGCGGCTACGGTCGGCGCGACGTTTTCTTCTTGCTCGCCCGATTTTGGGACCCAAGCGGTGGTCGAGCGACTGGGACAAATTGAACCGACCATTCTTTTGGTGGCCGACGGGTATACCTATGGTGGAAAATCTTTTCAGCTCCTACCTAAAGTTCAGCAATTGCTTGAACAGATTGAGTCGATCCGAAAGATTGTCGTAGTTCCCTATCTCTCTCCGACTCCTGAGTGCGAACAGGGAACTAACTTCATATTTTGGAACGATGTTCCAAAATGTGAGTTGCCCATTGAATTCGAATCGCTCCCCTTCAATCATCCTCTCTATATTCTTTATTCATCTGGTACCACAGGTAGGCCAAAATGCATTGTGCATAGCGCGGGGGGTACACTCCTACAGCATTTAAAAGAACATCAGCTGCATACCGATTTACAGGCTGGAAATAAGATTTTCTATTTCACCACTTGTGGTTGGATGATGTGGAACTGGTTGGTTAGTGGGCTGGCGAGTGAAGCGACAATCGTTCTCTACGACGGATCGCCAACCAAGCCCGATGTGGATGTGTTGTTTGGCATGGCCGATCAGGAGAAAATTAGCATCTTTGGTACGAGTGCCAGCTACTTGGCAGCAATCGAGAAAGCGGGGCTCGTGCCAAAGGAAAAATATCCGCTAAGCGCGTTGCGTACTGTGCTCTCCACCGGCTCGCCGCTTTCGGCTGAGAGCTTTGAGTATGTTTATAAGAATATTAAATCCGACCTTTGCCTCTCGTCGATTTCCGGTGGCACCGATATTGTTTCTTGCTTCTCGCTGGGAAACCCGAACCTTCCGGTCCGTCGTGGCGAATTACAATGCCGCGGCCTCGGAATGGCGTGCGATATTTTCGACTCAGCAGGCAAGCCGATCCGCAAGGAGAAAGGGGAGTTGGTTTGCACCAAGCCATTTCCTTCGATGCCGGTCGGATTTTGGCGTGATCACGAGAGTCAGCGATACAGAGACGCGTACTTCGCACGCTATCCAAACGTATGGTGCCACGGAGATTTTGCTTTACTCACTAATGAGGGAGGAATGGTAATTTATGGGCGGAGTGATGCGATTTTGAATTCCGGGGGAGTCCGGATAGGCACGGCTGAAATCTATGCACAAGTAATGAAAATTCCACAGGTGGTCGACTGTGTGGCGGTCGGACAAGATTGGAAAGGGGATACGCGGGTTGTGCTTTTTGTGCAACTTGGTCAGGGAGCTAAGCTCGATAAGGCACTTCGACAAAACATTTGTCAGAGGCTGCGAAGTGATGCCAGTCCCCGCCATGTTCCGGCAGTTATTCTCGCAGTGTCTGACATTCCAAAAACACGTAGCGGGAAAACGGCGGAGTTGGCCGTCCGCAACGCAATCCACGGACAACCGATCGACAACCTAGATGCATTGTCCAACCCAGAGTCCCTCGAGGCGTTCTCTTCACGAGCCGAACTCGCTTGATGGCCCTGTGGCTGATCACCATGCAAGGGTGGTGCGACTGGCATTGGTGTCACCCTAAACCCTTGTGGAACACAAACAATGACTGATTTTACATTGAATTTCGCAATTTTTAGCGGGTTCCTCGTATCATCGCGCAACCTATCTACTTAGAATACAGATGTCCCGTTTATTGGTTTAAGATGGGGATTGCTAATCCATCGAACATTCGTTGTTCCGCGCTGCGAAAGTTGTGCCATGCACACTGCCGTTCTCACTTCGCTGTTTCCGACCCCCGCGAGACCCTACCACGGGATCTTTGTGAAGCATCGCTGGCACGCGATGGCGAAGCGCGATCATGATATAAAAATCATCCAACCACTACCGCGGACACCTCCTGCCCCATTTGACCTGCTTTTGGGTGGGGAGCGAGTAATGGAAAGTCGTGCGCCGCGAAAAGAAGATCGCAACGACTTTACCGTCTATCGGCCCTCTTATTTTCATATCCCCCGTAAACCGGTAACGAATGCACAGCGATTTGGAAAGGTTGCCGCCCGGTTTATACATAAACTAAATCCGCGCCCTGATATTGTTGTTTGTGATTATGCCTGGCCTGCGGCAAAAACGATCCAGTTTCTTTGTGAGGATATCCCGGTCGTCGTTCATGGCAGGGGTAGCGATGTCACGCAGATTCCGCGCTACCCGTTTCTGCGACGAGAACTCCAAGAATGTTTGGCTTCTTCGGGCAACTGGTGTGGTGTTTCGCAGAACCTCGTCGATCGACTCGACGAACTAGGAAATATTCCGAATCGGGGAATGCTCACACCGAACGGTGTGGATATGTCCATTTTCCATCCAGGGGATCAGTCGCTGGCCCGCAAGACACTGGGTATCTCATCGGATAGACCGATTGTGCTGGTTGTGGGGCATCTCATCGGAAGAAAGCGGCCCTTACTGGCGCTCGAATCCTTTCTCGAGGGAACGGATCGTGATGCGCAACTTGTATTTATTGGCCAAGGGCGAATGGAAAATAAATTGCGAGACAAAATTTCTCAGAGCCTGTTGCGGGATCGGATATTTATTTTAAATGAAATCGAACAAGAGCGGCTCGCCCTGTGGTATCGCGCCGCCGATGTTTTACTCATCACGAGTTCGCGTGAGGGCCGCCCGAATGTGGTTCTTGAGGCTCTGGCGTCGGGGCTACCGGTCGTTGCCACAAAAACTTATGGATCGGCGGAAATTCTAAAAAATTTACCAGAATTTTTGGCACCAATCGGCGATCGTCATGGTATCGGCCGCTGTCTCTCGTTGGCCTTAAACAAACGTCTGCCCTCCCATGTTTGGTCCGAACAAGTGACACACCTCACATGGAAGAATGCGTGTGATAAGCTCGAGGGAATGATGCAAGTGGCAATCGATCGCAATCGTCGATAACGCTTTCTTCCCGGGCAGAACATCATTACGACGACCGACTTGAGAGTCGGGCTGATAGGATTTGAACCTACGACCTCTGCGTCCCGAACGCAGCGCTCTAGCCAAGCTGAGCTACAGCCCGTTTTGCTTCGTGAAACGATCTATTTTAGGGCTCCACCGACAGGTGGCAACGGGCTGGATACAATCGCAAGGTGATTCTTAAGTATTCTGCTATGATTCGGCACCGTCAGCCTCGATACTCCCCTCCGAGAGCGCCGGCAAATCGTATTGTCCCTCTTGATCAAGTTGAACCTCATCAAGCTCAACACCATCGACATGCCGCCTAAGTAACAAATAGACGGCTGTCATGCCGCTGAAAAGGAATGCCACAGCAAAGGAGGTGAGCAGCGTTTGCAAAAACCCTTGCCAAAAGAGAATCAGGTGATAACCCCAGTTGCCAAAACTCGAATTTAAATCGCCGGCAAAAAGTAAAATTTTTCTCTCCGGATCCAGACCCCACGCAAAGGCCCAGGTCGTAGCGTGTACGAGCAGGTTCATGATGCCGTGCAGCACGAGCGATCCCAATCCCCCGATAATGGTGATCAGAATGGTATAAAACAAATAATGGAACGGACGCTGAAAGACGTAAGCGTAACTGCGACTTATCGCATCGAAAGCATCGGTCCCCTCCGTACTGATGGTAGAGAACATCAAGGGCCATCCAAATATGAGACCCAATAAAAGAACTGCCATTAAAAATCCGACGCATAAAACGAGGGGCCAGATCAGACCGGCGACGAAAATACCCACATCGAAATGGGAAATGAGGCCGAGTCCTGCAATGGGAATACCTAAGCCGAACACACCCAAAAGAGGAAGCAGCGGAGCAGCCATGTAAGAACAACACCGCTTGCGGGCAAAGCCACCGGCTGCCTTCAAACTAATGGTCTCATCCTGGGTCAGTTTCACCGCGACCAGCCGCGAAATGATCGCGCCAAAGTATCCCCAGATGATGATGGCCCAGCCGCAACAGACCAGAGCATAGGCCAGGCCACGATAGGTGAGTTCTTCATGAAACAACATCTGAAACGGGAAGGTGAGTTCCGTCGCCGTGGCCTCCGCAATGCCTAAAAATTGACCGATCAGTGGAACTTCGCTATAGTCTCCCAGCGCACCTTTGCCAAAAAATTGTGGATACAATTCGTTTCCCGCAGCATCGATCTGCCACGGCCAGGGAGGTACCACACCCTCGGCAGACGTCCCGTTATATCGGCCAGCAAGTTGGGCCATCACTGGATCCTTGATCACCATTTTGCCCGAGGCATCGTCGAGACTGGGTGCGACCATGCGCCAACATTGACGCCAACCGGCTATCATGGTCACTAGGCCAAGGGCGGCGACCAGCAGCACACGAAATCCCATCGCGGGTCGCGCCGCTCGAAAAAGAAGGAGCCACGGGAAGGTTTCTTGCCAATCTCGTACTGGCTTAGCGCCCGAATTTTCTGCCATCTTCGGATCACCCCCTGTGCGAAGTGAGAATTTTTGGTTGATCGCTTGAGTCTAGGGTCAAATAGCCCCGCCGGGCACCAATTATGACTCAAGCGACCATGGTGATGCAACCAGAAAACTCGCGACCATCGGGCCGAAAAATTAGTTTATTTCCGGTTCTTGCTCGCTCTCAGAACTTTCCTCCCGAGGGAATCCATAATCTTCTCCGAACCATCTTCCCAAGTCGACTTGGCGACATCGCTCGCTACAAAAAGGCAGCGAGATGGAGAGACTGGCTTCAAAATCTCCTCTGCATATAGGGCACATAACGCTCGACATCGACTGTTTCCTTCATTGCAGCCGACTAAAACCGTGAGACCATTTTCTCTGCCGCGCGACGGACAATCTGAGAAAATGGTGCTAGGTTGACTGCTTTCCTCCTGACGAGTTTCCCTTATTTCCATCCGATTTTGCTGAAGATTTTTTATCCGAATCGTTCTTTTTTTCTTTATCTTTCTTCGCTGCCGCAGCACCTTTTTTGTACGATTCGCTTCGGTAATCAGTCTCATAAAATCCCGATCCCTTAAAAACAATAGCCGCACCGGTACCGAAGAGTCGACGTAATTTTAGTTTTTTACATTCCGGACATTTCTTTTTGACGCTTTCGTTTATTCCCTGAAATAACTCGAATGCATGGCCGCACGCGTCGCATTGATAATCGTAGGTTGGCATAAGAGAAATCTTTCGCGATCTTATTCCTTTGAGCCCGTTGAAACAATGACTTGACTCGGACGAACCACTCGGTCGTGCAGTTGATATCCTACGGCGGTCTCCATCACAACCTTACCTGCGTCGTATTCATTGCTGGGCGTTTGAGAAACCGCTTCGTGCAAATTCGGATCGAATGCCTTACCAACTGCCAGAATAGGTTCGCAACCGTGCTGGAGAAGCGAGGATTGCAACTGTTGTTCCACAAGCTTAAATCCTTCAAGTAGTGATGCCGCTTCTTGGTTTTCCTCCGCGGCTTTGATCGCCCGCTGAATGTTGTCCACCACAGGCAAGAGATCCCGAAGAAACGGCATGAGGGCATAGCGACTGTCTTGCTGACGTTCCCGCTGCACACGCTTGCGATAATTCTCCAGATCCGCTTGTGCCCGCAGGGCGCGATTGTTAGCGTCGAGAAGTTCCAGTTGACGACGCTCAGCCTCCGAGAGCGTGAGTGTTGCCTCTGGATCAAGTGCCATCTCGGGTGAGAGAGATTCTTCTACGGGATTTTCATCCTGTTCTATCTTGTTTTCAGGATTATCATTCACTGTAAAACTCCCCGATCGCTAGTGTAGAACGACTGCTTTCCTGTCGACTTATTGTTAATGATTTTCGTGCGACGGATTCACAAAGTAGCCCTTAAGTTTTTCCAAAAAACTTTCTCGGTGAGGTGTCACGTTGGAATCTTCCAACTTCGCCAGTTCTCGAATCAGTGACTCTTGCTCCTCCGATAATTTTGCGGGCACATCAATATCAAGCTGTACGTGTAAATCTCCCGGCCTGCGTCCACGCGGATCGGGCATCCCCCGTCGGGAGAGCGTGATCACCTCGCCTGCTTGGGTACCCGCATTGATCTCGAGTGCCTCGGGTCCATCGAGCGTCGGAATGTCCATAGTCCCTCCAAGTGCCGCCTGGGAATAAGTGATCGGAACACGACAGATGAGGTGGTTTCCTTGTCTGTTAAAAAGCGGGTGCTCCTCGACATGTACTAAGCAGTAAAGGTCTCCGGCCGGGCCCCCATGTGAACTGGGATGGCCTTGTCCACCGAGTCGAATGCGCATCTGGTCGTCGATTCCCGCGGGGATGGCGACATCGCATTCCACGGTATCTTGCAAGTATCCTTCACCGCGACAACTCGTGCACCGCTCGCGAATCGTGGAACCTGCACCGTGACACGATGGGCAGGTTGTTTGCATTCGCAAAATACCGCTCGATTGGATCACTTGGCCTTGACCGCCACAATAGTCGCACGTGTCGAGGGATGTTCCATTTGCTGATCCGTTACCCCGACAGTCGTCGCAGCTTCTTCTGCGTGTAAAGGAGATCTTTTTGTCGATTCCCTTGGCCGCCTCGAACAGATTGATGGTGGTACTGCATTCAATATCGCCACCGCGACGGGTACGTGCCCCCCGTCGCGAACCACCGAAAATACCCCCGCCAAATATATCGCCGAAGGCTTCGAAAATATCTCCCAAATCATTAAATTGATGGCCGCCCCCCTCAAGACCGGCATGCCCATAACGATCGTAGCGCGATCGCTTCTCGACATCGCTTAGAACTTCAAACGCTTCGGCGGCCTGTTTGAATTGCGCGATCGCTTTGTCGTTTCCGGGATTTTTATCCGGGTGAAATTGGATTGCGAGTTGGCGATACGCAACCGATATCTCATCTGTCGACGCCGTGCGTTCGACGCGGAGAATTTCGTAATAGCACCGTTTTTCCGTCGTACTCATACCAAAATTATATGCGGTTGCTCAAATGCGTTCCTATGGCAATCCCATAAGGAACCAGAAGGTTTAAACCGACGTCTCGCCTACAGGCAGGGCCACTTCCGACAACGCAGAAATGGCCCTGGTTTACGATCGGACGGTCACGCCGGGGTGCTCGCACTTCGACGCGATTCGCTTGCCATCAGTCGACTACGCAATCGATCCCTGGACGCGTTTCTTGTCTTCGTCCTCCTGATCAAAGTTGGTGACGAGCGCTTCGGTCGTCAGCATTAAAGCCGAAATACTGGCAGCGTTAGCCAACGCAGTTCGCACGACCTTTACCGGATCGGTAATCCCCGCTTTGAACATGTCGGTATACTCACCCGACTTGGCATCGTAGCCCGAGTTGACCGGTTTCTGTAACACCTCGTCAACCACCACAGATCCATCGATCCCGCCATTATCGGCAATTTGCCGCAATGGGGCCGACAAAGCACACAGTACGATATCGACACCGATTTTTTCATCACCTTTCACCTTGCTCCGAACCGCTTTAATAGATTCGGTGCACCGCAGCAGGGCGACTCCACCTCCCGGAAGAATTCCCTCTTCTACGGCTGCTCGAGTCGCGTGCAAGGCGTCTTCTACCCTGGCCTTTTTCTGCTTCATTTCCGTTTCGGTCCCTGCACCCACTGAAATGACTGCAACTCCACCAGTTAATTTTGCCATCCGCTCTTGCAACTTTTCGCGATCGTAGTCGCTATCGGAGGCTTCGATCTGATTGCGCAGTTGTGCAATCCTCTTACTCACCTCTTCCTGTTTTCCGGCCCCGCGGACAATCGTCGTGTTATTTTTGTCGACCGTAATCTGCTTGGCTGAGCCTAGTTGCTCCAATTCGAGATTTTCTAATTTGAGACCCAGGTCTTCGCTGATCATCGTCCCACCCGTCAGGGTGGCAATATCGCTCAGCATCGCCTTGCGACGATCTCCAAACCCGGGCGCTTTCACGGCACAAACATTGAGAATGCCACGCAGCTTGTTGACTACTAGTGCAGCCAGCGCCTCACCCTCGACATCCTCGGCAATAATCAACAACGGCTTTCCTGACTGCGCCACCTTTTCAAGCACAGGAACCAATTCACGAAGGTTGCTGATTTTTTTCTCAAAAATAAGAATCAGTGCGTCTTCCAGTAAACAGTCCCGTTCGGCAGGTCGGGTAATAAAGTAAGGAGACACAAATCCCTTATCAAATTGCATTCCATCCACATATTCCACGGTGGTTTCGGCCGTCTTTCCCTCTTCGACGGTAATCACCCCATCCTGCCCCACCTTGTGGAGCGCATCGGCGAGAAGATTTCCGATCGTCATATCGTTATTAGCGCTAATGGCGCCCACATTCGCAACATCCTGCTTGCTATCGACCGGACGAGAGAGGTCTCGCAGTTTATCCACTGCGGTGGCGACCGCGGCTTCGATACCGCGGCGAACTGCCATCGGATTACTGCCCGCGACAACATTGCGGCGACCCTCTTTAAAGATAGCGCGAGCCAGAACAGTAGCGGTGGTTGTACCGTCGCCAGCCAAATCAGATGTTTTACTTGCCACCTCATTTACCAACTTGGCGCCCATATTTTCAAACGGGTCTTCCAGTTCGATCTCTTTACTTACCGTGACCCCATCTTTCGTGACCGTTGGTCCGCCGAACGATTTATCGATCACTACGTTTTTTCCGGTAGGTCCCATCGTGACTGCTACCGCATCGGCTAGTTTTTCTACGCCGTCGAGCATCTTCGCTCGAGCCTGATCTTCAAACATCAATTGTTTCGCCACGACAAAAGTTCCTTTTTAAAAACTTGTATTACTGCTGGTATGACAGAGACGATGAGTTAGACGACAAGTTAGTCGACGACCTTCGCTAGAATATCGCTTTCACGCAAAATCTTGACTTCGCGACCATTGAGTTCCTGATCAACACCGCCATATTTACCAAAATAAACTTTGTCGCCGATGCCGACCGAGAGCTCGCCCCGATTTCCACTATCGAGCAGCCGACCGGGACCGACCGCCACGACGGTTCCGAGTTGTGGTTTTTCCTGCGCCGAATCGGGCAAGACAATACCTCCTGCTGTGGTTTCCTCGGCATCAACCAACTCAACGACCACACGATCATCGAGTGGTTTCAGTTTTTCGTTTCCCATGAATTCTCTCCGGTCGTTATTGTTTTTTTATTGTTTAAAAAGTATTCACCACACTCTGGAATTTCACCAAAAGGAGATTACATCATGCCCGGCATGCCACCCATGCCCGGCATGCCACCCATGCCTGGCATGCCGCCCATGCCGCCCATGCCGCCCATGCCGCCCATGCCGCCCATGCCATGGTCGTGGTGGTCGTCGCCACCCTCTTCAGCCGGTTCCGGAATGTCGGTGATTAGTGTTTCGGTTGTCAGAAGCAACGCTGCAACGCTGGCAGCATTTTGAAGTGCACTCCGCACGACTTTCGCCGGGTCGATAATGCCTGCCTCCACGAGATCGCAGTAGGTACTCTTATCGGCGTCAAAACCCTCGTTCTTTCCCTTGAGCTTTGAGACCCGATTCACGACAACAGCACCATCGTGGCCAGCGTTTTCTGCAATACAGCGGAGCGGGTAATCGAGAACATTTCGCACGATTGTCGCTCCGAGCGATTCATCCCCTTCAAGTTTCATCTTGTCGATCACCTGTGCCGACCGCATCAAGGTGACTCCACCACCGGGAACCACGCCTTCCTCGAGGGCAGCAGCAGTGGCGCTTTTTGCATCCTCCAGGAGTGCTTTCCGCTCTTTCATTTCGGTCTCAGTCGCGGCACCACAATTTATCTGAGCGACCCCGCCTGCAAGTTTTGCAAGTCGTTCTTGAAGCTTCTCCCGATCGTAGTCGCTGTCGGTCGATTCGATTTCCCGGCGAATCTGCTCGACACGACCCTTGATATCGGCTTTCTTCCCCCCCCCACCGACCATCGTCGTCTCGTCGGTTGAAATGGTTACCTTCTTCGCGCGACCCAGATCAGAGAGTTTCACGGCATCGAGGGCAATCCCCAGGTCTTTAAAGACGGCGGTGCCGCCGGTTAACACTGCCAGATCGCCTAACATCGCCTTCCGCCGATCGCCATAACCGGGTGCTTTCACCGCACAGACATTGAGAATGCCCCGCATTTTATTCACCACTAAAGTCGCTAACGCTTCCCCATCGACATCCTCAGCAATGATGAGCAACGGTTTGTTTTCCTTGCTCACTGCCTCAAGGATCGGGACAAGATTTTTTGCATTGGATATCTTTTCTTCGTAGAGCAAAACCACGCAGTTTTCCAATTCGACCAACTGTCGATCGGGATCGGTAACAAAGTGGGGCGAAAGGTAACCGCGGTCAAACTGCATGCCTTCTACAATCTCAACTGTTGTTTCTGCACTGCGGCCTTCCTCGACCGTAATGACTCCGTTTTTTCCCACTTTAAGGAAAGCGGATGCGAGAACCGCACCAATCGACGGATCATTGTTCCCGGCAATGGTAGCGACCTGAGTGATCTCCTTCTTATTTTTTTCATCCACCTGGGTCGCTCGCGAGAGAATCGATTCTCGCACCGCCTCGGCCGCCTTGCCAATCCCGCGGGAGAGCGCCATCGGATCGGCGCCAGCGGCAATCATCTTCAAGCCTTCTTTGTAGATGCCTTCGGTCAGTACGGTCGCCGTGGTCGTACCATCACCCGCCACATCATTCGTTTTCGTCGCAGCTTCTTTGACTAGTTGTACTGCGAGATTTTCGTTAGGGTCATCCAGTTCGACATCCTCCGCAACCGTAACGCCATCCTTGGTGATTTTGGGTGAACCCCACCCCTTATCGAGCACCGCATTTCGCCCTCGTGGGCCAAGGGTACTGCGAACTGCTTTGGTCAGTTTGGTTACCCCGGCAGCCAACGGTTGCCGCGCCTCATCATCGAAGACCATTTTCTTTGCCACGATCGATTTCCTCCTCAACGGAAAATTTGTAAATATGCAGGGAAGCGGGCCCGTCAGGCCCGCCTTTTTGGCAGGTACAGACGCGTAGAACTCCCTAATAACGCAAGAGCGGTGCCAAGTGGACCAGAAATCTTCTAAGTCGCATTATTTGAGGCACTTCGGAATAATTGTCGCTCCAGAGGACTAACGAGCACCCAAGGTCAAATCGGCCTCAATGTGCCATTATGGCAGCTTTATGCAGCTCAGAGGCAATTACGGCTCAAATGTCTCGTCTTCCCCGAGCGAAAGTGCGAAGCCCGCCAGCAAGTCAGCGGTCTGATCGAGATCGGTCAGCGAGATGGTCTCCACCGCGCTGTGCATGTAACGGTTCGGGATACTCACCAGCCCGGTGGCCACACCGCTTCGGGTGACCTGCAGTGAGTTGGCATCAGTCGGCGTCGCTCTGCCGATGGCCGCAAGTTGGTAATCGATACCCTTTTTTTCGGCTACTGCGATCAACCGCTCGACCACCCGTGGATTACAGTTCGGCCCTCTGGTAATCACCGGACCTCCCCCTAATCTAACATCCCCCTCGGTTTTTTTGTCGACCGTCGGACAATCGGTCGCATGGGTCACGTCGACGGCAATGCCGACCTGAGGATCGATACCGTAGGCACTGGTTCTCGCACCACGTAACCCAATTTCTTCCTGGACCGTCGATACCGAATGCAAAGCGCACGACAACGATTCCTTGGAGGCGCGCCTTAGGGCTTCGATGACTACCCATAGTCCCGTTTTATCATCCATGCCCGGGGAATTGGCAAAGTCGTCTGAAAGCATCTCAAGCGAGAGCTGAAAGGTCGCCGGATCACCAACACGCACGCGCTCTGCAGCCTCATCACGACTCGCCGCACCAATGTCAATCCAAAGGTCCTTTATTTTTGGAACCTGTTTTCTTTCTTCTTCTGTCAATAAGTGGATCGGCTTCCGTGCAACAACCCCTTTCACCGGACCAGCCGCAGTCCAAACCGTGAGCCGTTGACCTATCAGTTGTTGCGGATCCCAGCCGCCGATGGGTTGGATATAGAGAAACCCATGGTCATCAATAAATTGCACGATCAGGCCGATTTGATCGCAGTGGCCCGCAAACATGACGCGAAACGGATTTTGCGGATTTTTTACCGCGATCAGATTACCATGCGAATCACTGCGTATTTCATCGGCGAACGATCCCACATAATCGCGAACGACCCGCTGTACCGGTTGTTCATATCCAGAAGGGCTGGGTGTTTCTAAAATAGCTTTAAAAAACGTGAGAGCACTGTCATCCATCGTCGCGCGCCTTCCAAAATATTGTTCACCACAATCGAAATACTAGGGCAGCTCCCAATGTACGTTGGCCGCTTCAGCGGAGCAATGCGGGCGGGTATTCATCGCTTGACGACGCAAGCGAGCCAACTTTAGGATGGATAGCTGATTTCTGCAGTGTATGGCTCTCGAAAGCATCAAGCGAATGGAAAAAACAAAAGTAGCGATTGTTGGTCTAGGCACCGTAGGGACGGGCGTTGCCCGATTACTCCTAGACCACGGTGAACGCACCACGCGGCATGCCGGACGGACCATTTGGCTCGAGAAGGCAGTCGTCCGCGACCTGAATAAGCCTCGGGATGTCGAGCTTCCGGAGGGTGTACTCACTGATCGGCTGGAAGAAGTCACCGAAAACGACGAGATCGAATGTGTGGTCCAGTTGGTCGGAGGAGTCGAATCCGCTCGAAGCATCATGATTCAGTTGCTTGAAAGTGGAAAAGATGTGGTCACCGCAAACAAGGCGCTTCTCGCGGAATATGGTGCAGAACTTTTTGATCGCGCGCGGGAACTGGGTCGCTCGATTGCTTTTGATGCGGCCGTCGCCGGCGGGATTCCTATCGTAACGAATATTGGCCAGTGCCTCTCCGCAAATCGGATTGAATCGATCCATGGAATTTTAAATGGAACCTGTAACTTTATTATTTCACAGATGGAGGAGCAGGGAATCTCATACCATGAAGCAGTCGAAGAAGCTCAACGGCGTGGGTATGCGGAAGCCGATCCGACCATGGATGTCGATGGCAGTGACGCTGCACAAAAACTAGCGATACTCTCTCATCTCGCATTCGGTGCGCGCGTTCACTGGAAAGATATTTCTCGGCAGGGAATCGAGTCACTCAGTCCCACTGATTTGCGTTTCGCAGGCCAACTCGGTTATCGCTTAAAATCGTTGGCAGTCGCCCGCCTTGAAGGGGATGAACTTGAATTGCATGTAGGCACGCAATTGGTTCGCCGGGATTCTCCCCTGGCCGATGTGGGCGGTGCTTACAATGCCATTCGTTTGGTGGGAGATGCTGTAGGAAGAGTGTGGTTCCATGGGATGGGGGCTGGAAGAATGCCTACCGCTTCGGCCGTCGTGGCCGACCTGATCGACAGCGTGGTAGGAAGAACCGCTATCACTTTTCGCACGCTCCAACTCTGGTCGGAGAGACCTGCCAGGGTATTACCAAAGCCTTCGGCGACTGCAGCCACACGGTACTATCTCCGGTTTACGGTTCAGGATCATCCTGGGGTCCTCGCTGATATCACGGGGGCATTGAGCAAGCAAGGTATTTCGATCGCTTCGTTTATTCAACACGAACAACATGAAGGCCCGTCTAATCGGATACCTTTAATTATTATGACGCATCAAACAACCGTCGGCGCGGCCGACCGAGCGTTGGCGGAAATCCATCAATTGGAGATGGTCCATGAACCCGCGATGCGGTTACGAATTCTCGATTAACATCCCCCGGGTTCCCACCGGCAGACAGGCATAGACGAAAAGATTCATGAAATATGTCATTGTCATTCCCGACGGTGCTGCGGATGAGCCTCAAGAAACGCTCAACGGAAAAACGCCGTTGGCGGCCGCGAGCACTCCGGCACTCGACGCAATTGCACAGTCAGGCATCGTTGGCCGTGCTAATTATGTGCCCTCACATTTGCCGGCAGGATCAGCCGTAGCCAATATGAGTTTACTCGGCTACGACCCGAATGCGGCCTTCACGGGGAGGGCACCGATTGAGGCAGCCGCTCAGGGAATCGAGCTCAACGACGGCGACTGGGCTGTGCGCTGTAATCTGGTCACAATTGAAAACCAGATTATGCATGATTTCACGGCCGATCATATTTCCACGCAAGAAGCGACTGGATTATTGAACACTTTGGCGAAAACTATCGACAACGAAAACATCGAGTGGGTTCCTGGGGTAAGTTATCGCAACTTACTGATTTGTCGCGATGGACAGGAACAGTGGCCTTTCAATGCCGATACGCGAACCATTCCGCCCCACGACCTGACCGACCAGCCTGTTGTTGATCATTACCCAAGGGGCCCGGGAAGCGATTGCTTAAACCAATGGATGCGGGATAGTGTTGAAATCTTTGCGACTCACCCGATCAATGTTTCCCGGGTTCGAGAAGGCAATCGCCCGGCAACCAATATCTGGTTGTGGGGACAAGGCCGGAGACCACAACTCGATTCTTTCGCCACAAAGTATGGCGTGAAAGGAACGATGATTACTGCTGTCGATCTTTTGCGAGGCTTGGCGAACCTTATCGGCTGGGAAAACATCACCGTCCCAGGAGCGACCGGTTATACCGACACCGATTACGGTGCAAAAGGACGCGCGGCGGTCAAAGCGTTGGAGACGCATGATCTGGTATGCGTTCATATTGAGGCGCCGGATGAAGCATCTCATGAGGGATCGCTGCAGAAAAAAATTGAGGCAATAGAGCAAATTGACCAAAAAATTGTAGCGCCTCTGAATAAGGCCTTGAACGGCAGCGATAATTTTCGCATTTTGGTCTGTCCCGACCATCCGACGCCCGTCCGGACAAAAACCCACAGTCACGGGTGGATTCCCTTCGTACTCGCCGGGGGTGGAGTACCGGTCGATGGAAGTCAGACATATGATGAGGCAACTGCGGAGTCTTCCACACATCACTATCCGGATGGCCATCTGCTCATGTCATATTTCATCGGTTAATTTACAAAAAGGACCAATCTCACACCTGAGTCTTCACGTGTTGAGAGTCAACGAATAGATAGGTAATTTTCAAAAGTCATGGCAATCATTGTTCAAAAATTCGGCGGCACCAGTGTTGCGGATAGCGAAAAAATTCTTTCGGCAGCAAAAAAGGCGCTGGCAACTCAAAAAGCGGGGAACCAAGTGGTGATGGTTGTCAGTGCCATGGGAAAAAATACCGATATGCTCGTCGAGTTGGCCCGGCAAATCAATTCTCGACCACCCGCCCGCGAGATGGATATGCTGCTTTCCACAGGTGAGCAGGTCAGCGTTGCGCTGATGGCTATGGCGATTCATTCTCTTGGTGGAGAGGCGGTAAGTCTTACCGGTGCACAAATTGGAATCCGCACCGATAGCTCGCATACCCGTGCCCGCATTCAGTCGATCCCGACCGACCGAATGCGACAATTACTCGATGAAGATAAGATTGTCATTGCGGCAGGGTTTCAGGGAATCGATGAAAATTTCAACATCACCACGCTGGGACGCGGTGGGAGCGACCTCACGGCGGTGGCTTTAGCAGCCGTATTGAAAGCAGCGGCGTGCGAAATTTATACCGATGTTGATGGGGTTTATACGACGGACCCTCGCCTATTGTCAGATGCTCGCAAGGTTTCACAAATCAGCTACGATGAAATGCTCGAGTTGGCAAGTCTTGGGGCCGGGGTACTGCACAGCCGATCCGTGGAATTTGCCAAGCGGTACAACGTTCCCATCCACGTCAGGCACAGTTTCTCGGATTCACCGGGGTCCCTGGTGGTGGCGGAATCGGAATCATCCAGTCAGGCAGTCGGCGGGGCCGCCGTCACAAAAAATGAATCGCTCATTTCGATCAAGGATATTCCCGATCAGCCCGGTACGAGTTTGACTATATTTAAAAATATTGCGGATGAGAATATTACGGTCGATATGATCGTTCAAAATGTTGGGCTCGATGGAAGGGCGAATATTGCCTTTACAGTTCTCGATGATGACTTGCAGGTTGCCCGCGATGCGGTGGAAAAATCATTGGGTGAGTTGGGTTGCGGTCGCTGTGAGTACCGCCAGGACGTATCGAAGGTCTCGGTGGTGGGCTTGGGAATGGCCCAACAAACGGGTGTCGCGGATCACATGTTTCGCACGCTTGCAGCGGCAGGCATCAACATCCAAATGATCACGACGAGTGAGATAAAAATCTCAGTCCTCGTCGATCGAGAGCGGGCGGAGGAGGCCCTGCAGCAGGTCCACCAGGCATTTTCCCTCGAGTCGGCCCCAGATGATATTCAAACCAGGGAAATAGGTTCTCCTGCAGAATCCGATGAGGGAGAGGTCGCAAGCGACTTGGCTGGCATGGAGGGATTACGAGTTGATGAAGTACTCCTCGATGAAAGCCAGGGCCGCATTACAATCAGCCGAATTCCAGACCGTCCCGGGGTTGCGGCACACGTATTTGAAAAGATTGCGTCGGAGAATATTTTTGTCGACATGATCGTGCAGAGTGACAGTAGCGAAGGACAGGCAAGCCTGAGTTTTACAGTGCCACGTGACCAATTAGAAGCAGCGTTCAAAGTTGCTCAATCGCTTGTGACTGATATGGACGGGGCAGAGGCGACCTACTGCTCCGAAGTTGCCAAACTTTCAATTGCCGGTATCGGGATGCGCAGTCATACCGGTGTGGCCATTCGAAGCTTTCAGGCACTTTCAGGATCTGAAATCAATGTTGAAATGGTCAATACCAGTGAAGTGCGGATCAACTTGGTGATCGACGGTAATTATAGTGCGGTCGGCATGGACTCGTTGGTCGACGCATTCGCCGACGTGCTCAGTAAAAAACCGAGCGGGCGACAATCATCCCCATCTTAATTATTCACTCATTACGTCATTAAGAACTTCTTCATTGACGTAAATCGGTAGGTCGCACGTGACGGCAATGGCGATGGCGTCTGAGGGGCGAGCATCTATCTCGAGCAACTCACCCTCCTGGCGTACGCGCAGGTACGCATAGTAGGTGTGTTCCCGAAGCTCGCTGATCACTACATCCTGAAATTCACCACCCATCGTTTCGACCAGATTGACCAGCAGGTCGTGCGTCAGTGGGCGCGGAGTTGATATATCTTTCACACGACGATCGATGCTAGTTGCCTCGAAAATTCCAATGAGAATAGGAAACATCCGTTCGCCATCGACCTCGCGAAGATAGATCACCTGCTGATCATTGATCTCATTGATAATGATCCGTGATAATTCCATCTGCAACGGCATGGGAATACTCGCTATTTACTGAAAGCCTCTAAGATCGAAAGTAGCCTACGACTTATTGTACGCCCGAATCCTTAGATAGGCCACGGTGGGTGCTGCGGCGAGATTCTCTTACTTTTTCGCACTTGGTTTCCGTCTCTGTTTCAATAAGTGCGCTAGCGGCTTTTAAGTGTTTCCAATGTGGTTCTATGGAAATCGGCCTGCGTTTGTAATTGTTGAAGCGATTCTTGTTCACGGGCGACGACTTCGGCAGGCGCACGGGAAACAAAATCCTTGTTGGCTAGTTTCTTTTCCTTCCCTTGGATGGCCTTTTGCAGTCGCTGCAACTCCTTTTCATTACGATCGATTTCCGCATCGACATCAATCAAATCTTCCATATCAACGAATATTTCCATGCCGGCGACATTCGCCGTTGCAGAAAACTCGGGAGCTTCCACGTGAGGCCCCAGGACTGCAGCCTCCGCCATCGCCATCGACTCAAAATAAGGCTTCATGAGGAGCAAATCGTCAGCCACCTGCGTATCGCAGCGGACCGAGAAGCGGATCTGTTTTTTTGGCGCGATTTGTTGACGGCTACGAATCTCACGCACGCCACCGAGTACCTTTTGGAAAAAAGAAAATCGCCTCTCGATTTCTTCATCTCGGATGCTTTCATCCGTCTTAGGCCACGCTGCGAGCATGATACTTTCTTTCGCAGTCGCCGGTGCAAGCCCCCGGACCGGTGCGACGATTGCCAAACGTTGCCATACCTCTTCCGTGATAAACGGGACCATAGGGTGTAATAGGCGAAGAAGGTTGTCCAAAGTGTGCGCCAGCACCTGTTGGGCCTTCCCACGATACTGAGGGTTGCTCAAACGAACTTTAATAATCTCAATATAAAAACTACAGAACTCGTCCCAGGAAAAATCGTACAGTGTTCTTGCGGCATCTGCATATCGAAAGTGATTGAGTGCTTCAGTCACTTCCTTTGTGACAGTGGCCAATCGGCTCAAAATCCATCGATCTTCCAATTCCAGATCGGCTGCTACAATTTCATCTGAGCTAAATTCCGTGAGATTCAACAACACGAAGCGCGAAGCGTTCCATAGTTTGTTGCAAAAATTTCTCCCCAATTCGAATCGTTCACTTGTGACGGGTGCTCGCGGATAACTGCGATCAGCCTCTTCTCGAGCCCATTGAGTTGAAAATACTTCGTGGCATTTCGGGCAGGAGACGCTCGGTAAAACCCTGTTTTTCTTAGTTTGCTCAACCGATGCTTTGCAGTGCGGGCAAATAAACTCCACTTTCATTCGAGCATCTTGATTCTCGGTTGCGAGATGCGCGATCCCAAACCGTAAGGCATCGGCGCCATATTGATCAATCACATCGAGTGGATCGACCCCATTGCCCTTTGATTTAGACATGGTCTCCCCATACCCGTCCAAAATTTTGGGGTGAATATAGACTTGCTTAAACGGTACTTCTCCTGTGTTAAACAAACTTGCCAGGATCATTCGAGCCACCCATAGTGTGATGATGTCTCGACTCGTCACCAGGACGCTTGTAGGATAAAAGTACTCGAGTTGTGGCGTGTCGTTTGGCCATCCCAAAGTCGAATGGGGCCAAAGTGCGCTGCTAAACCAGGTGTCAAGGACATCGGCATCTTGAACAAATCCTAAGGCTTCCAGACGCTTCGTCGTTTCTGGACAGTCCTCTCGCAGACAGGCGTGCAACATCGGCGGGATGTCCGGGTCGCCATCGGTCCCGCGAGATTCGTCAGTGGTGAGTACACAAAGGGTATCGTTCTTTACTGCAGGATCGACCGCGAAGGTACTTTGTAGAGATTGAAGTTCTTCCTGATCTTTTGCCCGGTACGACCAGACGGGGATTCGATGACCCCACCACAACTGCCGACTCACGGGCCAATCCCGTTTCTCTCCCAGCCAATCGAGATACCCCTTTTCGTACCGACGGGGAATGATTTTTACGCGCTGATCAATAACCGCATCCATCGCCGATTGAGACAAGTTATCCATCGCAATAAACCATTGGTCGGCCAAATAGGGTTCGATCGGTGTCTTACTTCGATCGGAGTGCGCTAAGTCGATTTTTCTTTCTTCGACGCGCTCCAGATGTTGCTTTCCATCGAGATCGGTCACTACCCGCTGGCGAGCTTCACGAATAGAGAGTCCCTCATACGGACCGGCATTCGCATTGAGGGTGCCATCAGGATTCAGAATATTGATCATCGGCAGCGACAGACGAAGGCCGACTTCGTAATCATTTGGATCATGGGCAGGAGTGATTTTCACACAGCCGCTTCCCAGCTCGGGTTTTGCCCACTGGTCGGAGACCAGCGGAATGCTTCTTTCCAGGAGGGGTAGACGTAATTGTCGGCCATCCTCTGCCATCCGAGCCAAGGTTTCTAGAGTTGGTAAGAGCGTCTTCTGCCGCTCTCGAAGTTCATCGAGTTGAAGGTTGATCGCTTCGTGATCTTTCGCAGAAGATTCCGCCAGTTTGTGTTTGAGGGCCTCCTCCGCTTTCGAAAGGGCGTCCGCTGGATTCGGATGTACCGCAACGGCCGTATCGCCCAACAACGTTTCAGGACGGGTCGTTGCAATGGATATCCACTGGGGTTCACCCTCTTGGGCATCGATTACCTGATAACGAATATGCCAAAAACTTCCGTCCACCGGTTCGTGAAATACTTCATCATCACTCACCGCAGTTTGGAGATAGGTGTCCCAGTTGACTAACCGCTTACCACGATAGACTACTTGATCTTTGAATAAATGGTAAAACGTTTGCCGTACGGCTTGCGCACACACCGGATCGAGTGTGAAGCGGGTACGGTCCCAGTCACAGCTGCATCCCATTTCTCCAAGTTGCTTTAAAATCCTTTCCGCATATTCTTCCTTCCATAGCCAAATTCTGCGAACCAACTCCTCGCGGCCAAGATCGTGGCGAGTCTTACCCTCTTGCTCAATAAGTCGCCGTTCAACGACCGCCTGAGTAGCGATGCCAGCGTGGTCGGTGCCCGGCATCCAAAGGACATTGAAACCCTGCATTCTTTTCCAGCGGACAAGAACATCTTGCAGGGTATTGTTGAGTGCATGACCGAGATGAAGGGCGCCGGTCACATTCGGCGGAGGCATCACAACCGTGAATGGTTCTCGGGATTCATCCACATCGGCGTGAAAGAAGCCTGCCGATTTCCAGTACGAGTACCACCTTTTTTGGGCACCCTGATGGTCATAATGTTTCGGGAAATCGTCTTGCCAGCCGCTCGTCATACCGCCTGCTCGTCTTTGTAGAGCTTGTACTCGATGCTGTCGACTAAAGCCATCCAGCTCGCCTCGATCACATTTTCACTTACACCCACACTGCCCCACACATCCTCTTCATCTTCCGTTTCGATGATGACGCGAACCGCGGCCGCTGTGGCAGCTTCTGAGTTAATGACGCGCACTTTGTAGTCGACGAGGTGCATACTATCGAGGTTTGGAAAGGTACCTTTCAGGGCTTTTCGAAGCGCAGCATCGAGTGCATTGACCGGGCCATCCCCCTCTGCCACTTCGTGACGAATACCTCCACCTACCCACAGTTTGACGGTAGCCTCCGTCGTCACGTGACCCGAACGGTCCGTTTCTACATTCACATGGTAGTTGATCCGCTCGAAGTGTGGCTTAAAGGTGCCAACACTTCGCTTCACCAACAAGTCAAAAGAGGCTTCCGCAGCTTCGAATTGATATCCCTGGTTTTCGAGGTCAACCACCAAGGCTAAGATTCTATCCATCAACTCGCGATTGTCTTGGATGTTATGCTTCGTCGTCATCGCGATAATATTCGAGCGACCAGAGAGCTCGCTCAACAAAAATCTTCGCTCGTTACCCACCTTTTCAGGATCGATGTGTTCGTAACTTTGCGTCACCCGGCGGACTGCATGGACATGCATGCCCCCTTTGTGGGCAAATGCGCTCGATCCTACAAAAGGTTGATTGATGGGGTACCGCATGTTGGCAGTTTCGTAAACGTAGCGGGAAAGTTCTGTTAGTCGTTCCACTCCATTGTCATTCAATACTTGATAACCATCACGTTTTATTGCAAGGTTCGCAATCACACTGATGAGATCCGCATTACCGCAGCGTTCGCCAAAGCCATTGATGGTGCCCTGTACCTGGATCGCCCCGGCGGATACTCCGGCGAGGGAGTTTGCAACCGCTAATTCACAATCGTTGTGGCAATGGATGCCGACTGGAACCTCGATGCTTTCCGTTGCTTTTTTCGTAATTTCGTATATTTCATCTGGCATGGTGCCACCATTGGTATCGCAGAAGACGACAATACCGGCGCCGGCCTGATGAGCAACTTGAATTGTCTGCAAAGCATACTGTGGATTGGATTTCCAGCCATCAAAGAAATGTTCTGCATCGTAAATAACTTCTCTGCCTTGTCGGGAGAGATATTCGATCGTCGAGGCGATCATATCGAGGTTTTCTTCTGCAGAAACACGCAGCACCTCCGCAACATGAAAATCGGATGTCTTGCCCACAATCGTAATTACTGAAGCGGCACTTTCGAGGAGCGCGCGCATCCCCGGATCATCTTCCGGGCGCATTGCTCTACGGTGCGTCATCCCGAATGCAGTGACTTTTGTCTTGCCGAGATCGAGCTTGGCAACTTTGCGAAAGTATTGGGCATCTTTTTCATTCGACAGTGGATAGCCGCCCTCAACGTAGTCGTATCCAAGCTGTGCAAGCTTTTCTGTAATGAGCAACTTATCCTGAAGAGAAAAATTAACACCCTCTCCCTGAGAACCGTCGCGTAAAGTCGTGTCGTAGATTTGAATCGTTTTCATAGCATTTAAGAAAAAACCCTGAGGAACAATAACCTCAGGGCCACGTGTACCGTCGGGTAGTGGGGCGGCGAGATGGAAATGGTTTAATTGCTAAATCGGAACCTGCTAACACGCATTAGATTGCGGTTGAAATGGTTGTGACCCAACACCGCGAAACACATTTGTTTAGGATAAAAATGGAACCACGGGGTGTCAATCGGGTGAATCAAGCGCTGCTCGCGATTGCGGCTTTCGCCCTACACCGCTTCCTCTTTATATTCCTCGTCGTAGGCTTCTTCTTCTGATTCCTCGTCCTCCCATTCCTCTTCGTCGCCTTCCGCTTCCTCCCATTCCTCGACGTCATCTTCCTCGGCATCCTCTTCGGTGTCCTCCGCCTCGGCCTCCTCCCACTCCTCTTCGTCGCCTTCCGCTTCCTCCCATTCCTCGACGTCATCTTCCTCGGTGTCGTCCTCGCCCTCCGCTACCTCATCTTGGGGTGCCTCTTCCTCCTCCCATTCTTCGTCATCATCTTCATCCTGGACGGCCTCATTCTCTTCATATTCACCTTCATCGTATTGGGCCTCGTCCTCCTCTGCATCTTCCTCTGCCGCTCCATCCTCTAGATACTCATCCTCTTCGGATTCGGCTTCTTCATAGTCGGCGAGATTGTCGTCATCCTCTTCGTCGAGATCATCTACCTCGTTATCACGCAGCTCAGCGTACTCCTCGGCTTCTTCATACTCGGCTTCGACAGCAGTGCCTTGAACACCTACTGTCTGCTCTTCACTCATTGACTCCCATTGCTCTGCGGTAAGTAAGACTTCGCGTGCCTGAGACCCATTGTAAGGACCGACAATCCCATCTTCGGCCATAAAATCGATCAAGCGCGCGGCGCGTCCATAGCCAATACCGAGACACCGTTGCAGTAAGGAAACACTGCCCCTTCCTTCTCCAATGACAACATTCACTGCCGAGTCGTAGAGAGCATCTTTGTTTTTATTCTCTGCCCCGGCGCCCTCGTCGGTATTAGCCGGTTTCAGTTGGACCAGTTCGTCGACAAATTGCGGTTCGTTTGTGGCCACACTATCCACCACCCGGGTGATTTCCTCATCGGTAAGATACGTTCCTTGACCCCGAAGAAGAGTGCTTGTTCCCGCGCCAAGGAAGAGCATATCTCCGTTACCGAGGAGCTTATCGGCGCCCATTTCGTCCAGTACGACACGACTGTCGGTGCGACTCGCGACCTGAAAGGCAATTCGTGCCGGGAGGTTGGATTTAATCAAACCGGTAATGACATCCACCGTCGGTTTCTGAGTAGCAAGCACAAGATGGATTCCCACCGCACGACTTTTTTGTGCTAACCGAATAATGTGCCCCTCCACCTCCTTTGCGGAAGTCATCATCAGGTCCGCCATTTCATCAGCAATGATCACAACGTAGGGAAGATGGCGGGGAATATTGGCCTTCTCTTCATCATTTTCAGGCTGCATCCGATCGAGTAATTCTTGTTCTCCCAATTGATTATACGAACTGACATGCCGTACGCCCGCCTTTGCCAGAAGGCTATAGCGCTCTTCCATCTTATCCACAGCCCAGGCCAAAATGGCTTCCGCTTTTTTCATGTCGGTCACAACCGGATGCATGAGGTGTGGAAGCTTTTTGTAAGGACTCAACTCCACCATCTTTGGATCGATCATGAGCATCTTGACCTCGTCGGGGCGACGCGTCATGACCATAGAGGTGATGATCGAATTGAGACATACGCTCTTTCCTGTACCCGTTCGACCTGCAATCAACAGGTGAGGCAGGCTGGCAAGATCCACAGAGGTTGCCTTGCCCGAAACATCTTTCCCTAGGAAAACCGGTATTTTCATCTTCTGCCACTTGCTGTGGTCTTCTTCCATGACCTCGCGTAAACGAACCATGGATCGCGTGGTATTGGGAATTTCGATGCCAACCGTATTTTTCCCGGGAATTGGTGCCACAATACGTACGCTCGGAACGCGTAACGCAATCGCTAAATCGTCAGCGAGGTTGGTAATTTTTGCTAATCGTAAACCCGCTTCTAATTCAACTTCATACTGTGCGATAACTGGCCCTGTTTCGATTTCAACCACTCGAACATTGAAGCCAAAGTCTGCAAAGGTTTTCTCAAGCGTTTTTGCTTTGCGACGCACCTCTTTTTCGTGGTTGTCGTACTCCATCTCCTCAGAGGGAAGAAGAAGTTCAACGCTGGGCAATTGAAAGTTTTCGAGACTACTTTCTTGACTAGCGGCCTCTAACGACTCAATCATCGCCTCACGTTCATTTGGACTGGCCGGTTTTTTTATCTTCAGCGACGACGCAATGCGACGCTTACGGCGACTCCGACGAGGAAGTCTTGCAGGAGGCGCCTCCTCTTCCTCATCCTCATCCTCGATTTCGTCTTCTTCGTAATCCTCCTCGTCCGTTTCTTCTTCGTATTGATCATCCTCTTTAGGATCGGCCTTTTTGCGGCCTCGAATCCTCACACTGACGGGAGGCTCTTCTTCGTCTTCATAGTCTTCTTCATCCTCATATTCGTATTCCTCTTCTTCGCACTCTTCTGCCGCAGCTTTCAATGTGGTTCTGTCTTTCAATCCGGCGGGAGCGACCATGCCCATTGCACGTCGTGTCCATGTGGTCAGATGCCCGACGCTGGCCGATGCAATCCGAAAGACTAAATAGTCGGTGCACATCACGAGCCCTGCGAGGAAAACGCTCGTGGCTAAAATATATGCCCCTGCCACCGCAAAATGCATTAAAAGCAACTCGCTGCCCACCGCGCCGAGGAGTCCACCGGCACCCAACTCAGGACCGCCCCAAAGGGGTGGAAAAAAGTGGGATATTGCCAGCGCGGCAAGTGTGGTCAATCCGAAGAGGGAAATAAACCATCCGGAAAAGCGTACCCAGTGCTGACTTATTTTTTTTCTTCTTAGTAAAAAGACATCGAAAACAATCAGCGAAATGACAAAGTAGTACGTTCCGATTCCTGCAAATCTTAGCAGAAGGTCAGCCGTCCAGGCCCCTGCCAAACCGCACAGATTGCTGATTTCGCCTTGGGGTGGATAGACCAGCGCACCTGCTGGATTGCTTAGCGAGGGATCCGAACGCTCGTACGAGATCACGGCAAGCGAGAGAAATACGGCGATCGCTAAAAGACCCAGCGCAAAGAGATCTTGTTTGATATTACGATTCTCGAACATGAACGCAGACGCCAACAAATTAAATTGTGGCCGCTGACGCGGCCTGAGTGACCAGGGGCGCGTCCATGCCCAACTTTTATTCCAATCGCAATCAGAGCGTAAATTTCAAATCGCGTGACTCCGGATCCATGCCGAGTACACGCTTCTCGGAAGGAAGTCTAACACCGCTAGAACGTGGGGCTACTTTTTTTGCCGTGAGAACCCGGGGAACTTCCACAATATGAGATGGTGGATGGCAATTATGCCGATTTGATAAAATATTCGGCAGAAGAAAATTTAAGCTTTGCGGCCTGTAGTAATTGCGGTGTTTGGTGGAGAAAATACCTTGTGCGGTGCCCAGATGGTGCCCGTCCGTCGTTTGAGTACGGCAATCAATTGACCTTGGTATAATCCATAGGCTTCCTCCGGCGGGTGCGATTTTTTTTCGGGAAAATCCAAATCTAAAGTTCTACCGTGCGACAATTCCACTGCCTGTGGTTGAGTGAGATCAAAACGGCGGATTTGCTCAAGACCTGACTGAGGAGGCAGGAGATAGCGGGCCACTGAATCTGGGGTGATCGATTCCAGGGTGACTGATTTCCCGTGATCAAAATTTCCGATAGCCGTGCGACAGAGTTGGCTCATCACGGCCGATGTATTCAGGTGTTGAGCAAAATCTCTCCCCAATGCTCTTACATACGTGCCTCGACTGCAGACTATTTTTACTTCAATTTCGGGGTACGTATATCGCAGAATCTGAAGCGAGTGAATCATCACCTCACGGGGAGCCAAATCAACCGCCTCTCCACGACGAGCCATCTCATAGGCGCGGCGACCGCGGACCTTGATGGCTGAATATTTTGGCGGTTGCTGAAGAATCGACCCTTCAAATTCTAGTAGGCATCGATCAATCTCTCCGCGCGAAGGAACGGGCGAACCCTCTATTGCGACCACCTCGCCCTCAATATCATCCGTATCACTGGATTGACCAAATAAAAACGTTGCGACATATGTTTTTGGCATGCGCTGGACATACTCCAGCAGTCGGGTTGCCTGACCAATACCAAGAATCAATACGCCGGTAGCGAGGGGATCCAGCGTACCGGCATGCCCCACCTTCACGGTGGGAATCCGATCTTCAATCGCGTTCACCACGGCACGAGACGTTATGCCGCCCGGTTTATCAACATTTAAAAACCCAAACACTGCTGAACCATCGTGAGGATTAACAATCTCGCGACGCTTTGTCGCACCAGTCTATGTTGCATTCGTAAAGCGAGAGCACATCAGAAGGAGAGAGATCTTCGAGCGTTTTTATTTTGTTGACAAATTCGTTCGGATCTTTCACTCCAAGTTTCGCGAGGGTGCTTATTTTATGATCCAGAATGTGTCGCGTCTCTTCATGATCTGACTTCGCATGTCCCAAAGGGTACATTACCAATTTGCTCTCAATTCGACCAATATCTGCATGCTCCAAAATCACCGCGGTTGGAATGCCTTGAGGGTACCGATGATCATACTGATCTCCACCATGTATTACGTCAATCGTGGCGATTACTTGGCGAATAGTCGGGTCGTGAATTTTTTCCTCTGTATAATCCTCGGGGAGCAGCATCAGTTCCTTCCAACTCGCTGATTGACTTTTGTACGCCTTCACCAAAACCGCAGCCAAAATAAATGGAAGCGAATGGTCTGCAGTTTGACGCGTTTGGGGATTTTTTTTGGAGGGGTCACAGATAATACCGTAGGCAGGTTCATAAATTACAGTTTGTATTCTTTTCGGAAATCGGCCACTGGTTAGCAATTGGGGATGATCCCTTAGGAGATTAATTAACGCCTGGATACCGCCCGCCGATTGGTGCTCGTAAAGACCGAGCTTAAAGTGCATTCCGAGTAAGGCGAAATTGTCTCCCCCGGTCGTGAGGGTGAGGTCAAACGGGCTTTCTTCCGTCGATGCTGGAGGTTGGTTGAGACAAAAGATTGCTTGCGAATTTCGGAATACATCTCCCGGTCCGACAAAGCCGCTCATTGCCCTTTGTACGGAAAGGACGGCCATCTCGGCGCTCATTGCTGCACTCGCTCCCTTGGAGTCCGACAACTGTTTACCGGAACGAATTGCACGGAATGGAATATAGTGTGCGACCAGCAATCCGACCGCTGATTCTATTTGTTTTGGAGTCGCACCGATCATTGCCCCATAGACCACAGCGGAGGCAATCCCGCCGTGGACGACATGGTCGATTTTATAATCCTTGAGGCTAAACACCTCCGCGAGGCGGCCGCGAATCTCGTCAATAAGCAACATTCCCAACAGCAACTGATGGCCATCGAGGCCTTTCACTTGTGCAGCGGCCAACGCAACCGGATAGAAATCATTGTGGCCGAATTCGCCTGCCGTCGCTTTTTGTTCAGGATTAAATCCAAAATTGGTTCCATTGGCGTCCCACTCGCGTACGGCCGCACAGTTGGCAAGAACAGCTTTTTCGGGAGTTACTGAAAGGTGAGAGCCAAAGCATTTTGCTCCAGCCTCCGAAGAAGTCACAGTGTAGCGGAGTGCTTCGTTGCGTAGGATGTTTGGCGCATTAGTACCCAACGCCAATGCCGAAACGGCACAACATACGCTATCGAGATGGAAAAGTTTTAAGCGCTGGAACACGCTTTCGGATGGAGGAGCGTACTTACCAGAGAGAAATTCTCTGGCAAATATGCCCAGTTCTAGAGCTTGATTGGAGGTACGACAAAGCGTTATCGATAAACTATCCATCCCAGACCTCTGACTTTCCTAACAATCGTCACCGAATGGGATTATAAATGATGTATCCGAACATTGATTTGAATTTGATGAATCGTGGATCGGCAGCATATCGCGCGCACCGAAGATACAAAATAGGTACCATTTGCAGTAAACGGTTATTTATTGGTAGGATTTTGACATGGATCTTACAGAGCTGGGACCATATCGCATCGAAAGGGAGCTCGGTAGAGGCGGTATGGGCACCGTCTACGCCGCCATCGATGAAACCACCGGCCAGAAGGTTGCGGTCAAGGTTCTTGCGCCATTGCTCGCCAACCAAGAAGGTTTTCGCGATCGTTTTGAGTCGGAGATAGAATCTCTTAAAGCACTTCAACATCCCCATATCGTTGAAATTTATGCGTGGGGAGAGCACGCAGGGAACATCTACTACGCGATGGAGTTAGTGGAGGGGTGTAGTCTCGAGGATGAACTGTTCCGTAGGCGACGGTTTCCGTGGCAGGAGGTCTGCCATATAGGGATTGATCTGTGCCGCGCACTAAAGCTCGCGCATGACCACGGGATCATTCACCGCGATATCAAACCTGCCAATTTACTCTGGTCCCGAGACGAACAGGTAAAGCTGAGCGATTTTGGAATTGCGCGGCTCTTTGGAAACTCCGGATTCACAAGTGAAGGGGGAGTTTTGGGAACCGCCGAATACATGGCTCCCGAGCAGGCGGAGGGGAGTCGAATTTCTCATCATTGCGACCTCTATAGTCTCGGTGGCGTTATGTATGCTCTGCTTGCCGGACGACCACCATTCCAAAGCAAATCGATGCTTAAGTTGCTGCAGATGCAACGTTTTACGCAACCGGAGAGCGTTTGCAAATATGCTCCGGAAACCCCGAAGGAATTTAGTGATATCATTTTGCAACTTCTCGAAAAAGAGCCGGGAGATCGATTTCCGAACGCCCTGTTAGTGGCGCGGCGAATGGAGGCAATGCAGAAGGCGCTCTCCCTTCGAAGTGAAAGTGAACAGGCGTCCTCACTTCAAGGAAGCGAAACCTCAGGGTTTGAAATTCACCCCTACGATGCGGATGACCCGGAAGATGAGATCGGCGCCACGATTGATATTGCCGAAGCAGATCTATCGAAAGAAATACAGGGCGATAGCGAAAACGTACTGAAAGATGGATGGACTGGGGGAGCAGATCATTTTACGACGGTCGAGGAAGCACGCCGTGAAGAAGAAAAGGCGGAAAACCGGGGCCATCCTCTGATTTCAGGGGCGACCTGGTTTCTTGCCGCTGCGCTGCTTCTTACTGCCGGAGTTGGTTGGTACTTTCTGCAGCCTCCTTCTGCTCAGTCGCTCTATGTGCGAATAAGCACTGCCGCAGCGAATGGTCGTCTTGTCGAAGTAAAAGAGGAGGTTAATCAATTCCTCCAATATTATTCTCAGGATCCGCGCGCCGCGACAATCCTCGGTTACCAGGAATCTATCGAAGGGGTTCAACTCAAGGAACGCGCCATTTTACAAGCCCGTTTGCTCAACAAGAAATACCGAGACTCTGCGTTAGGGCAGGAATATTTAGCCACACTTGAAATCGCTGCAACCGATCCGGAGACTGCGGCGCAACGTTTGGCCGCTTTAATTACACTCTACCGCCCACTAACGGAAGAGAAGCAAATTAAACCCTTTATCCGGGCTGCTGAAGGGCAGTTACCATTCATTCAACAACAAGCAGAAGAACGAATCGCAGCAGAGAAGAAGTTGATTTCTGATCGGCTCGCGGCTGCACGACAAGCGCAGCGGGATGATCCGGAAGATACCAAGCAGATCTGCCGGGCAATTCGCTTGATTTATGGTGATCGACCATGGGCGGCCTCCCTTGTGCAGCAGGCAGAAGAGTTGTTGGGTGAAAACGATGAGAAGACTACGCAGCGCGGCATCTCTTCTTCACCATGATCGACTCGCGCTTCTGCGGACAATTACTGCCCGCTGCTGACTGGAGCGTATCCGAGCGATACTTGGTTTCTTAAAATTTGAGTGACGATATCGATCGTTGAAGAATTGCGTAAAATGTCCGTATGGATGGCATCAACATAATAGGTCTGTCCCGCAGCTGGTGTCGTCGCACTTCGGAGAGTCACAACACCGTCCGACGGGCCCATTCTCGAAAGGGCAGATCCACCTGTACCGGCAATCGCATAGCTCTGGGCCCAAGGTGCAAGCGGAATTTTTTGGATCGCCTGCAGGAGTTGGTTGTCCGGATTCATTAAATCGACACTCGTGGGTATTCTTTTTTGTAAATCTGGATGGAACACATTGGGGTTCTGCTGCATCAATGTGCGATGCAGCTCTGCTTGTTGCGGTGAATATTTCACCATGTGAGATGCTATTTTTCCCACAGGGCGATGCGCCCAGGGTGACCCCTCGTTCGGTACGGCAATGAATATGGCAGTTTTGATATAGGGAGAGGCAGCGAAGAAAAATTCACTTCGAAGTTGTTCGCGTTGTGTGGGGGTGGCGACGACTTGATCCAAGGGAACTCGAGCGACGTTATTCCAAAGGGTCGATCCGCTGCTGGTGACTTGCAACTTCGCGACGAGTCCTCCCAAACTATGGCCGACGATCACCATTTCACGTAGATGCCGATCGGTACCTTTCGCTTCACATTGGGCTGCCAGTGAGGCCAGTTGCTGCCGTAGCTTGGCGGCCGACAAAAAAAAGTTTCCACCGGTCGGATAGCGGAACACCCATATTTGATATCTCGAAGTAAGCTCGGGGCAGGCACGGATGCGATTGGCCATCTCCAGATAGGTTTGGGGGTCCGAAAAAAGGCCGTGTACAAAAAGAATGGGGATTTTTTCTGCTTGGTAGGGCTCAAGCATCCGTAAGCCGGCCAACTTGGGATCTGTCTCAGGGCGGCTAAATTCCTCTAGTGTATTCCAGTTGGTCTCTTGACCCAGATAACCGAGTGGAGCGGTTATATCCGCGGCCAAACGAAAAGAGGTGTTCTCATACTGAACCGTCTCCACTTTTTGTGGATCGTAAAGCGTAAGTCCCGAAGCGACTGGTGGAGAAGAGGGAAGAGCAACAGTTGATGTCCACGGCTGCAGGTTCGGGTAAAGGATGCAGGTTGCCGCAAACGGTGTGTGCTGCAAAAAGAAGGGGGTGAATTCCGGCGGACTGCATTTATTTTTCTGGATTGCCACCAGGGGTACGCCCAATCCACAGGCCCGATATTGGTGTTTGAGATTGCTATCGCGATAACAGCCGACGGTAACAAGTTTGTTGAAGCTCCCCTGAGGCCAATGAAATTCTTTAAAGTGGATAGGAATTACTTCCATTCCGCTGGGGTTGCGAACGAGGAGTCCTTGGCGGAGGTTGAGTCGACCCGCCTCCTGGCCCACGGTGATGAGTTTTGCCAAACTCGAATGGTAGATATCCCATGCGCGATCGGTCTCCAAATCAACGCGTGGTTCGTTGTGATAACGACAAATAAAAATCCAACTCCAGACCACGGATTCATAATAATGATCGACTGCTTGCTGTGGTTCACGGCACTCTTGAGCAGCAGTATAGGCAGCCTCTGCACGCTGCAGCCGGTGCGCAATATTCGGGTCGCGTTGCGGTCTGAAAATTACTTCGGAAATGGTTTCGGAAGCATGACAGCGGAATTTGGATCTCGCCATGGTGGGCGGGTCCCACCATTTTTTTCCGCTGCAAAAGTGGCAAGCTGGTATCAGGGTTACAGCGACGCACGCAACCATCACCTGCAGCGCGCGGCAGCAAAATAAATCGATTTTTGCAGAACTGTTTTCCATAAATCCCCCATAAAATCAT
>JAQWPY010000127.1 GCA_029245145.1 Pirellulales bacterium | reverse complement strand
TAGATACAAGCGATTCAGAGTCATTTGTTCTTTTGAGATTTCTTCCAGTGATCGAGGTGCCGTTTCAGGTATGGACTGAGGTCGACTCCCATGAAACGCCTGAGTCGGCGCGCTTAGTGTGTGCGTGTGTGATAGATCTCGCTCTTCCGCCATATTCGATCGGGTTTTCAAGATCGCGCGGTTCACGTAGTACCGCTGGGCATCATTCGTCTCAATCAGGGCAAAATCTCCTTCTTCCGTGACCAATCGTACGCGGGTATCCACATTCAATGTTGTGGATTCAAGGCCACTCTCGTTGCTACAACCAACGGCGATCGAAGCCACGATTGCCAGGCTGGAATTCAGATAATGAAGTCGAAGCATATCGGGTGGCACTCAATTTGGTGGGAGCGGCGTGGTCCGGAAATTTTCTGTGGGAATGTCCTGGAGCGGCGTTGAAAACGACGACCATTGGAGTCGGAAAAAAGACCAGCCCCAATACTCTCCATTGAGGATTTCGATCGGGATCCATTCGCAATCACTCATCGGCACCGGATCACCCACCGGCTTTGGCTGTTCGTTAGACATGTCCCAGTGCGCGTTAATATCATCCAATACCGTTTGACCGTTGATGATCACTCGCGTGGCATCGTCTCGGAGAACATAGAACTGATATTCTTCGGCAAACGGGGCTCGGATCCAGCCCGTCCATCGTACTCCGTGCCCCGATGCGCAGTCGGATGTGGGGTGGTCGCAGGGTTTGGTAGCACCACCGTAGGGTTCGTTCATATCGGCATCGATCCGGGCCACAAAGGGTTCTGCCGTTTCCGGATCATCGCCGAAATTCCAAACGCCCGAGCGGTATTCGCCATAGAGCCCGTTGACGAATCCTTCGCCCGGTCCCTCGGAGCATGCCGATTTCGTTTCTGCTGCCCCGACACATTGAATTCGCACCGCGTCGGCGCATACGGTTCCGTTTGTATTGTTATCGACCGATACATAAAGATGGCCGTGTAATACCTCAAACACGCCGATTTCTTCAAATGCAATAGCCGCATTCGGCGCTGGTGCATCACGAAAGTCTGCTTGTGGTGCATTTTTTTGGTTCATGTTATTACTTGTACCGAGTGTGCCGAAATCGTGCGCTACCTTGTACACCACGTTCGTAGCGCGATTTGCTTTCTTCCCCCAGGCCACCGCCACGCTGTAGCGGCCATTCGGCAAGTCGAGAAACCTCCACGTGTGTATGGCGCTTCCGTTTCCAGCAGTCGCTTCACGAAAACCGTCAAAGCCACTCTTTGCAAAACCCGGAGGGTTGGGTGAGGCAACAACATTCCAGCCCGCTGTCATGGTGTTGGGGGGAAGATCCCACGGACAATCAAGAAAGAGTGGTTCATCGCCCGAGCACCCTGGATCGGTAGTCTCTTCTTCACCAGTCTCTTCCGATGTGCTTTCTTCATCTCCCCCGCTTTCCGCGTCATCAGTGGGCTCCCCGAAATCGCAGACGTTGCCCGTGCCATCGCCATCGTCGTCTTCTTGGCCCGGATTGTAGTTGTCCGGACAGTTGTCTTCTGACGATGCAATGCCGTCCTCGTCCGGATCATCCGTGTTGCAGGCATCGCCCACGCCATCGCCGTCGCTGTCGGCCTGATTCGGATTCGGGGTATTGGGGCAGTTGTCCGCGTCGTTGGCAATGCCGTCGCCGTCGGCATCAATGTCGTTCCCCGGATCAGCCGCGTCCCACATCGTTGCGTCGGAGTCGCTGGGGGTCCGCCAAGGCAGCCAGTCGTTGGATCCCTCCAGGGCCGGATGGTTTTGTACGAGATCATCCGCCGATTCGGCCGATACCGAACCGTCGTGTCGCAGCGCGTTCACTACCCCGGAGTGCCTTAATCCCCCTCCCTCGATCCCGTCTTCGAAGGCATCCTGGCCGTTGGGGTTCGTCTCCCAGTTTTTGTCGGGCGTCTCGTTTTCTTCTCCGTCATCTTCTTTCGGTTTCGGAACCACGACATGAACAATCGGGACGTTCTCTCCATCGCTGTCCTCCTCTTCATCGCTGTTCCCCTCTTCATCGCCGTCCCCACTCCCGAAGTCGAGGACCGTGATCTTATTTGCATCGCTCCCCTGCATCTGGTGCATTTGGCTGTTGGCCGCGAAACTCGGTTGGAAGGCCGTTTCGGTTGGATCGCGGCGGTCATCGCCTTCGGGGATTTTCAGTGGATTGGGGTCCCCCGGACAGAGAAAGAGTTCGGCATTCTCACCCTCGAGAAAAGGTTCGATCTGCGCAGTCCACGGGTTGCCGACAGTGTCGGCTCTCACCGGCGTGCTGCGGTTGCGATTGGCGCTCTGGATGCCGAGCCCCAACTGCGCCAGGTTGCTCTGGCACTGGGCCGTGCGGGCCCGGGCCCGCACCGAGGCGACCGAAGGAAGCAGCAACGCGATCAGGACCACGATCACACCGATTACGATCAAGAGTTCGACGAGCGTGAAACCCGGCACCTTTTTATAATTTTTTGTGCCTTGCAAGGACGCTCTTTCAGGATCGTGGGGACATGCTTTACTCAAACCATCATGCGCAGGCAAAGAAAGCAGAGCAGGGGGGTGAACGACTCTATTTTTTCATTTCACGCATTATTGTGTGTTGCCCGGATACCTTTTTGAACGACTGAGGCTGCGGGAGCGGTCGTAGGGGATCGCATGACGCTTTTGTGACAACATCTTTCTCAGTTCCCGCTGTCCGACGGTTGAGACCTGCGTCGAGCCGACATCGACCTTCCAGAGTCGGGGGAGCAGTTTGAGGATCGGGAGCGCATCGTCGGTAATCGAGGTGCCGCGGAGGTCGAGAATTTCCAGGTTTCTTGCTCTTAGTAATTCGCGCAATCCCTCATCGGTGATTTCTGTTCCCCGCAGCGAGATGCTGCGAATGTTCTCCGGCAGCGAGATGTCTACCAGGTCACTGTCGCTTATCTCGGAACCGTGAAAATCGAGATGAATTTGCAGTTCTCCATCGAGCGCCTTGATGTCGGCGGCATATCCACTGAGGCTGTCCGGCATCGGCAGCGGCTCCCCTTCCACATCGAGAGGTTCTTCCTCTTGAGGCATTCGCGGAAGCGGCTGAAGTGACGAACGTTGATCGATGTCGAGCAAGCGGTCGGAGAGGAAAAAGCGTATGTTTCCAAAGGCTTGCGGAGAAACATTCTCGGAAGCGACGTTTGCGATACACAATCGTGGCAAACTTTTTAATTTGTCGAGTATGGCATCCGTAATTTGCGTATTGGTGAGGTCAATTTGCTCGAGGTTGACTCCCCGCATCAACTCCCGTGCACCTTGATCCGTAATAGCCGAGTCGGCGAGCGAAATGCTTCGCAATGTATCGGGAAAATCCAAGGAGATCAGATCGCTGTCTGTGATCTGCGTGCCTGCCAAGTCGACGTGGACGTGCATCGTCCCTCCCAGGTCGTGCACCCGCTGGGCGTACGTGTCGTGGCCGGTGCGCCTGCATCCGCTGAGCAAAACGCTGAGAAGCATCAGAGAAAGAATGCAGTTGAAAGCAACAGGCCGCATCCTTGAGTGTCTCATGGCGTGGATCGGTATTGCGTTTCCGGGGGAGAGACAGGGCGACGTTCACCCTAGGGTTGGAGGCGAATTCCATGTTCCAGTTCGTTTAAAATCGTCACGGCCATACAGGTGGCGAAATGGCGACCACAGTTTCCGCTGATTGTTCCCGAGGGATCCCAACTGCCTGTGGCGTGCCCGGCATTGACTTGCGCGGCGGTGAGTTCTGCTTTCAGTCCCTCGGAGTAGGCCGTGTTGCCGTTGTAGGAGGCCATGCGATGCGTGAAAAAGGCCATCCAATAATCGCCCGGCGATGGAGGATTATCTGTCATGTAATCCGAAAATACTTGATGTCCTGTCCGATCGCCCCGAAGGAGCAAGAGGGTCATCAGTTGCCCGCAGTTCATGTTGTCGTTAATTGTCCCGTAGGACAGGTAGTTGAATTTTCGCGGTAACCATTCGCCCTGATCGAACACGCATTGGCATCCGTTGCCGCGGGTTGCAATATCAGCAATGTTCAATTCTTCGGCATCGAATTGGATACCCGCCAATTGCGATGCTTTGAGGGCCATCGAGCCCCAGGGGTTGGTGAGCACATCGGACCAGCCCCAATCTTGATGGTTGTGATAGTGCCAGCCTCCATTGTGAGTCGGTGAAGTGCACCCCTTCGTTTCCCAGTCGCCCAGGTCAGCGTAGTTGATTGGCTTGCGTTCGGAGATCGTGAAGTCGGTCGCCATTTGCACCGAGGTTCGCAGACGGTGTTTATCGACGCTGCAACCACTCTCCCCGTCCTCGCAATCGCCCGCGAGCGCCATATCCATGCCCGCCAAAGCTTCTGCCATCGCGTAGTGTGCGATGAGGTGTTCTACGGTGCCAAAGGTGGCATAGGTAAAATCTTCGTGGTAGCCACCCGCCGCGTTTTGATAGTCCATCATCCAGTTGATTGCCCGGCAGAGCGAGTTGCGATAGTACTCGGGGCCGCTGACCGGGGTGTAGCCGGCACTCAGCAGAGTCATGATCCCAAAGGCGGTCGATGCTGCGGCGTAGCCACCGCCTCCATCACCTCCGCATTGTCCACTGCAGGGACCGTTGCGATTGCCCGGTGCGCCGGAGTGCGCGTGATCCCAGGAGCCATCGGCTTGCTGATGTTCCACAATCCAATCCAGCCCTCCCTGGACTGCGGCGAGGGGAGTGTCGGGATAGCCGCATGGCTGGGGGCCCGATGGGGAGTAGGCATTAGAGGGATCGTACGACGCATTTTCCGAACACGCGTCGCGGTCCAGCCAGATGGCATCAGCATGGACCCGACCATTGGCGGTCGACGCGTCGAGGACGATGCTCATGGCTGAAGAGGTAATGTTAAAAGGTCCACCAGTAATTTCATGCCACCCGTGTTTATGGTGTGGTCCCAAGACGCGTTTGTTGACATTGTCCCAACCGCCACAAGCCACTAAGTCCCAGTAGGCGTCGTCGTAGGGTTGGCCGTCCGGACAATCCGCTGCGCTGCAGCAGTGCCACTTGTCGATCGGGAAGGTTTCCTTTGAGGGGTCTTGCTTCTGATTCACCTGATCGGTCGCAATCACCTCACCGAGATTGTGAATATTGTTGTAGACGGTGTAGCTTGCGTTCGTGGCGCCTTGCGAATCGGCTTTCCAGGTGACATAGACGCGGTAGCTTCCGGGCACAAGGTTAGTCAGTGTGTAGATTGCCTTGGCCGGGGTGCCACCATTGGCACGATGCATGTTGTTCGACCGGCAACCATTGGCGTCTCCACTTTGGATCAGGTAGAAACCGGAGCCCTCGGTCTGAAATGCAGCTGTTGCATCGCTGATCCCATTGTCGACCAGATATCCCTGGTACTCCTCAGCGCACGGAACCTCGGCGGTATCCTGCCCATAATCATCATCGCATACATTTCCGATGCTGTCCCCATCGTCATCGGCCTGATCTTCGTTGTAGGTATCGGGGCAGTTGTCGTCGTCATCGGGGATGCCGTCGCTGTCGGTATCGACCGGCGGATCGG
>JAQWPY010000116.1 GCA_029245145.1 Pirellulales bacterium | reverse complement strand
ATTATTTCCCCCGAGTTCTAGCAAACTTCGACCCAGGCGCGCCGCGACAGTTTGAGCCACTGCCCTACCCATGGGAACCGAACCGGTCGCAGAAATAAGGGGAAGCCGCGGGTCGGCGGCAAGCGTTTCGCCCACGTCACGTCCACCGATCAGGAGGCTCGATGCATCGGCGGGAAAATCAGCGTCGCGCTCGAGTGTTTTCTGGAAGAGGGATTGGCAGGCGATAGCGGTCAGCGGAGTCTTCTCGGAGGGCTTCCAGATTACCGGGTCGCCGCAAACCCAAGCAATCGCGGCGTTCCAGGCCCAGACGGCCGTAGGAAAATTAAAGGCGGAGATCACACCAATCGGGCCCAGAGGATGCCACTGCTCGGCCATGCGGTGTTCGGGACGTTCGCTGGCAATAGTTTTGCCATAGAGTTGCCTCGAGAGACCGACCGCGAAATCGCATATATCGATCATTTCCTGAACCTCACCCCGAGCTTCAGCTGCGATCTTACCTACCTCGTGGACGATCAATTGACTCAATGGCTCCTGGTATTCGCGCAGTACCTCGGCGAAGCGCCGCACGAATTCACCACGCCGTGGCGGAGGAATAACGCGGAGGACCCGGAATGCATTTTGTGCCGCGAGAATGACCGCTTCGGCCTGTTCTGGTGTTGCCCATCGAATTGATGTGAGGGTGGTCGCATCGATCGGACTCTGCACCGCGACGTCAACACCACTACCAGCAGTCCAGTTTCGACCAATAGAAATCGCAGAAGGTGGGTCAGAAATACCAAATGGTTCCAGAAGCGAACGTGTCATGGGAAGGGGCCCAGCGTGAAAAGTGCGGGATACTATGCAGTAACTTTGGCCAGCGAGATATTGGTCGGATTAGTCGAAGCGCTGATGTCGGATGCATAGAGCTGACCGAAACGATTCGACATGAAGGTATCGAATTCAACCTCTTCCTGGCGGAGGAATCCGGTCTTTGGCAGCTTGCCGGATACGAACAGGTCGAGAACAGCACACACGCCAGCGGCCGTCGTGATCTGTATCGCACTCCAGTTCTCTCCATCAATCGTTTGGTGGTAGATTTTGCGCGCGTCGGTAATTTGAACAAACTGATCTTTTTGCCATCCAGTGACCGTGCAAAAGGTCACGACAACATCTTGAAACGTGACGGGAAGCGCGTGTTCAAGAATATCCTTGAATATATCGCGACGCTGTCCCAGGTCCAACTCGCGAACGAGGAGCACGGCCAGGTCGCGGTGGCCCATGTAGCGTATGGTTTTATAATTAAGCTCGCGCACTTGGCCGGCAAGTGTTTGGCACAGCGTACCAAGACCGCCGCTCGTGTTAAATGCTTCGTAGCGGACGCCGTCAAGCGAAAACTGCTCGAGTCCCTCGAGAGCAAGCACCTCGATGGGGTTGCCGTCGTGAATCGCCTCACACGGGTTGCAATATTCGTTGATCAGGCCGTCGGTAGACCAAGTGAGATTGTATTTTAGTTGCCCAGTTGGGAACTTAGAGAGTGCCCCTACTCGCATCCGTACGGCATCGAGTTTATCGAAATTGGCGCAGAGATCGTTTGCGACAATGGAGATAAACCCGGGGGCGAGGCCGCACTGTGGCATGAAAACCTGACCGGTTTTGGCTGATTCGGCACAGGCGCGTACGCGGCGAGTTGTGGCAACGTCTTCGGTCAGGTCGAAGTAACTCACGCCGGCTTTGAGGGCAACCTCCGCAACGAGCGGATTGTAATAAAAGCTTAGGGCTGAAATGACTGCGTCGCATCCCTGCATGGCGTCAAAAATTTCGTCGGCGTTCTCTGCGTCAATCACGCGGGTCGAGACGCGGGCCCACCCATCGAGTCGCTTGAGTACCGCGTCATTCGCATCGGTCACGAGAAGCTCGTAATCTCCCGTATCCGAGAGTAAACGCGTGATCATGCGCCCGATTTTTCCGGCACCCAGCAAAAGTACTCGATACATCTAAACGTATCCTTCCATTGAAAAAGAAATTCCGAGAGGGCAACATTCTAACGCAGAAATCATATGGTGGCGAGGTGCGGGTTGCGGTGCTGTTCATTGGTCTTGAGGTTAACGACGGTTGGAAATCGCAATGTGGATAATGAAATGAGAAGTGGAAAAATACAGGTAATAGAAGCGGAATGGATCATTTGCGATCAATTTGGCAGCGCGATTTTACGCCCGGTTAGCAAAAAACTTGACAGTTGGAGTCGATAACGGGTATACAGCGCATTGAAGGAAAGGCCGTGCCGTTTCGTCTCGTCTTTTGGCGGTGTTTTCTTCGCCGCGACCCGGAGACTTACGGCGATGCCCGCGGGTCCCCCGGTCTTGCGGATGAACGCGTGAGAAGGGCCCTTCAGCCCCCTGTTCTGGGAGCTGGAGTCGATGGAATCCGCGCGCCCGTCGCGTTCGACGACGATTGCGCAAACCGTATTATTCTCATCACGGGGAGGCCGTCATGTTAGTGATCAGCAGAAGGCAGGGGGAGTCTGTTTGGATCGGAGATCAAATCAAGATTGTTGTCTGTACGATGCGTGGTAAGCGAGTAAGTCTAGGTATATCGGCACCGCGGCATGTATCGGTGGTGCGTGATGAACTGCGGCAGGCCGACATTGAGAAAGCGCTTGCAGCATCTGGCCTCGGAGGAGTCTCGGCGGTCGAGATTACCGGGTCCGACCTGATCGGCTGATGGTTAGTCGCCAGCTCATTACGTCGGACAGCCCGTGAGGGAGTGGAAGGTGCGTGTCCCTCACGGGCTCGTTCGGCAGCGGCAGTGAACAACGCCTTCGTTCAGCGAAAGGCGAAAATTACGCATACCGGTCCGAGCACTGTTCAATTTTCTTGCAGGAAATTATCTCTGCGGTTATCGTGACTTCAGGGGTGCAAGAAAACGAGCTGCACGCGAGCCTGCGAACCGATTTGCCAGGATCGGAAATTCGCCGGCTGTTGCTTTTCAGCGGCTTGCGTGCGGTGAGGAGATGGCGATGGAGATCTGGCGAGGCACCCGGATACTGCCGGGTGCAGTGGTGGTATTCTTTTTCTTTTCATCGGCCTGCGTGGCCGAGTGCAATAGCGGTTATAAGCCGTATTCGATACTCAGCGTAACCCACGTTTTGACGCGCGAGAATCCGGGCGACATCGCGTTCGCTTCACGCGATGAGAAACCTGGTTACGCCGTAGCGATGCAGCGACCGCTTCCTGAACCCTATTCCTACGTTCTCGCAAGTGTCGGGATCGCCAGTCTCTTAGCGATGGGGGGAATGTACCGTGTGCGGAAGCCACCCGTGCGCCCAGCACGGCATCGATCGGCAGGCCGGCGTTCGCCGGGACGATGAGTTGTTTTCCGTCGGGGACGAACGAATCAGTGCGCGATGATCCACACCAAGAGAATCATTCCCGCGAGGAGGAATGATCCGACAATGTGCCCGGACCAACGTTCAGTGGCAAGCCAGGATTTCATCAGCCAGCCGATGGCTGGAACAAGAACAAATCCCATCGTCGCCACTGCGGTCGCGGCAGTCGCCAGTTGAAGGCTTGGTTTGCTGGCGAGAGGAAGCCATCGCGGAACCCATGCCCCGAGGGCAACCACCAGTGGATAAAGAGCGGCGAGTACGATAAGGCACATCTTCCACCTTGGAGCATTCCTCGGTGAACAACTTCCATCGGCGGGCGTGGGAAGCCAAGCAGTCAATCCAGCGGTGCTTGGTGGATAGTCAATTTGGATCCGACTGCCGAAGTTATCATCAAAACGCTTGATGAGCATACGCCTTTCATCAGATTCAAGCCATCGCACAAGGGTCTCGGCAGACGTGAAGCAATAGGTGCCGACAAGACGGCTCGCCTGCTCGGGATGTTCAGATATTTCTTTGGTTTCAGCTGAAACGAATCCAGGGAATTGGCTGGCCGCTTGTTGAAATTCCTCTTGGGCTGCGATCAGGTTTTCGCGCTCGTTGGGGTTCCCGTCAAGCTGCACAATAAAGTGAACCATCTCCTCTGAGCGGAAATCAACGGGTTGGTCGGACATAAAAAATACCAAAAAAAGGCGAAGTTGGCTCGAAAATCTTGTCCGTCACCCGGGACGGGCGTCAATCTATTAATAGAAACCAAGTGCCAAGCCACTGGTGGCGGCGTGACGGTCGCCACACTCAAAATAAGGGCAAGTGTGGTTTAGCGGGCAATTGGTGTCGATGCGACGGCAGTAGAACACTGCCTGGTCGACAAATGGATAGCGGTTTTGTCGACCCGACGTGTCTGCCAAAAGTAGGCTAGCGTCGATCGGCACCAATTGTTCGTGATGTCTCCTGAAGCGTTTTTGTACCAGCTCGCAGCATAACCGCTCCATACCTTTCTCTTCAGTTCGCTTTGGAGCATCGTGTCAAATCTCTCCGTCGCCACCTCGGTTGCCTCGAAGGCGTCAGTCCCGCTTCGGTCAAGGAGCGAAAGCATTTGAAGAATGTAGCGGACCTGACACTCGACCATAAAAATAATGGAGTTGTGGCCGAGGTTCGTATTTGGTCCATACAGCATAAAAAAGTTGGGAAATTCCGGCGTAATAAGCCCTAATACTGTCTTCGGTCGTCGTGACCACACATCATCGAGGGTTCGTCCTCCGCTGCCAATGATCTCCATCGGATAGAGAAAGCGGTTGGCCTCGAAACCGGTTGACATGACGATGGCGTCGAGGGGTATCTCACGGGCGTCCGTCTTGATACCGCGTTTGGTGATTGAGGCGATCGAATCGGTAATCAGTTCAACGTTCGATTGGTGCATGCATTGTAGGTAATTGT
>JAQWPY010000110.1 GCA_029245145.1 Pirellulales bacterium | reverse complement strand
CAACCCATTCAAAAGATCGACCATAGCGGCGAGGGTCGTCGTTTTTCCTGAACCTTTGGGCCCCGTGATTAAAACGATGCCTACCGCGTAATCGGTAAAGCGTTGGATCTGCTCCGGTAATCCCAGTTGTTCAAAACTAGGAACCACCGTGTCGATCAAACGAAAGACACCATCCACACCGGACTGCTCGCGCAGAAAATTGGTACGAAATCTCCCCAACTCTTCACCGCCGTCGTAGCAAAAATCCAAGTCGTTCGTCTCGAGGAATTGCGCCCGACGCCCCTCATCGAGCATGGCGAGCAACCCCCCCTCGGTCACTTCCGGAGGCAATGGTGGTCGATCGAGCGTTTTAAGCGATCCCGCCTGACGAATCATCGGCGCAAGTCCTGCCGTGATGTGCACGTCCGATGCTTTCAGCTCTCTCGCTTCACGCAAGATATCGTGTATCAATTCTTTCGATTTCGAATCGACCGCTACTGTGGCAGACGGGGTCTCGATGCGAACCGACCTCTCATCGCTCTGTGTATCGCGCTCGAGTACTGGCAACTCTTCCTCGGCATCATCGACCACCCGTGCCTCAGCCTCTTCATCGAGGTCGACTTGGATTCTCTCGGTCGTGCTATCTGTGCCCGCCGACTCTGCGGGCGCCGGCGCATCGACCGGCGTCTCTGTATCTTGCTCTTCCTCGAGCGCCTCCTCGACGAGCGCGTCGATATCGGTCGAATCCGCTTCAGATGTCTCAGTTGCAGCAACTTTTTCGCGCGGAATACCTAATTTTTCGAGCTGCTTTTCGTAGAGGCCGCGCAGTTGCGATCCGGTTTTCTCATTGAGTTTGTCGGTTGCAATGAGGTGCTGAATCACCTCTTCGGGATCGGCGAATTGCCGCATCAATTGCTCGACCTCCGGGGCCTGAAGCAATTTGTTATGCAACACAATTTTTGCGAAGAGTTGCTGCTGTTTGCTTGCCATCGGCGTCTTCAACCCTTCACTCAAAAAAACAACCGTGTCCCAATTATAACAAGCATCCCGGGAGAAATGGCAACGCCCGGCAAAAGAACTTGTGCATCGTCACGATTTTACGACTCTTCGCGCGGATGAACCGCATCCTCGAGACGTGCAAGCCGCTGCTCTATGGTTTGCAACTTGTCGAGAATCACGGCGTGGACATAAACCGCATCCATACCGACGGGACTCTCAAGCGAAGTGATCTGGTCGATAATTTCTCTTAGTTCTGATTTTGTCCGCATAAGAATCCTCAAATAGTTCTCTAAGAATTACTGACGAGCAAGCAGCGATGCGTCACCTCACTCTTAATCGATCAGCGCAACGGTCCGTTTTTCTTCCGCACTTTTGACGGCGGTATCGACTATCTGCTGGCCGATTCGAGAAATTTCAACGGAGAGGGGGCCTTCGATTGTCTCATCTTTTTGCAGGCGATCCAGCATGTATTGCACCGGGTTCTGGAAAGGTGGCTTTAACTGATCGACCTCGAGGACTTCCCCGGCAGGATTCGATGCGGACTGCACACGAATCGTGGACTCATAATCGTAGCTACTGATGGTGCCTTCCGTTCCCACGATAACAAAGCCGCACTTCGGTTGCGGTTGGTCCGTCCACGGGTCAGTGTACGTGCCCCAACGCGTCTCAAATTTCGAGAGTCCCGCCTCGTAGCTGGCCACCACGACACTGTGCTCATCGACTTCAAGACCTTGCGGTTGATCCACAATCGCAGTGACCTCCAGGGGTTTTCGTCCATCGAGAAACCAGGTTCCCAAGGTGGTACCGTAACCCAGATAATCGAGCAACGAACCGCCCCCCTGAGCTCGCTTGTAAAACCAGCTATGCGGTTTTTCGCGATGCACATCTTCGGCCGTCTTTTCCACCTTGTCCGCCGCGTGCCACAGCGGCCCCCGATTCCCATCGCAAAAGTGAACTTCAATCACTTCACCAATACGTTCCTCCTCAATGAGTCGCCGCGTCGTACGGTGAGGCGGATACCAGGCGAGAGGCCAATTAATCGCAAGTTGTTTACTCGAGTGCTGCATGGCCGCAACCATGCGATCCGCTTCGGAGAGAGACGCGGCAAATGGTTTTTCCATCAGAATATGCGAGCCAAAAGGCGCCACCTTTTCAGTCCATTCGGCGTGCCGGGCTGTCGCCGGGCAGAGCAGCACGAGGTCCGGTTCGGTGGCCGTCAGGCAGGCCTCATAATCGGTGTAAAGTCGGTCGGCAGGGACGGAAAAATGTGCCGCTGCTTCCTGCATTCTTTCGGGCTGCTCGTCGCACAGGCCGACGATCTCTACCTCGGGATGCTCGTGGGCCATCCGCAAATTGTCGCCCATATGAAAATGGTCAAAATTGATACCTGCAATTTTCCATTTTGCCATGATCATCCCTCGCACGTGTGAATCTTTGCTGCCTGACGACTCGCCCCAAAAAGCTAGGAAGACTCAGAGATAACAGTTTTGTTCCGTCGCGCAAAGGACCACATCGACAACTTGTCAGGCGGTGCTCTTCGCGTCTAGGATACAGGGCGAGGGAAAGTATGATTCGCATCCAATGTCCGCAGTGCCACGAGCGACTCAAGGCTCCCCCTACGCTTGCCGGGAAGAAGGGGCGATGCCCTGAATGCAAAGGAGTTGTCCCCATTCCGGACGAACTCTCCCAAACGCCTGAACAAGAGGTAGCCGAAAACTCCCAGGTCCAGTCGGAAACCGCATCGCGGGCACTCACTCTCGAAGCGCCCGAGACGCTACGAAGAAACTCTCACTATCTGATCTGTAACAGTCGGGAAATGGTTGCTCGCTGGGACGACGATGGAAAAGGCTGGATGATCCGCATCAAAGATGGATTCGTCAAAGCAATTCAAAATCCCAAGCAAATCCCCTCGATGGGCAACTACATTCTCATCGAGATTCAAATCACAAGTGCCGATACGCATCAACAACTTACCGGAGTGCAGGGATTTTCTCTGCCGGGCGATTTCGTACTGAACAAACTCACGAAGAAAAACGAAAACGCGATTCTCGAAGGCGTGGAAGGCACGACCGATTTGAACGATCGGCAAAGGGCTTTGGTACGGCAACGCATCAACGCAAAATATCTTCCCAATATCTGGGAGGATGCGGCCGACTTCTAGGCCTCACGGAAGATCATGAGCGGAGCGATGCGCTGTGATCTTTACCGCACGCCGACTCGATCCGCTGACTGATTTTATCGGCCTCGTCTCCCGTCAGTGTGCCATCCGCTTTGCGGAAGACGACCTTGAACACCAGACTCTTCATTCCCTCTCCCAACCGATCTTTATCTCTGTACGTCTCGAGATATCGGATCGATTCGAGATGCTCACCTGCCACCTGCCGGACGGTCGAGGCAAATTCGGCCCAGCGAACTCGTTCGTCGACCTCAAAATTGAAATCGCGATCAATCGTCGGATACGGTGAGAGACGTTTCGCTAACGGAACAAGCTCTGCCTCGGCGAGCAACACGGCGAAGGACACTTCCGCAACGACCACGGGCCCGCGAAGCGAAAATGCTTGCGCAGCGGTTGGGGAGGGGATGCCCAGATAGCCCAAGGGCGACCCGTTGAGTGTCAGCTCCGCTCCGCGACCGGATTGAAAAAAATTATCGGAACATTCGGTAATGTTCAGGGGTGCTGCAATACCGAGCGAGTCGAGTAGCGATTCGATCACTCCCTTCACCGCGAAAAAATCCTTGCCGCTACAGAAACTTAGCACCTTGCGCTCCTCGTGCCACTGCTCTGCATGCGGTTCGGGGGTGGGGAGGTAGATCGATGCAATTTCAAAAAGTTCAATCCATTCGACCCCCAGATTTTCATTCGTCTTTCTCACCTGCAGCAAACTGGGAACGAGGCTTTTTCGCAAGCAATCGGCACCGCGGAGCATCGGCAACTTACTCTGTATCGGAGCGAGCGATGTCCAGGGGCTGAACACCGAAGACGCAGCAAGATCGGTCGCACTCGGGGTGACCACTTCGTCAAATCCTGCTGCCGTAAGCGCTCGGTATATGCGGTCGGCAACGCGGTCTTCACGCGATCGCGACGATGCGCAGATGGGTATCTGGCGGTCTTCCGGGATTTTGTCATATCCGTGAACCCTTGCCACTTCCTCGACGAGATCGATCTCCCTCGAAAGATCGCGTCGCCAACTCGGGGCGACCACCGTCAGAGATTCTTGCGATTCACCCTCCACTCGATTGCCGAGCGAAGAAAGAATTCGCTCGACCTCTTCACGCGGCACCTCAATTCCGAGAATGCGTTCGATCTGCGACAACCGGAGAACGATCGGCTCACGATCCGGATCGCAGCGACCCGCCTCGAGGGTGCCTTCAGCCAACTCACCCCCGGCCACATCCAAAATCAACTCGCAGCATCGCCGGCTTGCCCAATCCACACCGGATGGGTCGGGACCTCGCTCAAAGCGATAGGAGGAGTCGCTAAAAAGTGTCAATGCGCGTGCAGTCGACCGAATCGCCAAGGGCGCAAACATAGCGCTTTCGATCAAAAGATCGGTTGTCTCATTCGAAACTTCCGTATCTGCCCCCCCCATCACTCCGCCCAGGGCAATGGGACGGTCCCGATCGGCAATCACACACATACTCGGATTGAGAGTGTATGCCTTATGATTGATTGCCAAAAATTCCTCCCCCTTATTAGCCCGGCGCACGACAATTTGTCGCCCGGCAACTTGATTGAGGTCAAAGGCGTGAAGAGGTTGCCCCGATTCGAGAAGCACGTAGTTGGTAATATCGACCACGTTATTTATCGGTTCCCAGCGTGCCCCCTGCTTCGATGCGTAAACGGTCTTCAGACGATCCACGAGCCAATCGGGACTCGGCCCCACGCGGACACCGCGAATGACCCGCGCCGTGTAGCGAGGACACATTTCAGGAACTTCGAGTTTGAGACTTGCCTCCGTCGCATCAAGGGAACCACCAGCGGGAGGCTGCGGATCGGGCAGGCTGAGTGGCACGTCGTAAATAGCAGAAATTTCGCGGGCGACTCCAATATGCCCGAGGCAATCGGGACGATTGCTCGTAACCTCCAGGTCAATCGCAATGTCTTGACCGATCGCCTCGCTTCCCTCGTGATTGAGCCCACATGCCGTGAGCCGCGCCTCCAAGTCTTCGGGCGACATCTCCAAGGGAACGTATTGCAGAAGCCAGTTCCAACTGACAATCATTGTGCCTACACCCTGTTAAATTAACTCGACCCCGCGATGCGTTAAAACTGCTGCAGAAAACGGACGTCATTCTTGAACAATTCGCGGATATCGGTAATCCCAAATCTCCTTGCGCAAAGCCGTTCGACTCCCAAACCAAACGCAAATCCCGTCACCTGATCCGGATCGTATCCCACCGCGCGAAACACATTCGGATCCACCATGCCGGCTCCGCCCATCTCAACCCAACCATCTTGCCACTGCATGTCGACTTCAACGCTCGGTTCGGTGAAGGGGAAAAAAGAGGGACGAAAGCGGACCTCAACCTCTTCCCCGAGATAACTGCTGCAAAAGACCCGCAGAATTGTCTTCAGGTCAGCCATCGTGACATCGGTGTCGACCAACAGTCCTTCGATCTGATGAAACATGGGGTAGTGAGTGGCATCGGCCGTGTCCGGACGGTAGACGCGTCCGAGCGATACAATCCTCACGGGCGGAGGAGTGTTTTCCATAACTCGGATCTGCACAGTACTAGTCTGGCTCCGCAAAAGCCACGGGGACACTTCGGCCCTCGGACCTTTCGCTTCGGAATCGGCAGCATAGCCAGCCGCGGAAAGATAAAAATTATCGAGCGGGTCCCGGGCCGGGTGCGAGGGATCGATGTTTAATGCCTCAAAATTGTGCCGTTCGTCCTCAATTTCGGGCCCCTCGGCAACACGGAAGCCGAGACGACCAAAAATATCTTTTAGCTCCTGGATCGTTTGAGTGATCGGATGCAGATGGCCGAGTCGCGGACGCAGTCCGGGTTCGGTCGCGTCGAAATCGGACCCCACCTGATCGGTACCGGACGATTCAAGACGCTGCGCCGCCAGTGCGAAGGCATCTTCTATTCGCTGTTTTGTCTGATTGAAGTGCTTTCCCGCTTGAGGCTTGTCGGCAGCCGCCACGCGGGCCAATCCTTTTTGCAAACCCTTGAGCTGGCCGTTTTTTGCACCCAATAATTTGACGCGGAGTGCCTCGAGTCCCGAGGCATCGCCAGCAGAAGCGAAGGATTCGGCAGCCGCCTCGGCCAACTGATCCAACTCGGCGAGAAATTCATCAAGTGCCACGGCAATTCACGCAGCGGTTCCCAGAGCGTCCTTCACCCTCTCGACGACCATATCGAATGCAGTCGGATCGTGAACCGCCATCTCTGCAAGGCTCTTTCGATCGAGTTGAATCTCAGCCTTCCCGAGACCGCAGATAAACTCGCTATACCTCAGGCCACGCTGCCGAACGGCGGCATTGATTCGAATAATCCAGAGTTTGCGGAATTCTCGCTTCTTGGTCCGACGATCACGGTAAGCAGAGGCCTCCGCCCGCACGAGCGTTTCTTTAGCAGTACGCAGCAACCGGCCTCGACCACCACGGTAGCCCTTCACCTTCTTGAAGAGACGATTTTTCGCTCGGTTACGAGCGGATCCTTTGGTCGTTCTCATTTAATCACACACTTGGAATATGATGAGTACTCGGCATCCGGCAACGACAAATTCAATTGCTATATTTGCCCAGCGCATCCTGGATTTTTCTTGTATCGCTCTCCGAGAGTACCGTCGTCCCGCGGAGTTTACGTTTTCTCTTATGCTCCATCCGCGCCGCTAGGTGACTCGTTCCGCTCGAACGGTGCTTGGCCTTTCCGCTCGCCGTGAGTCGGAATCGCTTCTTGGTGCCTTTGTGTGTCTTTTGCTTCGGCATAACTTTCCTCAATCCGGACGGCTTTCAAAAAGCTCGTAGAGCCCAAACGGCCCGCCCTGCCTCAATCACGGACACATAAGTCTAGGTCAATACAGATGCCAGGGAAAGGGGGATGCGACCGGCGCGGCCACCGGGCATGAGCCTGCGGATTGGGGCACCCCGACTTATCTGGGAACCAGGATGCAAACGATCCGTCGCCCATGCTGAGATGGGGGCATTTCGACTTTGGCGATATCTTCCAATTGGCTGATAAACGCGTTGAGTACCCGCCGCCCTTCATCGATATGGGCCAGTTCCCTCCCCCTAAAAATGACCGAAACGGTGACCTTGTCTTTGTGCTCTAAAAACTCCCGAGCGTGATTGATCTTGAAATCGATGTCGTGCTGTCCAGTCTTGGGACGAATGCGAATTTCCTTGGTTCGACCGTGGTGAGCGTGCGCCTTGCTCTTATTCTTCCTCTTTTTTTGGTCGTATTTGAATTTCCCGTGGTCCATGATCCGACAGACCGGCGGACGCTCACTCGGCGCAACCTCAACCAAATCCAAACCTGTATTCCGCGCCATCTCGAGCGCCTCTTCGGTTGGCAAGATCCCCAATTGTTCTCCTTCGTCCGAAACAACCCTCACCGGCGTCACTCGAATCTGTTCGTTGATTCGCTGCTGTTTTTCGATTTCAAAAACCTCCCCATAAATAAAACGGATCATGCCCCACAGAGCACCGCAATGGCAAATGCCTCACCGCCAGTGCGATACTCCGTAGTATCGGTAAGGCCTCCGCCCGTCGTCAACTACCTGGCGCCGATATTTTTCCCTCGAAAAAATCTGCGGGCTGCCGGTCGACTCGAAATGAGCACTCATTATTTAATATTCGTTCCGTTTGCCCGAATCGCCGCCCAGAGTAACGGTACCACCGGTCTGTACGCCTCGTACCGTTCGCTTTTCCACCTCTTCTCGCAATTTATCGATCGCGTCGTCCAGCGAGAGAGTCTCCTGACTGCCATCGACACGGTCCCTCATCGAGAGCGTATCGGCGGCCTCATCGCGAGGCCCGACCACCGCCACGTAGGGAATTTTTTCCAGTTGAGCATCGCGAATCTTCGCCCCCAATTTCTCCGGCCGAAAGTCACCGGTGACTCGCAGACCCGCTTCCTTCAAGTCCCGCTCGATGCGACGACCGTAGGTCTCCGATTTTTCGCTCACCGTGCAAACCCGCACCTGCTCGGGTGCCAGCCAGAGCGGAAACGCACCGGCAAAATGTTCGATCAGCACCCCCACAAAACGTTCCATCGACCCGAACGGAGCTCGATGAATCATGACCGGCCGATGCAATGCGTTGTCGGAACCTACGTAACTGAGATCAAATCGTTCGGGAAGTTGATAATCGACCTGCACGGTACCCAACTGCCATTCGCGACCGATCACATCACGGACGACGAAATCAATTTTCGGACCGTAAAATGCCGCTTCGCCCTGCTCTTCTGTAAAGGCGACTCCCAACTGGCTGGCGGCCTGCAGGCAGGCAGATTCTGCTTTGCTCCACTGTGCGGCGTTCCCCACATATTTCTCGGTATCGTCATCGCGCAAACCTACTCGCACCCGATAGTCATCCATTCCCAGCGTCTCGAATACGATCTTTACCAGTTCGATACAGCCGGAGATCTCTTCTTCCAACTGATCTTCGGTCACAAACAGGTGTGCATCATCCTGCGTAAAACCACGGACCCGCGTCAAACCACCAATCTCACCCGACTGCTCCCAACGATACACCGTGCCAAACTCGGCAAGGCGTATCGGAAGATCTCGATAGCTATGCTTCTCGCTCGCATAAATGCGAATGTGATGCGGGCAATTCATCGGCTTGAGCATATAGCCATCGACCTCGCCCGCTTGCATCTGGCTGGCCAATTCCGAGCATGAACAATTTTCATCTGCCAATTTTTTTATCTGATCCGAATCGATCAACGGCGGAAATTGTGAATCGGCGTAGTAAGGATAGTGCCCCGAGGTTTTGTAAAGCTCTAAGCGGCCGATGTGTGGCGTAAAGACCTGATGGTAGCCCTGCCGCTGGAGGTGTTGAAGAATAAATTCCTGCAATTGTTGTCTGACAACCGCTCCCTTCGGCTTCCACAGAATGAGCCCCTGCCCCACTTTTTCGTCGATTTCAAATAGACCCAACTGCCGCCCGAGCACTCGGTGGTCACGGCGACGCGCCTCGGTGAGTCTTTCGAGATAGGCCTCCAAATCGGCTGCCTCCCAAAAGGCGGTCGCATAAATTCGTTGCAACTGCTGACGTCGATGATCTCCCTTCCAGTAGGCACCTGCGACCGAGAGAAGCTTGAACGCTCGGCCAATCACTTTGGCTGAGCGGATGTGCGGGCCGCGACAGAGGTCCAAAAATTCCCCCTGCCGGTAAAAGGAAAGCGTTTGCTCATCGACCAATCCACTCTGAATGTGCTCCACCTTGAGCGACTGATGCATATCCTCACAAATTCTAATTGCCTGATCTCGGGGCTCTTCCAGCCGCTCAAAAGGCTCGTCGAGGGCGATGATCTTCTTCATCTCCTCTTCGATCGCCGAAAAATCCTCCTCTCTGAGAACATGATCCATTTCGAAATCGTAGTAAAAGCCATCAGCTATCGTGGGCCCGAACGCGAGCCCAACCCCGTCGAAGAGACGCATCACCGCCCGGGCCATCACATGCGCAGTGCTGTGCCGCATCACATCCAATGACTCCGGGTCTTTCTTTGTGAGTAGTCGCAGCGCGACCTCTCCCTCACTCGGCAGCATGGTGGGCAAGCCCACCACGTGACCGTTGATTTCGGCAGCGACGGCTGCTTTCGCCAATCCCGGGCCTATATCGCCTGCCACATCTTCGCAGCAGATGGGCCCCGAATATTCACGTTCCGATTTATCGGGAAGTACTACGGTAACCATGCTCTACTCAATCCCTGGGTCTCCACCGCCCACCGGTTAGGTGTTTGCGGTGCTAGCAACGACACGATGTAGATCAAAAATAGTGGGCAAATGCGTGTCAAACGCACAGACCTCAACGTAAACTCACGTTTGCGGCCAAGTATAGGGCTGGAGCGTGCGAGAATTCAAGGCAATCAGAGCGACCAGGTAAACAGGGTTCACTTTGCGGAAAATGACGGGAAAACCATCGGCCGGGACAATTATTACCCACTTTCTCACGCTGGCGTACAAGCGTTACAATCGGACGTTAGGGGCTGCGGTCGATAATGAGCAAAGGCTGAAAGTGTAGGTTTGGCGGCTCTGGCTGGGTATGCTGCAACCTGCAAATGAAGCCCGGGGACTCCTGCCGCGGCAAGTCCCCTTTTTTTTTTGGGCGATTAGCTCAGTTGGTTTAGAGCACTAGCTCGACAAGCTAGGGGTCACAGGTTCGAGCCCTGTATCGCCCACTGTGGCCTTGCTGCAGCGGAAAGAAGCGGCACCAAGGCCTGTGCGACGCCACAGTTCGCTTCCGCGGGAGCCACTTAGCGTCGCCGTCTTCGCCGGGTCAGCAAGAGCAAGCTCACTGCTCCGATTATCCCGAGCGGTGCCGAAGACGGCTCGGGCACTACGTTTCCAGACTGGCCCGAATAGACCGAAAGGGTACCACTCCAAGAAATCGATTCGCCAGTTTGCGTCATCGCAAAGTGCAAATCGGCTCCCGCGTCCTCCACGGAGGAGTGAGCAAAGAGTCCCGTAAGTTCCACATTCACAAAATTCGAGCTGCGACTGATCACCGAACCGCTGTTGGCGGTAAACGTTCCGAATTCCTCACTCCCGAGCGAGAGGCCCGAAAAGTCGCTCAGATTGAGCAACCAGTCTTCGGGAGTCAGAATCATAAAATAAGGTACCGAGCCAAAATCGCCGGACCCTGGATTACCGAAGACTTGGGTCAGGTGGAACTGGTCCGTATTGAGCAAGTCGACGCCGGGTCCCACCACCAGACCAGTCGATCCGAGTGGAGCCGATCCATAGAAATCAACGGCACCTGCGGGAGTGACCAACAACGCAAGAAGTAATACCAAACTGCAGATCGTCACCCTCTGGGGTGAACGAAGCAGATGGCTCTTCACTCGCGTACCCCCGAGGAATGAGCCGTTGCACGGTCGTACAACGAACTTGTTACTACTTTGCATATTCGGTCTACCCGCGAGAAGAGAACGAGTGACGACTTTGGCCGCACTCGCCAGCGGGGCTCCTGTTAACGCCTGTATGAATGAATTGCCTTTCTCACGCCCTGCCGGACACAATTTCTGCACCGAAAATAACGAGGTTCTACGCATTCAAGATCGCTTGGCGATGCCCTCCTAAATCGCAAGTGGCATGCCAATCGTCACTCAGCCTGCCGGATGCAACCCCCGCTCCCTCCAGTTCGCCACAAATACGAAAAATAGTGGCAATACCACCCGTATTTCGCATCATTTTTCCGAAAAGCGATTTTCGTCGCGCGGCCCTTTTGCCTCAAATGTTGTCAAAACACAACATCTGCAACGCAAAAAAAACAACGCGTCTAATGCCTCCACCTTCCGGTGTCTGCAGTCGTTTTCCCCGTCGGAATGCTCTCCGTCTTCAACCTCCGGGCCTTCACTCTCCGCTATTCATCCATCAACAGCGCGTCGTCGATTTGTCGGAGTACCGCCGCAGCAAGATCGCCACTTCGGTCACTGCTTGATCCATGCCAGCGATCGACGTTCTCAACCTCTGGCATGACCTCTAAAATGTCGTTCTTCAGATTTTCAACCAGATGCGATGTTCGATCTGTTTGTGGTTCTTCGAGAATGGTTGCAATGGTCTTCATCATCCGCAGAAGTCTGGCGCGGATTTGCACGGGTTCCGAGAGTCCATCGCCGCAGTCTGCCAACAACTCGGCTGCCGGGATATTGAGCGCTTGCTGCCAACGGTAGAGCGTGCTGAGCCTCAGATCGAAACTCGGATCTTCCTGCATCCGCACCTCACCTGCAGTCACATTCATTCGACGGGCAAGTGATCGTGCTGAGATATCCTGTTGATTTCTAATCTCTCGTAAGCGGTGTAAGGAACGTGGCGACTCCCCACAATCCCCCTCTTTTTTAACGCGGCCGTTTGTGGCCTCGTGCTGCGTCGCTACCTCTTGCTGTGTACGAGCCATTGCGCACCTCTCCCCTGTTAAAACGTTCCATCCCTAAACCTTCGGAGAAGGCCGAATACATCCCCACTCCACGCGGAGAGCCAGCACCCCGAAGCACTCCTGGGCCTCGGAAATCGGACCGCCAGCCCACCTCATGCTGTTACGCAATGGAGATGGGTTTGGTTGCTCAAATCCGAGTTTCGGCTGAAAAACAGCCGTTCCTCCCATCCATCGAGCACAACGCCTCTGCCGGAATCGGCTTGGGATACATCGCGCTCCACTGAGGAGACGCGTCAAAAGATGTGACGGGGGGCAAAAGAAAAGTTAAATTTTCGCCCCATTGCAGTCGAGTTGCGTTAACTCGAGTCGGCGAGCGGAGTTCTATTGATTCTCACTGCCTAAATTGATGAGCACGTGCGTACCCGACTTACCG
>JAQWPY010000197.1 GCA_029245145.1 Pirellulales bacterium | reverse complement strand
ATAGGCCTCCAGATAGCAACCGGCGAGAAGCGCATTGTCATAAAGCATCTTTTCAAAATGCGGAACCTGCCAAAATGCGTCAACCGAATAGCGATGAAAACCACCACCCAGGTGATCGTAGATCCCACCATCGGCCATTTTGTTCAAACTGAGTGTCGCCATTTCCTCAAACATTTTTTTCCCGAAGCGCCGCGCTAGTCGAAAGCAAAGATTGATCTCAAGCGGGTGAGGAAATTTTGGAGCGCTGCCAAAACCGCCGTTTGTCGAGTCGAACGCGGCTTCGAGTGCTGCGCCTGCCTCCCGAAAGAGTTCGTCCGGTTGAAGCGATTCCCCGACCGACGGGTGATCAACAGCCTGCAGACTCTCGGTTAATCGCGATGCTTGTTCGGCAACCTGCGACCGACTTTCTCGCCACGCTTCGGCGACAGAGAGGAGTACCTGATCGAATCCGGGCATACCGTGCCGAGGTTCCGGAGGCCAATAGGTTCCTCCAAAAAAAGGCTGTCCACTCTCGGTGAGAAAAACAGACATCGGCCAGCCTCCGCGTCCAGTGAGCGTTTGCACCGCCTGCATGTAGATGTGATCCAGGTCGGGCCGCTGCTCACGATCGACTTTGATCGAAACAAAGTGATCGTTGAGAATTTTTGCGATTTCCGCATTCTCAAAACTCTCCCGCTCCATCACGTGGCACCAATGGCACGCGGAATAACCGATGGAAAGAAAGATCGGCTTCCCCTCGCGGCGGGCAAGTTCAAAGGCAGCATCACCCCAAGGATACCAGTCCACCGGATTATTCTGATGCTGCAGCAAATAGGGGCTCGAGGCTTCCGCAAGCCGATTGCTCATGACCTCAACACCCGCCCTTCGGCGACTCGCATTCACTCGAAGGATTGTTCATCGGTAGGAAAATTACCGTTGCGCACATCGGTACAATAATCTTCAGTAACTGCAACGATTTGTTCGCCGAGTGCCGCGTAGGCCTTGACGTGCTTCGGGACATTCCCGTCCGGAATCCCCAATAGGTCTTGGATCACGAGAATTTGGCCATCGCAACCGGCACCGGCACCGATTCCGATGGTGGGGATCGTCAGCTGACGGCTAACCTCCGTTGCCGCTGCAGCCGGAACACACTCGAGAACCAACGCAAATGCGCCTGCCTTCTCCATTGCCAGGGCGTCGACAAGCAATTGCTTCTCATCACGCTGCACGCGATATCCACCCATCTGATGAACCGCTTGCGGATGGAGCCCGCAGTGGGCCATCACCGGGATTCCGGCTGCCGTCAACGCAGAAATGGCTGCCGCGTCTGCCGCGCTTGACTCCAACTTGACTGCCTGCGCTGCCGATTCCTTCAGAACCCGGGCCGCATTGGCAATCAACGTCTCGGTGCCCAAGAATTGCGCCGGAAATGGCAGGTCGACCACGACCAACGACGAGGGCGCGCCCCGACGCACCATCTCGGCATGATAAATCATCTGATCCAGCGTCACCGGCAGGGTATTCTCACGACCCTGAACGACCATGCCCAAACTGTCTCCCACCAGCAAGCCGTCGACTCCGGCTGCTTCCAGCAGCTTCGCTACTGTGTAATCGTAAGCGGTGAGCATCGCGATCTTCTCACCGCGCTTTTTTTTCTCAACAAAAGCAGGAACACTCATTTGGGGCATCGATCCCATCGCCTCCCGATCGACTTTGTTAAACCGCGTCTGCAGGAAACGACCCTGTCGCATCCCATTCCTTCTCGCGGATTCTTTTTCAGAAACTCGCGCGATCCTCAAGCAGTGACCGCCGGTGCGAAGGTGCATTGTGACGGGCATGGGGACGTGTGGCAACCAGTCGGACGAACGTAAAACAGTTCCGATGGCACGCAACCGGAAACTCGAATGTCGGTCTTTTTTATTAAAAATCCCCTTTTTTCCCCACAATCGTTAAAACGTCTTGGAACTTATTCCGGCCGCCATCTCTGCACCTCATCGCGTACGTCGTTTACAATCACCACTGAGCGCAAACCTACCTGATTCCCTCCCACACTGCGATCATTGTGTCCGCATCGTATCCTCAAAATCCTGTCGCCTTAGTCACCGGTGCCGGCGCACCGCGCATCGGAAAGTGCATCGCGCGCGTCCTTGCCGAAAACGGATATCAATTGGCTATTCATGCCAATACGGCGATCGACGAGGCGGAAGCGGCCGTTCACGAGTTTGAAAAGAACTCCGTTCCGGCAATCGCGGTGAAGGCCGATTTGAGAAATGAATCCGAAATTGAAAAAATGGTCTGCGAGATCACGGATCATTTTGGTCACATTGAAGCTCTGGTCAACACAGCGGGTATCTGGAACTCGGGCGATCTTGAAGACATCCGTGCAGACGATGTGCGGGAGCATTTTGAAGTGAATGCCCTCGGCACTTTCCTGTGTTGCCAACGGGTTGGTATGCAGATGGTGTCGCAGGATCACGGGGGAAGCATCGTCAATATTGGCGATTGGAGTACGATCCGTCCTTGCGGAGATTATGCCGCTTACTATCCCTCAAAAGGCACGATTCCCACGATCACGCGCTGCTTCGCCGTCGAATTGGCACGGCGGAATCCTTGTGTGCGGGTCAATGCCGTTCTGCCGGGCCCGGTACTCTTTCCTGAGGACATGCCCGAAGCCGAGCGCAAGGCGGAAATCGCAGGCACGCTAGTCAAGCGCGAGGGGCACCCTCAAAATGTAGCGGATGCAGTACTGATGCTCCTCGAAAATGATTTCATTACCGGCGTCTCGCTGCCGGTCGACGGTGGTCGCAGCATTTACTCGGAGTGAGAACAAAGTCCATGTCTGCTACCATCTCGCGATCGAACCTAGAAAGCACGATTGCGGTTCTCACGCTCGATATGCCCGAAAAGGGTGCAAACATTTTATCGAGCCATGTGCTTGAAGAACTCGAAACGCACCTCAACGCGATTGAGAAGGAAGACAAACTTCAAGGCTTGATTCTCTGCAGCGGCAAGCCGGGTACATTTATCGCCGGCGCTGATTTGCGCGAATTTGTTGCGTCGCTCGACGTCGATCGCGAACAAATTGTTTCCCTCTGCCGCAGAGGACGTTTGCTTTTTTCCAGACTACGAGAGTTACCCTGCGTCACGATTGCGGCAATCGATGGCATTTGTCTGGGCGGGGGTGCGGAGTTGGCAATTGCGTGCGACCGTCGTTTGGTATCGAGTTCGCCGGCAACGCACTTCGGCTTTCCGGAGGTTAAACTCGGCTTGTTTCCGGGTTGGGGTGGCACGGTTTGGACCCCACGGATCGTCGGGCTCTATAACGCGGTTGAGATGATTACGAGTGGCGAATCGATCTCATCTCATCAAGCGGTCGAGATGGGAGTTGCCACGGCAAGCGTTCCCGCAGAACAACTCCTGGAAGCTGCTACCCGGATGGTCCGCCAGGAAGCGCAATCAGGCGAATTTCTTGAAGATCGCAAGCGGTCGTCACAACCGATCGTAATGAGTGAAACGGAAATGGGTTTTCTCGGTGTCACTGCTGCCGGCTTCATCGAGCAAAAGACAAAAGGGCACTATCCCGCACCGCTTGCCGCGCTCGAGGTACTTCTCGGTGGGGCGGCGCTTGAAGCGGAAGCTGCCGGTGAAATCGAATCCGAGGAAATGGCCAATCTGTTTGGATCGCCGGTCAATCGCTCATTGCTGAACGTATTCTTTCTGACGGATCGAAATAAAAAACAGACCGGTAGCATCGGGAAAGCAGCAGATTTACGTACGGTGGGAGTGATCGGTGCCGGCGTGATGGGGCAAGGGATTGCCGCGGCAAACATCAAAAGGCAATTACCCACGCAACTCACCGATACGTCGGAAGAAACACTCAAGCAGGGCATGCAAAAGGTACTCGAGGAAGCCTCCTACAATCGCCAACTGAAAGGCCCCGATGTCAAACAGGCCCTTCGACTGGCACCGCTTCTTGACGCTGTTCCGGATGCAAAGGACATGACGGAATGCGACCTTGTGATTGAAGCAGCCGTTGAGAAAGTAGAAATCAAAAAAATTATTTTTGGGCATCTCGAAGATGCGGTCGACCCAGCCACGGTACTGGCAACCAACACCTCCACCATTCCGATCGACACCATCGCGACCACATTGAAAAATCCTGAGCGGTTCCTCGGGATTCACTTTTTCAATCCTGTGCGAAAGATGCCGCTCGTCGAAATTATCCGGGGATCAAAAACTTCGGATGAAGCGATAGCAACGGCTTTCCATTACGCCAAAAAAATCAAAAAGACTCCGATTCTTGTGCAGAGCGGTCCCGGGTTTTTGGTCAATCGTCTGCTGCTGCCTTACATGAGCGAGGCGGTGGAACTACTTGCCGAAGGTATCCAGCCGCGTCGCATTGATCGGGTGGCGACGCAATTCGGAATGCCGATGGGACCCATACGCCTCTACGACGTGGTGGGGCTGGATGTCGCAGCGCATGCCGGAAAGACGATGATCGAGGCGTTCCCGGACCGAGTGCTCGATGCCCCTCTACTCGCAGCGATGGTGGATGTCGGCCGCTTGGGAGAAAAATCGGGACGCGGATTTTACAGCTACGAGAATAAAAAGCGGCGGGCCGAGGCAGACCCGGAACTCGATCCGCTCATTGCGCAACACAAGAAGGAGGATCGCGATCTGACCGACGAGGAAATTCAAGATCGCATCCTGTTCCCGATGCTTCTTGAGGCAACGCGGGTACTCGATGAGCAAATAGTGGAAAATGCGCGAGATGTGGATTTGGGCCTGATTATGGGAATTGGTTTCCCACCGTTTCGCGGTGGTCTTTTGTTCTGGGCCGATTCGGTCGGTAACGCCGCGATTTTGGATCGACTCGAGAAGTACCAACAGCTCGGAGATCGCTACCAACCCACCGAGCGTTTTCTCCAACTCGCAAAGACGAATGGCAAGTTTTATGACTAGAGCCGGTGGGCGAGGCGACGTACAATCGGATCTAAGAGTCTTGGGACTTGGAAGTCGTTCGTTGAATCACCCAATTTTGTGGCATAAATGAATGGGAAGGGAGTTATGAATCGCAGTATATTTTTCGCAAGCAGTCTCGTGGTACTTCTCACCGTAGGTGGATTAGATAGTGCCGAGGCGGATCAGAAGGCAGCAATCGAAAATATTGAGAAACTCGGCGGCACCGTGCGGCACGTCGCAGCAAACGACCCGTCGCAGGAAGTTGACTTTCACCTTTCGGGAAAAGATCTCACTGACGAGGGTCTTGCAAGCGTTGGGGAAGTCGAAGGGGTGATTTGGCTTAATCTGAAAGACACCAAAATCACCGATGCGGGCCTCAAGCATCTCGGCAAGCTCAAACAGTTGAAGAAACTGCATTTGGAGCGAACGGCGATCACGGATGCGGGACTCGACAACCTCAGCGGACTCTCCGACCTTGAATATCTGAATTTGTACGGTACGAAAGTCACCGATGCAGGGTTGGAAAAATTAGCGGGACTGAAAAATCTCAAGCAACTTTACCTGTGGGAAACGGAGGCCACCGAAGAAGGGGCCGATCGTTTGAAACAGGCAATTCCCGAACTCGTCGTAAACTTAGGGGCCGAACTCAAGCCCGTTAAAGTCGAGCCCGTCGATGAACCTGACGGCGAGGGTGGACCGGCTCCGAAAGTCGCCTTGGCGGAAGGGCAGTTTCTTCGCGTGCGTCATCTCGGCGAGGGCAAAATTCTGACCTTGGCCGAAGTGGAAGTGATCGAGAAAGACACGGGGAAAAAACTGCATACCGACGGGAAGGCGAGCCAATCCTCGGTGGAATATGGCGCCGAGGCATCGCGTGCAATCGACGGAAACTCCGAACAGTCGTTCGGGGAAAACAGCGTGACCCACACGCAACAGGAAAACTATCCTTGGTGGGTTCTCGATTTAGGCAAGATGGCACCGGTGGGTACAATCAAGGTCTGGAATCGTTCTGACTGCTGTGGTGAGCGGCTTGAGGGCGCAATCGTTGAACTGCTCGATGCCGATCGTAATGTGGTCTGGAGCGAGGCGATCGAAGGTGCCAAAGACGGTAGCGTTCACGAGTTTGCCAACGAATCACCCGAATCCTAAACCTGCCACCTGAACCTGCCATAAGGGCAGTTTTTTCGAACAAAGCCTGTCAGTTTCGGCAATCGCGCGGCATCATTAGGCCTCCGCACGCGGTATAAACTGCTGTGATGGCGATTGTTAGCGATTTTCGTCAGAGATGTCTCGCTTTGGTATTTTAATTGCACACCGTGGAGAGCGGTCCCCGACTACATCGTTTATTTTTTGCTCCATCATGCGTGCTGAAACTCCCTCAATCTTGATCACCGACAACGATCAGCAGTTCCGCGATACGATCCTCGAAGTGTTGCGGCCGACCGGATATCGTACGCTCGAGGCGATCGATGGCATGGAGGCGATGCAAATAGTGCAAGAGCAAGAGGTACACGTCGTATTGCTTGATATGCACATGCCGCGTCAGAATGGATTGGAAACGCTAAAACGCCTGAAAAGTTTTAAGGCGATGCTTCCCTGCATCCTGCTATCGGCCAAAATGGATGACCGACTCGAAAGGGAGGCCCGTCGCGCGCAGGCATTTGAAGTACTCCGCAAGCCGGTAACTCGCGTCGATCTGACCGGTGCGATCGAGCAGGCCCTTCATGCGACCTATGGAATTGGCTAAAGCGGATTGCACACTTCGCGGAACATTTCAGCCTCTGCACCGGGTCATTTGTCCCCCCGTCACGTTCCCTGGCAATGGAAGTCGATCACAATGGGCAAGTGGTCAGACGCCACTTTGGCAATTTGGCTGCGGACGACACGGGAGTGGGTAATGCAGATGCCGGCGTTTGAGAAACATTTATCCAGCGAACCGACCGGTAAGTAGGCAGGAAAAGTCCGATATCGGGATATCGGATGCGTATCGTGCACAAATCCACTCTCGCCGAGCGCACCACCTGCCAAATTGTTGCGCCAGTCGTTCGTATCGCCCGCAATAATGGTTGGCAGGGATTCGCTGCGGCGAAAAAGGTGATGGCGACAAAGATGCCTTACCTGTTGCTGACGCTCCTGCTCTGCCAATCCCAGGTGCCAATTGACAATCCGCACGGGCCCTTCGGGCGAGTCGACCACCACCAATTGGGCGCCTCGTGCTTTCTTTCCCGGCAAACCCAAGGAGATGTTGTGCCGCTCAAGGATGGGCCATCGGGCAAGTAGCAGGTTTCCGTATCCGCCTTTTTTCAGCCGAACATTCAAATGGAAGAGCGAACCGACAGAAAAAAATTGTTTTGTGAAAAGTTTTGGCTGATCGTGTAAACGAGAGCGGGGCACGCCACGATCAACCTCCTGAAGGCAAAGAAAATCGGGGTTCTCGTTTTCGATCACCTCCATGATCCGCGACAACCGATAGAGTCGGTCGCGTCCACCGATACCTTTGTGGGTGTTGTAGGAAAGGAGTCGCATGCAGGGTGCCTTCAAACCGCGGGGATTCCTAACACCTATGCTCAGCCACCGGCCTGAGTCGACCCCTCGTCCCGTCCTGACGTGGGTTCGGCCCCCTGCGTATCGACCGCCTGCGAAACATCGTCAACTTGGGACGGTTTCTTGAACTCGTCACTTTCAGTCCCCGGAACAATTTGAGGACTCTTGGAAGTCTGATCCACGATTTGTCGCAGTTCGTCGGCATCCATCACTTCGCATTCCAACAAACGTTTGGAAAGTGCCACGAGCGTTTGTCGACGGGTGCTTAAAATGTGGCGTACTTTGGACAACCCATCGTCAATGATTTGCTTCACTTCTTGATCGATCTCGTGTGCCGTTTGTCCACTGTGATTCGTGGTAGGCATACCTTCGCTCGCACTAAGAAATGGGCTCTGCCCCGACTCCTTGTAATTCACGCGACCCAAGCGACTCATCCCGAATTGCATGACCATATTGCGAGCTATTTCTGTGGCGCGCTCGAGATCATTCTGGGCACCGGATGAGACATCTTCAAAAATCAACTCTTCGGCGATCGTGCCGGCCAGCAATACTTGGATCCGTGCTTCCAGTTCGCTCTGCGTGATGAGATACCGATCTTCCTCCGGTCGTTGCATCGTGTACCCGAGGGCAGCGAGGCCGCGGGGAATAATCGAGATTTTATGCACCGGGTCGGTGTTCGGCAGGCTATCGGCGACCAATGCGTGTCCGCATTCGTGATACGCAATTCGCTGCTTCTCATCTTCGTGGATAATCCGCTGCCGCTTCTCGAGCCCGGCAGTGACGCGTTCGACCCCTTCATTAAATTCGTCCATTGTGACCGCCGAAAGATCGGCTCGGGCAGCAAGCAGCGCCGCTTCGTTGACCAAATTGGCCAAATCGGCCCCACAGAATCCTGAAGTGATGGCGGC
>JAQWPY010000083.1 GCA_029245145.1 Pirellulales bacterium | reverse complement strand
CGCTGTCGGTGGGTGCCGTTTGGGATGGAGACAATGGCGGTCCCTGGAATTGGGGCGGTGGCACGACCGACAACACCACAGCTGCCGACCGGGTGACAAGCTTCTCGTCACGCAGCCCGACCCTTACCGATATTTTCGCGCCGGGGGCATTTATCACCAATGCGGGCCTCGGGGGCGGTACCTCGAGCCTTGCAGGCACCAGCCAGGCGGCTCCCCAGGTGGCGGGAATCGCCACCGTGGCCCAGCAACTGGCCGATGCTACCCTGGGCCGTCGGCTCACGCAGGCCGAATTTCGCTCGTTGATGCAATCGACCGGCGTCACGATCAACGATGGGGATGACGAAGACGATAACGTCACTAATACCGGGGCAAATTATTCTCGAATTGACATGCTGGCTCTGATGCGAGGCATCTTGGCAACCGCCGCCAGCGGAAGCCAGATCTACAGCCCTGCCCTTGCGGAAGGAAGCAACACGGTCACGGGGCTGAATTTCGGAAATCAACTGACGAGTTCACCGAAGCTGGCAGCAACGGCAAGCGGTACCTCGACCATGCCTGGTTTCGCCGCGGGAAAAGACACGTTTTCGATTACAACCGCCACATTCGCCGACTTGAGCCAGACCGGCACAAGCGATCGGCCACAGGCGACTGCCCGCGCAATTCCTGCCGAAATGCTCGTGGGTCAGCAGCCCCTGAGCCGCCTTGTCGATACGATGTTTGCGGCTGATACACCGGCACCCTTGGCGACCGAACCGATTCAAAGTGCCGCGGCAGTTAATAGCTCGGGCCCCCAGGCTCAGGTCATCGACTCGCTCTTTGCGGTGGTTGAGGGAACCTGGGATGCAGAAAGTGTGGATCGACTGCTTGAGCAGCAGCCCGATCCGGTCGAGGATGCAGAGGCCGCTCTCTGGCCAGCAGACGAAGCCCTCGACGAATGGCTCGGTTAAGTCTCGTGCGACTCACTTTCGCTATCGACTCGTAGCATCAGCTGCGGTGCCTGTGGTATGCTGCGGCCCGGGTAATCACCCAAGGAGTCATCCGATGAAACCGTTGCTTCAGTTTCTCGCGAGCATCACTGTTTTCATTCTTGCAGTTTCTGCAACCGCGGCAGAGAAAGGTATTCTCGCCGGGGCCGCCGAGCAGGAAATCACACCACCGGAAGGAATCGAAATTCACGCCGCACGGCCCAACGTCGGCGTCCGCGATCCGCTGTTTCTCCGTGCCCTCCTGCTCCAAGATCCCACGGGAACTTCGGTTGCCATCATCACGGCCGATATCATTTGCTCAGGATTTTCCGCGATGGACGAACTCCGCGAGCGAGTGAAACAAAAAACGGGCGTTGATGAAGTCTGGTTCAATTGCAGCCACGCCCACTCGTCGCGGTGGTTGCGGGCAACACCCCCCGCAGATAACCGGTGGACTGAAGAGATGATCTGGGACGAATTTTATGAACATCCGCTTCGGGAGAACCCCCAGGAAGCGGCATGGAATCAAAAAGTGCATCGAGCGGCTGTCGAAGTCGTTGCGGAAGCAAAAAAAAGACTGCGACCTGCGACGCTGCACGCGGGCCGGGCACCAGTGCAAGTCGGTTTTAATCGCCGCATCACCGATGCGAACGGCTGGACTTCGATGGGTGTGAATCGGGACGCACCGGCCGTCCCCTGGGTCAATGTACTTGCGGCGAGTGATCCGAAAACGAAACTGCCCTTCGCCGTACTCTTTGAACATCCGGCCCACCCGGTCACCGTGCCACCTGGGAACAATCTTGTGAGTGCTGATTTCCCAGGGACAGCCGTTTCGAGAATCCGCCAGCAACTTGGCGATGATGTGATTGCCATGTATGGGCAGGGCTGCTGTGGGAATATCAATAGCTTTCCGCTCCGTACCTCCTTTGCCGATGCCGACGCTGCGGGGAACAAACTGGGCGAGGCGGTCCTCGCAGCGATGGAAAAAAGTGTACCGATTGACGCAAAGGAGATCACGCTCCGCAGCAAGCACATCAAACTCCCCACCCGCCCACTCCCCTCTCCCGAGGTGATCGCAGAATGGAAAAAGCAGAACGAAAACCATCCGGCGAGGATGAGGCAGTTGAATAAAATGTCGACTGCACTCCAGCAGGGCACTACCCCGCCGCCACGACGATTCGACGTCTACGGTGTGATGCTCGGCGACCAGTGGTGTCTGGTGGGAATGTCGTACGAAACGTTTGCCGAGTACGAACTATGGATCGATCAGCACGCACCGTTTGCACACAAAATGGTCTTTGCACTCACCAACGGGGGCCGCGCGTATATCGGTACCGACGAGGCCCTCGCGATGGGCCCGAACGGAGGCTATGAGGCGGCCTGCCTGCCGAACTGGGTGGGTCACGAGACAATGTCGCCCCATCTGGGACCGCCTGCAGTCGGTAGCGAAAAAGAAATCCACCGGACATTCGAGTCGTTGTGGAAAAGGCCTTAATCCCCGCCTCACTTCCCGTTGTCCCGTGCGGAAAAAAGGCGGGCAAGCCCTCCACCCGCACTGCTAGCCTCCCAGCCCCAGCCCTTCGGCAACCCGGCGACCGTAATCGGCATCCGCCTTGGTGAAATGGTCGATCTGGCGCCGTTGGATTTCTTCGGGGACCGTCGCCATGCTCGCCACAATGTTGTCTACCAACTGCTGCTGCTGATCGGCAGTCATCAAGCGATAGAGGTCGCCCGCCTGGACATAGTCATCGCTTCCGGTCCGCTGTTCGTAACGATCGACATCTCCTTCCAACGGCAGTGGTGGTTGCCGATAGCTCGGATCCTCCTGGGGGCCGCCAAAACTGTTCGGTTCGTAATTCGGCTCTCTGCCCGCATTACCATCGAATCGCATGGCACCGTCCCGGTGGTAAGTATGGACCGGGCACTGGGGCCGATTGATCGGCAGCGCGGTGTGATTCACCCCCAACCGGTACCGCTGGGCATCCGCATAGGAGAGGATGCGCCCTTGCAGGACTTTGTCGGGTGAAAACCCGATCCCCGACACCACGTTCGCCGGCGAGAATGCCGCCTGCTCGACCTCGGCAAAGTAGTTCTGCGGATTGCGATTGAGTTCCAGAATGCCAACCTCAATCAGCGGGTAGTCCGAGTGCCTCCAGACTTTCGTCAAATCGAACGGATTCACATAGTAACCAGCGGCGTCTTTCTCGGGCATGATCTGAACGTGCACCCGCCAACGGGGAAAATCTCCGCTATCGATCGCTTCGAAAAGATCACGGGTCGCAAAATCGGGATCGCGACCCGCCAGTTCGGTGGCCTCCGCATCGCTGAGGCAGGCAATCCCCTGCTCTGTTTTGAGATGGAACTTCACCCAAACCCTTGTGCCCTCGGCATTGATCAGGCTGAAGGTGTGGCTTCCAAAGCCGTTCATGTGGCGATACGACCGTGGAGTACCGCGATCGCTGAAAAGAATGGTGACTTGATGGAGCGACTCGGGACTCAACGACCAGTAATCCCACATCATCGTGGGCGACTTGACATGCCGCTGCGGACACCGCTTCTGGCTATGAATAAAGTTGTCGAATTTGAGCGGGTCCCTCAGAAAAAAGATGGGCGTATTGTTTCCCACCAGATCCCAGTTGCCCTCTTCGGTATAAAACTTGACGGCGAAACCTCGCGGATCGCGTGCCGAATCGGCAGAGCCACTCTCTCCGCCTACCGTGGAGAAACGAACAAAGCACTCGGTCTCCTTTCCCAAAGCGGAAAAAATATTGGCCTTCGTATATTCAGTGATGTCACCGGTGACAGTCAGCGTTCCGTGGGCGCCTGTCCCCTTGGCGTGAACGACGCGTTCCGGGATGCGCTCTCGATTGAAAACGGCCATCTTTTCAATCAGCACGTGATCCTCCATCAGAAGGGGCCCACGCGGACCTGCCGAAAGCGAATTCTGATTGTCGTCGATCGGCGCCCCCGCAGAAGTGGTGAGCGTTTTCTTCTGATCTGCCACGATGCTCCTCCCGGTAATTTGGATGCTTCGAACGCCGTGAAGGAATAAACCCTCTGCGAGGTTCAATCTATGGCATCCCAACGGCAAATCCTAGCAGCATGCGTTCAAAATCGACTCAGCGATTTCGCCATTTCATCATTCGCGCAACTGCTTCTTCCACATCGGCGGTGGACCCAGCGTAGGAAAAGCGGATGAAGTGATGTCCGTGACGCACCGAAAAGTCGCTTCCGGGCGCTGCAAGCACACCGCATCCTTCGAGCATTTCGATGGCAAACTGCAAACTGTCCTCGTGGAGATGCTTGACGTGGCAATAGAGATAAAAAGCACCATGCGGCGCAGAATATCTGTCGAAACCCATTTCGGGCATTTTTGCGAGCAGGATATCGCGGTTCTTTTTATAGCGGTCGACGTGCCCGTCGAGCTCTTCGCGGCAATCCATCGCGTGCAGTGCGCCATACTGCGATGGTGCGGGCGGACAAAGGTAAAGATTATGAGCAAGATTACTGATCGGTTCGACCAGGTATTCCGGCAACACCATCCACCCGAGCCTCCAACCCGCCATCGAATAGTACTTTGAAAAACTGTTGACGACGATAATCTCGTCCGAAAAAGCGGTCGCCGTCTGCTGAGGCACTTCGTCGTCGAAAACAATCCCGTGATAAATCTCATCCGAGATCAGGCGAATTTCTTTTCGTTGGCAGTAATCGGACAACTCCTGCATTTGTTCTCGCGGCATCATCGAACCGGTTGGATTGCCGGGGCTCGCAAAAATTAAACCATCTATTTCCCCCTCAATCTTTTCGATGTCATCAACTGTGGGCTGAAAGTGGCTCTCCATACTGGTATCGAAAGGTACACACTCCACACCCAGCGTGCCCATCGCGTGACGATAGCCGTAATAAAATGGTTGCGGGAGGGCGATGCGAGCACCCGCATCAAAACAACCGACAAGCGCAAGGATCATGGCCCCCGATGCGCCGAAAGTAATCACAATCCGTTCGGGATCGACCGCGATCCCATATTGATCTTGATAGTTTTTCGAAATCCGCTCCCGGAGTTCGGGGATACCTGCAGCACTCGTATATCCCAGTATGCTCGTATCACTGGCCCGATGAATCGCATCGATGGCGCCCGCTGGAGCACCGGTACTCGGTTGGCCGACCTGCAAGTAGATAACTTTCTCGCCCTTCGCCTCAACTTTGCGGGCACGCGATCGCATTTGTTCAGCGACACTCGGTGTAGCCCCACGACGCGAGGGATGAAAACGTGTTGTCGGCATGGATCTTCTCTCCTCTTAGAAAAAATACTCGAATCGTGTGTTACTTATTCATCCGTCACGCACCCCTCCGAAGCCGAACGAACCAGGCGGATATACTTATAAAGTGTTCCGCGGTCAGCCTTGAGCGGCGGCGCAGTCCAACGTGCCTTCCGCTCTGACAACTCATCATCGCTCAAGTCTACTGCCAACGTGTTCTGCTCGGCGTCGATCGTAATCGAATCTCCCGGTTCGATCAGAGCGAGGGGGCCCCCCGCCTGCGCCTCCGGTGTCACGTGGCCGACAATGAATCCATGCGATCCGCCAGAAAACCGCCCGTCAGTGATCAGCGCCACCTCGCTTCCCAGCCCGGCCCCGACGACGGCGGAAGTCGGTGTCAGCATCTCCGGCATCCCGGGCCCCCCCTGCGGACCTTCATAGCGAATCACAATCACATCACCCGGAACGATTTCACCCTCTTCGAGGGAAGCGAGCATCGACTCCTCACTGTCATAAACTTTGGCGGGTCCCCTAAATGAGGTTCCCTCCTTACCCGTGATCTTGGCAACGGCCCCGTCGGGCGCCAGGTTGCCCCGTAAAATTTGAATGTGTCCCGTCGGTTTGATCGGAGATGTGACCGGCCGGATCACATCCTGTCCCTCGGCCAGCGGAGCTACACTTTCCAGATTTTCTGCCACTGTCTTACCGGTCACCGTCATGCAACTGCCGTCCAACAGTCCCTGCTCGAGCAGGTAACGCATCACCGCCGGAAGCCCCCCCACGCGGTGCAGGTCCTCCTGAACGTAGCGTCCGCTCGGTTTCAAATCGGCCAGATAGGGAACGCGGGCACTGACCTGTTGAAAATCATCAATCCCGAGATTTATGTCCGCCGCTCGAGCCATCGCAATGAGGTGTAGTACTGCGTTAGTCGAGCCGCCCAGAACCATCACAATCACCAACGCATTTTCAAAAGCGGTTCGTGTCATAATGTCTCGGGGCTTGAGGTCGAGTTGAAGCAGATTCAAAATTGCTGCTCCCGCGCCGCGACACTCTTCCAACTTTTGAGGATCCTCAGCCGGCGTCGATGAACTGTAGGGCAGAGACATTCCCAAGGCCTCGATCGCGCTGGCCATCGTGTTCGCGGTGTACATCCCGCCACACGCCCCGGCCCCCGGACAACTGTGCCGCACCACTTCGCCACGCTCCTCCTCGGTTCGCTTACCGGCAAGAAACTCGCCATAGCACTGGAATGCCGAAACGATATCGAGCTTTTCATCGCGCCACGATCCGGCGCGGATCGTTCCGCCGTAGACCATCAGCGCCGGGCGATTCAAACGCGCCATCGCAATCAGGCACCCGGGCATATTTTTATCACAACCGGGAAGCGACACGTTGGCATCGTACCACTGTGCCTGCATTACGGTTTCAATCGAATCGGCAATCAGGTCTCTCGATTGCAGCGAGTAGCTCATGCCTGCGGTACCCATCGAAATACCATCGCTTACGCCAATCGTGTTGAATCGCATTCCAACCATGCCATCCGCCTGCACCCCTTGCTTGACCACCATGGCCAATTGATCGAGATGCATGTTGCACGTGTTGCCCTCGTACCACACGCTGGCGATCCCCACCTGAGGCTTGTCCATATCCTCGGGCGTGAGGCCCGTACCATAGAGCATCGCTTGCGATGCACCTTGACTCTTCGGTTGCGTGATCCGGGCACTAAACCGATTCAAACCCGATGTGGCATTCATGGCAGCTACCCGATATGGTGGTGGGATCGCGTGGGGCAAGTCCCGGAGAACCGGTTGCAAAGCCCTCGTACGACAGGAAATCATAATCAATCGGGCCGCCCGCTGGGAGTTGTCTCAGTGGAGGATTGAATTTGATCGTTTCGGCCAAATTACTAAACCTGCATCTTGTTTGCCGTCAAATAAAAAATCTCTATGAGCCGCACCATCGAATTCATTTACTTTGACCTGGGCAATGTCCTGTTGTATTTCAGTCGTCAGCGCCAGTTTCAGCAGATGGCAGATGTCCTCGGCGTCTCTGCCGAGGAGATAGACCAAATCGTAGAAGATCATGATCTGATGCATCGCTGCGAGACCGGAAAACTTTCGCCAGAGCAAACCCACGCTGTTTTTTGTGATGCGGCGCAGGCCAATTGTGACTTTGGAGCACTCCGCCATGCGGGAAGCAATATTTTCGAACTCAATTCTTCGATCCTCCCGCTGATTACCCAACTCTCAAGAACCGGACATCGACTGGGTATCCTTTCCAACACCTCGGAAAGTCACTGGGAATATTGCCTTGAGCGATTCTCGCTACTCCGCAATTGCTTTGAAGAATGTATCCTGAGCTACGAAGTGGGCAGCATGAAACCGGAATCAGCCATTTATCAGGCAGCGGTCGAGGCGGCCGGTGTACCTGCGGAAAACATTTTCTACACTGACGATCTGCAAGCCAACATCGAGGGTGGGATCGCCTGCGGCATAGATGCCGTGCTGTACACCGATACACCGAGCCTGGCCGATGCGTTGCGAAACCGGAATCCTCAAATCGTTATCTGATCGGCACAATCAGTAGACGTATCGATTGATCAGATTTTCCAGCATCTCCTGACGGCCGCTGGTGTTTGCATCCGCCTCGCCCTTCTCGAGCATGTACGCCTCGAGCGTTTTCAAGCTGTGCTCGCCCTTTTCGATGGCTGCTCCCACACCGCTATCCCAACTGGCATATCGCTCACTGAGCAGTCGAGCAAGTTCCCCGTCTGCCCGAATCGCGGCAGCAATTTTCAGGCCTGCGGCAAAAGCATCCATCCCGCCAATGTGGGCATGAAAGAGGTCGATCGGTTCAAAACTTTCCCTGCGAACCTTGGCATCGAAATTAACTCCACCGCTCTTGAATCCTCCGTATTTCAAAAGCATCAACATGCACTGCGTCGTGAGATAGACGTTGGTAGGAAATTGATCAGTGTCCCATCCCAAAAGTTCGTCACCCGTATTGGCATCAATCGACCCGAGCATCCCTTGGCTTCCGGCCGTATCCATCTCGTGCATCATCGTATGCCCGGCTAGCGTTGCGTGATTGGTCTCGAGATTCAATTTCAAATGATTTTCGAGATCGTACGCACGTAAAAAATTAATGCAGGCGGCCGCATCGGAGTCATATTGATGCTTGGTCGGCTCTTTCGGTTTGGGTTCGATATAAAATTGGCCTTCAAAACCAATTTCCTTCGCGTAATCGACCGCCATATGCAGGAGTTGTGCGAGGTGATCCAACTCGCGCTTCATATCGGTGTTCCACAAATTCTGGTACCCCTCTCGGCCTCCCCAAAACGTATAGCCTTCACCACCGAGCTGGTTGGTAATTTCCAATGCTTTTTTTACCTGTGCCGCTGCAAATGCAAACGCATCGGCATTCGGACTGGTGGCAGCCCCATGCATGTATCGCTTATTGCTAAACAGGTTCGCCGTGCCCCAGAGTAATTTGATACCGGTACTGCTCTGCAATTGGCTTAGTGCTTCGGCCACCGCATCGAGATTTTGATTCGTTTCCTGTAAAGTTTTCCCCTCTGGGGCAATATCGCGATCGTGAAATGCGTAGTACGGCGCACCTAATTTCTCGATAAACTCGAAGGCCATTTCCGCACGCCGGATCGCGTCGTCGACCGATCCATCCTCGAGTTGCCAGGCCCGCTCCGCACATCCGGGCCCGAAGGGATCAGCACCCGCTCCGCGGAATGTGTGCCAGTAAACCACACTGAAACGCAGATGCTCTTTCATCGATCGCCCTTCGATGACCGCATCAGCGTCGTAATGTCGAAACGCGAGAGGATTATGCGACTCAGGACCCTCGTAGGATATTTTTTCGATCTCGGGAAATGCAGCCATGGTAAGCATCCTCATTCATTTTCTGTTTCGATCGATCCTCAAAGGCAACGCCGTCAAAAACGGCTCGCCGGCGAGGCCCTATCGTGCCACATCGATATAGCAAACGCAACCGATGAGATCGACCGCGCCGGCTGCCCGATGCCGTGAGGCGGGATGACTTGTAACGCTTTTTGGCGGTTGTGTTTTGCACTCTCGACACTCGACGAAACAACGGCATCAAACCGACCGTCTCCGTTCATCGCATCGAGCCAGGGATCGCGGCAAGCAAGCCGCCAGCTCCCTTTGACACAGCTCCCTTTGACACAGCTCCCCACTCCCCGAGTGTTGCCAATAGAACGTGCCGGCCGGAGGTGGCGGTTACCATCCACGTGATTTCGGGCGAAATTCCGTATTTCCTGCATTTTTCGCCACGAAGGTCCTCCCACCCACCACATTCAGCCCGTTTGCGTATCGCGGCCCACCACTCCCGGCCCCGGATCAGGTCCTGCCCGTAGAGCGGCCCCTTGAACGGAACCCACTGTGGCCCTTATATTTGCTGGATTACCAGTGAGTCCATCTCAGTATGTCAGTGCCATGAAAGTTCGCGCCAGCGTCAAGCGTATTTGCGAAAGTTGCAAGATCGTCCGTCGTCGGGGCGTTGTCTTCGTGGTCTGCAAAAATCCCCGCCACAAACAGCGGCAGGGTTAATCGATGGTGGACAATATCTTCGGCGGGTGCTTGGCGTACGGAGTCGTGTGCCGTGGTGCGTCGCCGGAGCTGCAGCGTTTGGGTCGGGCGCCGGTTCAAACGAAGTTGCACCGCCTTAAGTAAATCCAACCGAGTTGTTTGCAGAAGAAACACTATGCCCCGTCTTTTAGGTGTCGATATCCCGAACGACCGTCCCACGGTTATTTCCTTAACGTATTTGTACGGTGTAGGTCCAAAAAGCGCGCGGCAGCTTTGCCAAGACGCAGGGATCGACCCGCACAAGCGTGCACGGGAATTGCAAGAGGATGAGGTGGCTCGTTTAGCGGCAATTCTTGACAAAGACTATGTCGTGGAAGGCCAGTTGCGTCGACAGGTTGCGCAAAACGTTTCCCGGTTGCGAGATATTGCCTGCTACCGTGGCATGCGCCATCGTCGCGGGCTGCCCGTTCGTGGACAAAGAACGCGGACCAATGCCAGAACGCGCAAAGGTCCCCGCAGAACGGTGGCAGGAAAGAAGGGCGTGAAGGATTTGCGGTAGTGGTAACCAAACCATCGGCAAAGATGTTTTCAACGGTAGTTAAGCACGCAAAGCAAAAGTGAGCGGGAGTCGCAGTGGCAAAAAGCAAGAAGAAGAAGGTTCGGCGGAATGTCTCGGTGGGGATCGTCTACATCAAGGCGACCTTCAACAATACGACCGTGACGGTGACCGATACGAAGGGTGATACGTTGTGTTGGGCCAGCGCGGGAACCTCTGGCTTCAAAGGGAGTCGGAAAAGTACGCCGTTTGCCGGTCAATGTGCAGCACAACAGGCAGCGGATAAGGCCAAAAAATTTGGAATCAAGGATGTTGACGTTCGAGTCAATGGCCCCGGAAGTGGGAGAGAGAGTGCGATCACGGCACTTCAATCGGCTGGCGTGAACATCAAGTCGATTGAGGACGTCACGCCAATGCCGCACAACGGGTGTCGGCCGTGCAAAAAAAGGCGAGTCTAATTCGTTATGGCATCGGCCTACGCCGAGGTCTTTTCGGAAATCAATCTCGTGAGACAGTAAATTACCGAATTGTGAAAACAAGCGGTTACGGAGACAAGAAATGCATATTCGTTGGCGCGGTCTAGAACTTCCGAGTCAGGTTCAAAAGGAAACACTTACACCCACCTACGGTAAGTTTGTCGCCGAACCGTTCGAACGCGGTTTTGGTGTCACGGTTGGCAACAGCCTTCGTAGAATTCTTCTTTCGAGTCTCGAGGGGAGTGCGATCACCCAGGTGCGCATCCAGGGTGCGCAGCACGAATTTACCACGCTTGAGGGCATCGTCGAGGACGCGACCGATATCGTTCTCAACGTAAAGTCACTGGTGGTAAAAAACCACTCCGACACGACCAAAGTAATCCGAGTCGAGAAGGAGACTGCGGGTGATATTACGGGTGCGGACATCATCGCGGATTCGTCGGTCGAAGTGATCAGCAAGGATCATAAGATTGCGACAAGCAGTGGTGACCGTAAATTTGAAATGGAAATGGTCGTGGAGAATGGCCGAGGATACGTGCCCGCGAGCGAACATACTCCGAGCGAGCAGGAAATAGGCATTATCCCGATCGACGCTGTCTATAGTCCTGTTGTCCGCGTGCGTTATGAAATTGAGGAAACGCGGGTCGGCCAGAAAACGAATTATGACAAATTGACGATGGAAATCTGGACGAACGGCAGCGTTCAACCGGAGATCGCGATGGTCGAGGCCGCAAAGATCCTCCGCAAGCATCTCAATCCGTTTGTACAGTTCAGCGACCTGGGCCCTGAGATTCACAGCACCCAGCGAGTCAATACTGACGGTGTCGATCCAGCGGTTGAAAAGAAGCTGAATATGAGTATCGGTGAATTGCACTTGTCGGTACGAGCGGGCAATTGCCTCGAAGCAGAAAACATTTTGACCGTACGAGATTTGATTGGCAAAGACGAAGACTCGCTGATGGAAGTTCGTAACTTCGGCGATACCACGCTTCACGAAGTGAATGAAAAATTAGGCGAATTAGGACTGCGGTTGGGAATGCGGATTCCTCAGCCATCCATCCCGACGCTGTAATTTGCGAATATGAGAATAGAAAGTTCGAGTCCGACTCAGCGAAACTCGAGCTAGATATTAGGTACGACTTATGCGACATCGACGAATTGGACGAGTATTAGGAAGATCGCCAAGCCATCGGCGGGCGATGTTAAAAAACCTTGCATCGAGCCTGCTGCTTACTGAGCGTGACGCAGAGTTTGACGATAATTCACCCGCCGTCAAAGGACGGGTCGTGACCACGATGGCCAAGGCGAAGGAAGTCCGGCCGATCATCGAACGCTGCATTACCATCGCGCGCAACACGCTCGAAGACCAACGCAAGGCAGACTCGCTCGATTCCAGCGCTGAACGAAATTCAGAAGAGTGGAAGTCCTGGAGAGGGAGCGAACAGTGGAACCACTGGAATCAAGCAATCGCGCCAGTTCT
>JAQWPY010000081.1 GCA_029245145.1 Pirellulales bacterium | reverse complement strand
ACCAACATGCCATACCAGAAGGTTTCATCTGCCACCGATAAATTGGCAGCCCAGTATTCCTGAAAGAAGATCGGAAAGAATCCGGCCAGGATACACAGCGCGTAGGCACTCGCAGCCCAATCGTAGAGAGCCCAGGCGACCTGCTGTTTTGAGAGTCGTGCCATCAGCAGCCTGTTATCGGATACGCAGGGGACCGCGGATTGCATTGCTGATGCAAAGCGTTAACGTGCCCCCGGTATAGCAAGGGCGCATGCGGTCGACAAGAGATGACGCCGCGCGTTAACGCACGGTCTTGGCTTACCGAACCTCGCAGTAGCCTTTATTCTTCTGTGTCGCGGATTCGATCCCGGAAAAAGTTCCATGCCAGGCGATTGATTCCACCCTCTTTTCGCTCGAATCCTCCGTGGCCGAAATCGCGCATCCTGTAATGGATCACCACCGGATCGCCGGGGCCATCGCCATAAACGATCTTTTCGTTTCCGTCCGGCGTGTCAGAGACTTCGGGCCTTCCCTTCATGCCGTTGTGTCGCGCCCAGATCCGCGAGCTGACCTCCGCCGGAAGAAACAAATGCCCGGTGGGTGAATCGCCGCCCTGGTAGGGAATAATTTGGTCGCGATCGCCACTGATCTGCAGCACGGAAACGGTCGCCGTCTCTTCCTCTGGAAGTATCTCGACTGTCATATGCGAGACGATTGCTGCAATGGCGAGAAAGTGATCTGTTTCGATCGCCAGTCGATGTGCCATTCCCGCGCCGTTCGAAAAGCCTATCGCAAACGCGGTTTCGGTATCGAGTTGCCGAATCTCAGCTAGTTTTTCCATGATGGCGTTTATAAATGCCACATCATCCGCCGTTGAGGCTTCCTCACCCAGGTTCCAACTCCGCCGATGGCCTTGTGGATAGATTCCAACGAAGTCACCGCGGTCGACGAAAGGACGCAGCTGCCGGAGGAACCCGCGATTCTGCCCGCCGTTACCGTGAAGGGCAAAGACGATAGGATAGCTGGCCGAGGCGTCGATCGACCGCGGCGCATGGATCAGCACTTCGCGCTCGATCAGTTTGCCCTCGACTTCTTGTGGAATCAGCATTCGCGTCACACTTCCGCGGAGATTTTCTTTTTTGGCACTGACCGTGTGAATCGACCAAGCATTCCCGCCCGCCGACCGACTGGGGATCTGCAGCGTCCGGGTCGCCTTACCGAACAGGTCTTCTTCGGCGCATGCACCGAGCGGTCCGAGGGCCATAAGCAGCAGGGTGCCACTAAAAAATGGAAGTTGAGCGGCAGTCATGGGGCGCTCGTAGTTTACTGCGAACTCATCTTACTGCGACGGTCGACCGGTTCGCTCAGCGTCGCTTTGAGATAATCCCGATTCATCTGCGAGATAAAGTTAATGCTGATTTCCTTCGGGCACTGCGCTTCGCACTCCGCATAATTGCGGCAGGCACCGAACCCCTCCTGGTCCATCTGATCGACCATCTTTTTGACCCGGCCGTAGCGTTCCGGTTGACCCTGCGGAAGCAGTCCGAGGTGCGACACTTTGGCAGCCGTGTAGAGCATGGCCGATCCGTTGGGGCAGGCAGCTACACACGCGCCGCAACCGATGCAGGTGGCTGCGTCGAGTGCCTGTTCGGCAACCTCTGGTTCGATCGGTATGGAGTTCGGTTCCGGTTTGGGTCCGGAATGCAGGGTCACGTAACCGCCGGCTTGCATGATCCGGTCGAATGCCGAACGGTCGACAATCAAATCGCGGAGTACGGGAAAGGCGGACGATCTCCAGGGCTCGATCGTGACAACGTCGCCTTCGTTGAAGTGTCGCATGTAGAGTTGGCAGGTCGTCGTTCCGGCGAGCGGTCCGTGCGCTTTACCATTGATCACCAGCGAGCACATGCCGCAGACACCCTCGCGGCAGTCCGAATCGAAGGCGACTGGTTCCTCACCGCCGTCGATCAGTTGTTCGTTGAGGACATCGAGCATTTCGAGAAACGACATTTCGTCCCGCACGCCATCCAGGTCGTACTCGCCGAATTGCCCGGGAGAGGAACCGTCTTTTTGTCGCCAGATTCGAAGATGTAATTTCATGTCTTGTAATTCCTCTGAGCGAGAGGGGCTGCCTCGAACTCGAGCGATTCCTGGTAGAGCTCCGCTTCGTTGTCCTCGCCCCGATATTGCCAGGCAGAGACGTTGGCAAATTTTTCATCGTTCCGCAGTGCCTCTCCTTCGGCAGTCTGATGCTCTTCTCGGAAGTGGCATCCGCACGATTCATCGCGATGCAGCGCATCGCGACACATGAGTTCGGCAAAGTCGTAAAAGTCACTCAGCCGTCCGGCATGTTCCAGCGCCTGATTCACTTGGTCGTCGCTTCCCGGGACCGAGAGTTGACTGCCGAACTCCTCCTTCATCTGGGGTATTTTTCGCAGCGCTTCCTCAAGTCCTTGTTGATTGCGGGAAATGCCGCAGTGATCGATCATCAATTTGCCTAACTGCCGATGCAGCGAGGAGGCGGATCGGTTTCCTTTGATCGACATCAATTTCAGTAAGCGATCCCGCACTTCATGTTCCACCGCCTTGAAGTGTTGATCGTCGGCGGAGATTTCGGCGCTCGGGTGCCGGCTCAGGTAGTCGCCGATCGTCGCCGGCAATACGAAATATCCGTCTGCCAGGCACTGCATCAGCGAGCTGGCCCCCAATCGGTTGGCTCCGTGATCCGAGAAGTTTGCCTCGCCGACAGCGAACAATCCGGGGATGGTGGTCATCAAGTTGTAATCGACCCAGAGACCTCCCATCGTGTAGTGGGGCGCCGGATAGATTCGCATCGGCGTGTGGCGAGGATCGTCGGAGGTGATCCGTTCGTACATTTCGAACAGATTCGCGTACTTTGCATTGACCGCCTTCTCGCCCTGTTCGTGGATCGCATCGCAAAAGTCGAGGTACACCCCGTATCCCGTGGAGCCCACACCCATGCCACTGTCGCAGACATCCTTTGCATTGCGGGCAGCCACGTCGCGGGGAACGAGGTTTCCGAATCGCGGGTAGCGTTCCTCGAGATAGTAATAGCGATCTTCCTCGGGAATGTCGCTCGGTTTTCTTTGGTCGTCCTGATTTTTTGGAACCCAGATACGGCCATCGTTTCTGAGCGATTCGCTCATCAAGGTCAGCTTGGCTTGGTGGTCGCCGGAGGCGGGAATGCAGGTGGGATGGATTTGTACGAAATTCGGGTTGGCCATGGCCGCGCCCCGTTTATAGGCCCGCCAGATCGCGGTGACGTTGCAACCCTTCGCATTGGTCGAGAGAAAATACACGTTGCAGTAACCACCGGTGGCCAGAACCACTGCGTCGGCCGACTCGCTCCGCACCTCCCCGGTGACAAGATCTCGGTATACGATTCCGCGGGTGCGTCCATCGACTACGACCAAGTCCATCATTTCGCTACGCGTGTGCATTTTGACGCCGCCGTTCCGTATCTGTTCGGCGAGCGATGAATTGGCACCAAGCAGTAGTTGCTGACCCGTCTCTCCGCGGCAGTAGAAAGTGCGCTGCACCAACACGCCACCAAAGGACCGGTTGGCGAGCATGCCGCCATACTCGCGGGCAAAAGGAACACCCTGAGCCACCGCTTGATCGATAATGCCCGTGCTGCACTGAGCCAGGCGGTAGACATTCGCTTCGCGGGCTCGATAGTCGCCCCCTTTTTGCGTGTCCATAAAAAGCCGGAAGACACTGTCGCCGTCATTGCGATAATTTTTGGCAGCATTGATTCCGCCCTGAGCTGCGATGCTATGCGCTCGCCGCGGACTGTCTTGGAAGCAGAAGCAGTTCACCTTGTAGCCCATTGCCGCCAACGAAGCTGCGGTCGCACCTCCGGAGAGACCGGAGCCCACGACGATAATTTTGTACTTGGGGCGATTGCGCGGTCCGACCAGGCGAATGCTCTCGAGATGACCGGTCCACTTGTCTTCAATCGGACCGTCCGGGATTTTGGCGTTAAAATCCATGACCTACATCACTCCTTCTGTGAGGTGCACCGCTTCACCTGTCGGCGGTGACGGCATCAGTCCCAAAAAGAAAAGCAGCGGGACCGATGCAAAACCGACAAACAGCCCGACGGAACTGAGCGTTGCCAGCAGACGAAAGATCCGATTTCGATCCGGGTTGTCGAGTCCGAGTGTCTGAAACAGGCTCCAGACGCCGTGGTTCACGTGCAGGGCGAGGGCCGCCATGGCGATCACATAGAGTCCGACAAAAAACCATTGGTGAAATGCATGGTAGAGGTTGGCGTAAACCGCACCCTCGACGAAAGGCGCCCCGCCGATTTTGCCGAAGGTGAATTGCAGCAGGTGAAAGACGATAAAGGCGAGCAACAACACGCCGCTGACCATCATCCAGCGAGCCGGGGCAGACGCTTGGGAGTAGCGGGGGTCGGCATAGTTTTCGTGTCTCGCTGCATGATTTCGCCGGGAGAGAAGCACCACAGTATAAACGTGCAGGACGAGTGCCGCGATGAGGATAATCCGCGCCACCCAGAGTAAAAAACTATATGGGACCATCGGTTCACCCATGGTCCTCAGGAAATGGGCATAGATGTCGATGTGCGGTTCACCTGCCGCGTCGTTGCCGGTGAACACTTTGAGGTTGCCGAGCATGTGGCCTACCACGAACCCATAGAGGATCAGCCCCGTGACCGCGACCACTGCCTTCTTGCCAAGCGTGGTCTGGTAAAGTGCGGTGAGCCTCTGCATCTGATTTGATCCGTGTCGGATGGCCTGCTACTACTATCATTCTATGGGAAAATCACCCGGGGGTTTCCCTGCGGCTTTATATCCCATTGTAATTCAAAGGGTAAGCCCGAATTACGGTCAGTTTTTTCAGGCCGCAAGGCATGGCTGACTTACGCGCCAAATGCAACGGGCGTGTGCCCGTTCGGACCGATCTGCACTGTCACATAGGTCACCGATCCTCGCGTCATCTCGACCGATTCCCCCTCACGGTCGGCATTGACCACGATTTCGACGGTGAGCGATGAATTACCGGTGTGCGTTACCCGGGTGACGAAGCTCACTACATCGCCCACGTGGATCGGTTTGAGGAATTCGACGCGGTCGATTGCCACGCTGACCAGCGGTTTCTCCTCGATACCCGCCGCACTCAATGCGTGTCGCGCACCGATCGCGCCGGCCTGATCCATATAACTGAGAATCACTCCGCCGAAGATCGTTCCGTGGGCATTCGTATCCCGCGGCATCATCATTGCCTTGAGCGCGAGGTACGACTCTTCGGAAACCGCATGCATGGCATTTGCTTTCCGGCCGTCAGGCCGCAATCGGTGTGTCGGGATCTATTCGCCTTCTTTTTTTACATCGACATCGGCACCCGGGGCGTCGACTTTCACCCCTTCACCGCCGCCTACCTCGACGTCGACGCCCGGCGCTTCAATTTTCAGGTTCACTGGAGGAGCCTCGGGCTTTTTGGTTTCCTTCTCCCCACTGCAAGCCGACAGCGTCAATGCAGCAAGCGCGGCCAGAGTCAGCTGAAATTTTTTCATGGTTCATGTTCCTTTGCGGGCGAAGTGCTTCTGGGGTTTGGCGGTGCGGCGAATCGGCTCGCCGCGTGTTTTGGCCACCTTACCCCAACGCTTTCGGGAGGGGCAGTCCCCATCGCGCTGGTGTGGCAATCCTGACCGTGACGCCGGGCGGTAAATGAGCTATCGTGTCGGCAGAACCGTAGGAGGAGATCTGTGGGAAATAGAGGAGATGTTGCCGGTGTCCCGGGCCCCTGTCTCGATCCGTGGATGCGCCGGCTCTTGCGATTTGCCGGCACTTTCAATCTGTTTGCCGGGCTATCGATGATCGTGCTCTATCACGAGGGGTATCGCCTCTTCGATATCGAAAAGCCGGAGTTAGTAATGCCGATTCAGTTGACGGGCGTGCTCGTAATGCTCTTCGGCGTCGGGTACCACCGCATCGCCTCCCGGCCGGTCGAAAACTACGATCTTTTTCTGCTGGGCCTGTTGAGTAAAACGGGCGGCTCGCTGCTCGGCATCTACTATGTCTTTTTCGGGCCGCTGCCGCTTTGCTTCCTGGCGTTTCTCTTTTTTGCCGACATCATCTACCTGCCTTTCTTCTCCATCATCTTGCGGAGAATTGCCAACTGTCGGCGTGCCTCAGGCAAAGCGGATCGCTGATTACGTGAGGTAGATGTAGAGATAGAAGACGTAGTTGCCGATTGCCATCACCGCGTAGAAAACGGGAAACGCCCAACGCGACATGCGATCGATCCGCTGCGCTTTGTTTTGTTTGCCCCGCCTGACGAGCGAGTGGATGTACAGGCTCTGGGGAATCGTCAGCGACATGATGATGAACGAGAGGAGGAGCAATGCATCGGTAAAGGTCAGGTACGAGATACGCGGCATGTTGTCGATAATCAGGAACTGATAGGCCACGATCGTCAGGATACCAATGAAGGAGATATTGAGCCGGTCCGCGAGCGATTCGACGTCCATCCAGAAAATGGACCAGACCATCGACACCAGAATCAGCAGAGGGCAGATAATGTCCCAGACCACATGCGCACTTTGCCGCTTCATCTTGATCGTCAGTACGATTTGAGAGATCGGATGCTTGACGCCGCCATTTCGATAAAATGTTTCCCCCGCTTTCATATCGAGATGCTCGAGGTCCCATTCGGCAATATTCACACTACTGTGGCGTTTCACATATTCATCCGTAGCCTGCCTCAGCCCATCGTTAATCTTTAAAACGACTTCTTCTTTTAGGTTGCCGAAGGGTATGATATAGGCCTTGAGGTCTTGGGTATCGAAGGGATAGCTGTGGAGCGACATCGGTGTCTCAAGCAATACATTCCGCTGCTCCGCATAACGCACCATGCCATCCGGGTAGACCGTGATCTTTACGGCGTTGAAATCGCCCCGCCCCACTTCATTAAGAATCAGCAGTTGGGGCCACCAGCCCGAGTAGACCTCGGCAAATTGATAGCCACCTTGGAAAATCTTTTGTTTCGTTTGCTCTTTTTCTGGATCGAATGCCAGTCGCGGGTCGTGCCAGGTTGCCACCAGAACCATTTCGATCTGAAAATTTTCGTTCACCTCGTCCAGATCGATAATGTCGGCAACGAAAACACCGACCGACACTTCGGTGGGCCTTGAGGGCGGATTGGGCATGCCCGCATCGATTGCCATCGCGAGAGTTGCCGATAGCAAGACGGCGGAAAAAGTGAGCAGAGTGAGAAAGCGTCTGGGCTGCATCAGAGTGTATGGATGTGTGGGGTAACGGAAAGCGAACACTGGCCCCGATTATTTCCAGACCGTGCACCGCGTCAAGATGGCTTTCTCAGACCATACATAGGTGGCGAGCAGGGCGGGTTATTGGTTGCCCGCACTCGCTTGGTTTGACCCATCTTTCGGTTCTTCCATGCGTACGAGCAGCCAGGTTTGCGTATGCTCCGAGCCGAAGTGCATCAGGCACTCGGTCTGGTCCTGGGTCAAATTATAGATTCCGGTCTCAACGACGTTTTCCGGTTTTCCGGCCACCGACCAGCAGGCCCGCTGGGTCTCTTTGTAGACCAGGCCGGTTACATTTTTTGTCTCCCCGCTTTCCGAATCGTGATAGGAACCCGCGATGGCGCCCGCGTTATCGACCATGAGTTGAAAGAACATGTGGGGCTTGTCCGTTTTTTCGTGGACCAGCGCAAAGACGCCGAGGCTCATCCACTCCGTATTTTCATCTGCGTTGGCCACCGCTTCCGATCCTGCTTCCGCATATTCTTCGGCCTGCTGGGCATAGTCGGAATTGCTTGCCACCTCGGTACCGTCGTAGTAGACACTGTCATCGTCGTAATAGAGATTGTCACCATACGTGTAATCTACATATCGACCGTTCGCTGCCCACCCGAACCAGTTGGTCAGAGCGCCCCAGGTTGCCCAGCGGTAGGGACGAGTCCACCGTGCCCGTGCCCACGTGGGATGATCGCTCCAGAAATCCCATCGCGGATAATTGTTTCTCAAATCGTTGCGGACTTGCTCGCCCCGTTGATTCACATTCGCTTTGAGTGTACCGCGACGCTCTTCCGAGAGCCGCTGCGGTCCTCTGTTCTCGAGTGCGGGGACTCGCTCGGGACCAATTTTCCTGTCGCCTGCTCTGTTACCGGCGGCCGGGCGATTGCCGTCGCCGAGAAAATTTTGCAACTCGCCACGGGTCGGCGGACCCTCACCGCGGTTTACCGCATTCGGCCGCTCGCCTCGATCGCGGTTGATGTTTTTTCCGGGTTCGGGCCGGCTATCTCGCTGAGGTCTTGCCTCACCGGGACGCTGCACTCGATCGCGCTCGATATTTTTTGCCGGTTGTTTTGCCGGTTGGGGCCGGGCGTCCCGCTGTCCACCTCCTCCACGGTTTCCGCCGCCGCCACGGTTTCCGCCACCGCCACGGTTTCCGCCACCCCCGCCGCGTTGGGCTGTGGCGACGCTGGCCATCACAAAAACAAGACTGAGACAGAGGGCGATGTGACGCAGATTTTTTCGCATGGCGTTATTCTTTTCCTTGTTTTGCAGTGAGGCTGTCCCGCGGGGCCAAGCCAGATAGGTGCTCGCAGGGGATGCCCGCATTATATCGCCCTCACCTCGCAGGGGGAGAGACTGCACGATGCGGCAAACAATATCGCGTGAAACGCCATTCCGGTGTCTTCGAGCCTTTTCAGTCGCCGGATGCGTCAATTTTGCAATCGGGGAATTCGCCCTGCAGCGTCGCGATGCGCGAGTCTGTGATTTCCGCGTCACAGTAGAGAGATAACAAAGAATATAATGATCAAAATTAGCACGAGCCCGATGATTCCATAGCTGGTAGGGATTACTTTTCGAGAGGCTTCTTTCGGCGATTTGTCTCTCCGACCGACTCGCTGGTCGCTGGCGATCAAGCCGACGACTGCGATGACGATTCCCGCGCCCATCAAGTAGAGGCTGGGAAGTCGTCCATGGATAGCGTCATTTGGTGGCAAATCATTGAATAACCAAAATGCGGCGGCGGCGTATGCGAGGATCAACCCACCGATCACAAGGACGAACGTTCCTATCGTTTGCGAAACGCGCCGAGCTGGCGGTGGTGTTTCGAGGCCATGCCTCTCTGGAGTCTGAGGATCGTTGGGGTTCCCGTCTCCCATTTTTCCGTCTCCGGCCAGTTTCCAGGTTAAGTGGCGAACTTCATTGTATAGAAACGTCAAGATTGTGCAAAAATACAAGGTGCAGTGATTCAAGGTGCGGCCGTGCGGTCACGACTTGTTGGCGGCTACTTGGGCATGTCTATCAAATCCGGGTAATTATTTGTGTCGTCACGAACACGAATTCTCCCGACGTGAAAGTTTGAAAACGATTGTGAATACCCGTTGCTTCCATAGTGTGATGGTGTGCTCTGCTCGTAGTTTGCCATTTTTGTCAACAAAGACGTTGAGGCGCTCTCGAAATGAGCGGATGTATTGTGCCCAATGACAACCTTTGGAATCGTTGACTAAGAAGTAAAAGCCGGGGTCGCCATACATTTTTCCGGATGATGTGAGGCAGAGTTCACCGTTCGTGCCAACTGCGGGCTTCAGAATAACGGTTGCATTACCTCTGGGTAACGGGAAAACCGCTTTGATGCACACTTTGCCCGATGGAATTTTACAGGTGGAATAAATACCGGAATAGAGAACCCGGCCACTGGAAATGAACGTGCGATACCAGGCGGTATACTTTGTGTTTCCTGTAGTGGGATCGCGCAGCGCGACGACCTCGCTATTGACTCCATCTGATAGTTCCTGCTGGTTCATGGGGAAATTGAGTTGCTTGAGTCGATTGCTGTATAGAAAACTGACCAGTCTTCCGAAAATCGGGAAATACGAACGCCACTCAATCTTGAGGTCCAGTTCATAAAGCGCAGTGTTTTCATAGAAGTCGATAATCTCAGGGCGAAGTCGTTCACTTTCGGACTTTGAAAGTTCCAGGTCCTGGATTGACGAAAGCAAGCCGCCATTTTTCAGATTTCGATCGACCGTTAAATCTTCGTCTGCCGCTATGGTGGTGATGAAGTCGTCGGCTTGGGCGCCGACCTCTCCAAAAGGACCCATCAGCCATGGAACATCGTCCGGGGCAATTCTCTGGCCTCGCCAAATGTTCCACTGCTGACTTGCCCAGTCCTGAAAGTGTTGCGATCGGTAGGCGATGTTCATGGATCGGCAAACGCTAAGATCGTGGTTCAAGGGTCGGGACAATATCCGATTGCCCTTTCCACGTTCCGTTTTCCGAGAGCGGTTTAAAGCGGAGCGTGGTAAATTGGTGATGGAAATCCTTGCGATTTCGTTCCTTCATCGCCACCGCGTGACGATCGGGCTTGGAGATGGAACTGGTTCCATGCACCATCTCAATCATTTCACGCTGAGTTTTCCAGACTGAAAAAGTGGATACCGTGCGAGGGAGTCTGATTGCGGCAGTCGCCAGTGTGATGCCTGGATGATCTCGAACGAGTTTTTCAACTGGTTTGCCCCAACGAACGAAGCGAGGTACTTGTAGAAGTTTCATTCGTGCAATCGTCACTGCGACTACGGGTACATCGGGACTCTGCTCGCCGACACTCTCCGGAAGCCCGTCAAATTCGTCGACATGTCCCCAGCGACGCATAAACGCGAGTCGAACATGCCATCCTTCAGACAGAATCTTTCCCATTAGTGTTCTTGTTAAAAAGTTGTCTAAGGCATCGTTGTCTTTCCATTTCGCAAAGACCGCCAACTCGCGGAGCTTCATTCGCGAAGGGGAAATAATAGAAGAACCAAGCGTCATGCTGGCCATGCATTCCGCGTGGACCAGGCCGTGAACGTGAGATGCACGTGGTGGAGAAGTGAGTGCTCTCAGCGTTGTGCCGACTGTAGTATTTGCCAGGTGATATGAAAATACAGCCATAGGTGAACTATCGCACGAATGTTCGGCTTTGCCGACCCGGGTGATGTCTGTGCTTTTGGCCACGAATCGCAGGCGACTTGCCAGTCGATACCCACGTTGCGTTCGGTCGGGTGCCTCTCATTGGTCGCATTTGAAGATTATGTACACTAGGAGCGTTCGATGCGCTGGCTTCCCGAAAGATTGGTAGGGATTCGGAGTAAATTGCGCATGAGGGTTGTGATCTAGCTTAGGAGATGCAGATGTTGACCGGCAGCGATTCTCTTCTTTTTGCCCCCGCGCTCTTCGCCAGTACGCTATCAGGTTGGTTTCATGAACTCGCACGCGGCAAGCAAGCGCACGTTTTTCTTTACCCGATCGTCATTGTGGGGTTGCTGCTCGCTCTATGGTTCATTTATCTCGTCTTTCGGTTTTTGATTTTCAGGCCGATTGCAAAAAGCCAATTTGCATCAAAAAGTATTCGCTTCAAGCAAATTAACGAAAGTCGGGTACTCGGGAGTTTGGCGAGCGTTGTAGCCATTGTTGTCATCGACGTTGTCGTCGATTGGTTGCCTGATCTCGATAAGGAGTTTGTTGTTGTCGCACACCGGATTATCAATTCGATTTTCATTGCGATTTTTGCCCATATGCTGCTCCGGATTGCGCGCCTTGCCGATGCCTATTACTCGAGTTTACCAAGGGTAAATCGGAAAAATGCCTTTGCTGGTTATGTCACGGTGGGCGCGTTTATTGTGTATAGCATTGCGGGCATCCTCATTGTCTCGGTACTGATGGATAAGTCTCCCATTTATTTCGTTACCGCGCTTGGTGCAATGTCGGCAGTGCTGCTCATCGTGTTTCGTGACACTCTCCTTTCCATGTTTGCCAACGTGATTGTGACTACGGGCGATCTAGTGCGGGTGGGCGACTGGATTTCGGTAAAAGGTTCGGACGCCGACGGATACGTGACTGAAGTTTCTTTGAACGTGGTCAAGGTGCAGAATTTTGATAAGACGATTACCAGTTTGCCGACGTACACACTGGTTCAGACTTCGTTTATCAACTGGCGGGGAATGTTCGACTCCGGGGGACGGCGGATCAAGCGGTCGATCTACCTGGATCAGCGGTCGATTCGGATGCTGACCAAGAGCGAATTGGAAGAGGTTTCAAACATCCCGCTGATGGATGAGGCGCTGCGGTTGGAGCAGCAGTCGGTGGAGGGGAATCCCGAGTGTTCGGCGGGGTCGCGGATCACCAACAGTGGTCTTTTTCGACAATATGTGCTGGCCTATTTGCAGCAGCATCCCCAAATTCACCACACGGGGATGACCCTGCTGGTGCGTCAATTGCAGCCGACGCCGACCGGGCTTCCGATCGAATTGTATTGTTTTACGACCGACACGCGGTGGGCATTTTATGAAGATATTCAGGCAACCATCTTCGATCATCTCTTTGCGATGCTCCCGGTGTTCGGACTTCGGGCTTATCAGAGTGAAAGCGACTTTGCCGAAGCGGACGCAACTTCGCGAAGTGTGGAATTAAAGCGTGATGCTTTTGTGCCGTATGAGAATCGAGCAGATGCATAATCGGTGCGCCGCTGATGGTGGGTGTGGCCGTCACCGCCCGCACCGTCGATGAAAAGTGGAGTAGCACACGCATCGCATGAAAACGTCAAGATTGTGCAAAACAGCGCAACGGACCCGCGGAAGTCGAGGCTAGCGGACACGATTTGTCGACGGCCACGCGTTTCAAAGACCGTAGTAAATGGCGCCACAGGCCCCCATCGTCAGGCCGATCCAAAGCCGCAAGCTCCAGGCGCGATAGAGCACCTGCTCGTTTTGCGTCACTGTTCTTAGTGCCAGCACCAGGT
>JAQWPY010000080.1 GCA_029245145.1 Pirellulales bacterium | reverse complement strand
GAAAAGCCTGGAGCGAATCCCTGCCCGCAATCAGACAGACTCCCGCCCCGGCCACCAAGTTGCCTCCGCGTACCTGTTCAGCCGCCGGCAAATCAGGACGCACGAGCGGAATCACCGCCCGCTGCACCGGATAAAGCCGCTGACCATTGCGAACCGTCTGCTGGTCAAACACATAAACATTTTCACGCGTCGGCCAATAGACCCACCTCCCAGCCAGTAAACCCCGACCGTACCCCCGTGGACCACTACGATTTCCCGGTTGAGGCCAGACTGCCTCCGCCCGCCCCGTAATGGCATTGAACCACCACAGATTGTCGCCAGCCGCCATCAAAGTACCATCTGCGATGCCCAGCAAATGTAAGGGAGAGGAGTTCATCGGGGCACTTTTCCAAAGCAACTGGCCCGTGTTCGCATCGAGAGCCAAAAGATAACTGCTGTCCCTCGGTGCTGCGACCACGACACCTCGGGCGTATACACAGGGGTTCAAAACTCTCTTCCAATGCGCCGGCGGGTTACTCGAGCGGGCCGATGCGACTCTCGAATAGCGATGGATCCAACGCACCCGACCATCTTCGGTGCGGAGCGACGCAATCGCACCCAGATTCGTATTCAGATAGAGCGCCCCCTGGCCGAGGGTCAGCAAAGTATGGGTAATTTCATTGCGATTACCTTGTCCCGGCGTATTGGCCTGACACACTTTCTGCCTCCAGCGGAGTTTTCCGGTCGCTGGATCCAAGCAGGCCACGTAACAACCTGCTTGCATGGCCCCCTGCCGCATGACCACATAAACGCCCTGCGGGTCGACCAGAGGCGGCCCTTCAAAGGCCCACTTTTCGCGATCGAATTGCGGTTCCTCTTGCTTGGAAGGATAGTTCCACTCAAGGGCACCCTCTCGATCGAGATTGATACAGAGAATTCGATTGCCGGCGTAACCTCGATCAAAACCGATAGGGCGACTCGTCAGTTGCGTACCCATGCGTGCAAATAACCGCCCGCGAAAAAAAGTCATCGAGTATTGCGGCGGCAACAGCGGGTCTGTCGCCACGCGGTTCCGCGCTTCACGATTGGCATTTTTCGGAAGTTTCCCGCGGGGGTAAATTTGACCGAGGTGGCTTCCTTCGAACGCCGCTTCGCCTGACTCGATGTCGAAGGCAAAAATCTGACTGCTATTGTTCAGCAAGACCAAACCGCGAGCGATCAAAGGATAAAAATACAGATCGTGTTGCTGACCCGCTCCGGTCGCCTGACCCTGTGGCCGCTGTGGCGGTCGTGACTTGGGAGGCAATTCGACAGCCGGCATCATACTTTCATAGCGCTTGCTCCATTTCGGAATCGCAGAGAAATCGAAAGTTGGCCAAAAAATTCGGTTCCGCGTCGACGCCCCCGCAAAAGTCGGCCACTCGGTTTGCGTCGTTGTCGGCACGGACGATTCGAGGGCAATCAACTCTGCAAGCGTGTCGGCATAGGGACCCTCGCCACCACGTAACCAACCGCGGGCCGCCGGGTAAAGTTGCCGGAATGCAGAAAGTTCCCAGCGTGCTCGAACCAGGTCCTTCTGCAATATCGAGGCCAGCACGAGGCGGGCATGGATTTCAGCAGTTTCGATATCGGTATCCGGATATACGAGCGGGGGCCGCTCGGACCGGTATCGCTGCAGCGCAAATGTCTTGGCCGCCTCTTCCGGCTCTGTGCCATAAAACGCGTGCCAGAGACTGACGCCCCCTTCGGCAGTCAGGAAGGGGTGCATGCGCTGCCAGTAGTCTCGCGCACGATCCGGTTCGCCGCGCTCCAGCGCGCGATCGCCAAGCAGAAGCAGAGCCTTATCTCCGTAACTACTACAGAAGAAAGTGTCGAGCAGTTTCGATTCTTCCACTTCCGCGCCGCTCATCTGCCGCAATTGCTCGTACCACTCGGCGGCGGCCGTGTCGACGCGCTCACGGTAAAGCTGAAGCGCGTCGGCAGGCAACTCTGCCAGTACCGCCTGGCAGTACGCGGCGACCGAGTGGTATCGGCCGGGTGCGGTTTCCACCAAGTCGTCACCAAACTGATCGATCAAACGCAAGAGAACATCGATTCCACCTTCCCACTCCCTCTCCCCGAGGAGTGCCGCCAACTGAATCCGCATCACAGCCGCTTCGTTGGAAAGACTCTCGATCGACGTTTCCGTAAGTTGGACGGTGCCTCTCCTCGCAGGGCTGAGCCGGGGCCCCTGAGCCTCAGCGACAAGCGGGCTCGCGACCGGCAGGATCAAGAGCGCAATGAACGTGAAGAACCGTAAATTCAAATCGGCCTCTCATTTCTTTTCCGTCGTCGCCCTGCATCCGAACTGGCCTCCCGAGAGTCAGACGGAATCCTAAAGAGCGCAGCTATAAACCGTAAATTCAAGTATAAGCGGCCCCGATTGCCGAGGAAAGAGAGAGAGCCAACCGCCGCTCAGCGAGCGTAACCCTCTAATAAACGACCCAACGCGAATGCCACTGCACCGGCGACTAACATGATGAGCAACTCGGCAACACCCTGGCGACCTAGTTGGCCCGAAAGTTCCATCAGCATTGCCACCGGCAACAGAATAAGCCCCCCAATTTGCAGTAAGCGGCCCAAAGATCTCAAATCATTCACCTCCAATTCTCATCCGCCCTGCCGTACGACTCGGCTCTCTGCAGCCACCTCATCACGCAAGCAACGGTCAACGTATATAGGAGTCAAAGTATATGAAACGGGCCGCTATACGACCACCGCCCGACCTTTTCGCTCTGCGAGGCAACTCCTACAATCGGCAGCGTAGCGCACCGTTGCGTTTCGGATCTTTGCGATCGATCACTTTTCGACTGACGAACCAGGGTAGGACCTTTGCTATGGATGATCGTATTTTCAATTTTTCGGCTGGCCCTGCGGTGCTCCCCGAGGAGGTACTTCTCAAGGCTCAACAGGATCTGTTCTGTTTACCAGGTGCCGGCGCTAGCATTCTGGAGATCAGCCATCGAGGGAAGGCCTTCACAGCAATTCTCCAGGCGGCGGAAGCGAATCTGAGAGAGCTTCTGGGCATTCCCGATGCGTATCGCGTTCTGTTTCTACAGGGGGGATCGCGACTCCAATTCTCGATGATCCCGATGAACTTGCTGCGAGGACGCAGTGCAGATTACATTACCACCGGCACTTGGGGGGCCAAGGCGTTTACCGAAGCAAAGCGGGAAGGCTCGGTCCGCCAAGCGTGGGACGGCAAGTCGTCGCATTACCAGAGCGTGCCCACCGAAGAAACATTGGAACTGGACCCAGAAGCAGCCTACGTTTATTTCACATCCAACGAAACGATCCAAGGTGTGCAATTTCCGCAGGAACCTCAGACCGGCGGCGTTCCTCTGGTTTGCGATGCATCGAGTGATTTCCTCTGTCGTCCGCTCGACATGCCGCGTTACGGAGTGCTTTATGCGTGCGCGCAGAAAAACGCGGGACCGGCGGGCGTCACCGCAGTGATCATGCGGGAAGAAATGGTAGGTGACCTCGACGAGAAACTGCCGGGCATGCTCAGTTACCGCAATCACGCCGACAACAATTCCTGCTACAACACACCTCCCACATTCGGAATTTACATTTTAAAGCTGGTAACTGATTGGTTGATCCACACCGTCGGTGGCCTTGAAAAAATGCACGCTCTCAATCGCGATAAGGCGGCGCTGCTCTATCAGCAAATCGATTCGTCTGATGGGTTTTACACGCCGCATGCACACCCAGATTGCCGCAGCCTGATGAATGTGACCTTTCGTTTACCTAATGATGAACTCCAATCGCAATTTATCGAGCAAGCGGCTGATCGTAAGCTGCACAGCCTCAAAGGGCATCGAAGCGTCGGCGGTATTCGCGCATCGATCTATAATGCGATGCCTCGTGAAGGAGTCGAGCGACTCGCCGAATTCATGAGCAAATTTCGCAAATCACACCGTTAGGAGTTAAGGTTCACCGGCGGGCGATCTGCTCGCTGAGCCAAGCAGAAAAAGGAGAGGTGACATGCCCAGCATCTGCGTTCTGGACAACCTAGCGAGTGAAGGCATCGAATTGCTCAAATCCGATCCACGGATCCAGTTCGATGTGCGCACCGGCCTGGAAGATGAAGAACTTCGGCAAGTGCTCACCGAATACGATGGGGCGATCCTGCGGAGTGGCGTAAAGATCACGGCGGCGACGCTCGAGGGCAACTCCCGACTGCGGGCAATCGTGCGAGCCGGTGTGGGCACCGACAATATCGACAAACAGGCGGCAACGCGACAAGGAATTGTCGTGATGAACACTCCCACAGGTAATACACTGAGCACCGCCGAGCATGCAATCACGCTGCTGCTAGCTCTTTCGAGAAACGTGGCACCAGCTTATCAGTCTCTGCGAGAGGGTCGCTGGGATCGAAAAAAATTCACCGGCGCTCAGGTCGCTGGCAAAACGCTGGGCATTGTCGGCATGGGTCGCATCGGACAAGCGGTCGCCCAACGGGCCCAGGCACTCGAAATGCGAGTTGTTGCCTACGACCCATTTTTTTCCGCAACGCGAGCAACTGAAATTGGTGTCGAGATGTTCGACGATGTGGATGCAATGCTTCCTGAAATCGATTATCTCACGGTACACACGCCGCTGACTGAACAGACAACCGGCTTGATCGGTAAAGCACAATTGGAGCGGATCAAGCCAGGAGCGCGTTTGATCAACTGTGCGCGAGGAGGCATTTTTGACGAGGCCGCGCTGCTCGAGGGTCTCGAAAGTGGCGTCATCGCCGGGGTCGCCCTCGATGTATTTGAAAATGAACCGTGCACTCAAAGTCCACTCTTTGAAATGCCGGGGGTTCTGTGTACGCCGCATTTGGGGGCCAGTACCGATGAAGCGCAGGCGCAAGTCGCGGTCGAGGGTGTTCAACTGCTCATCGATTTTCTCACCGCAGGAAAAATTCGGCACGCTGTGAACATGACCTCACTCGATGAGCAAACTCTGACCACCATGCGGGGCTACCTCGACCTCGCCTACCGTTTGGGCATGCTCGTAGGCCAACTCGACGCGTCCGTCGCCGAATCGTGTCGTCTCGAATACCGCGGGGATGTTGCGGAACGACAAACTTCACTGTTGAATAGCAGTTTTGCTTGCGGGCTTTTATCCGGTGTGCTCGATACGGAACCGAATATTGTCAATGCCGAACTTCTCTTGCGCGAACGCGGCATCGAACTGGTCGAAGACAAACGCCCAGGTCGCGGTGCCTTTGCCTCGCTCATCCGTGCGCACCTCACGACCCGCGAGGGAGAACGTATCGTGGCCGGCACCCTCTTCGGCGAAAACATGCCAAGGCTTGTGCAAATCGGATCGCATCAACTCGAAGCCTTTTTAGATGGACATCTGCTCGTGTTTCAGCATCGCGATTGCCCCGGCATCATTGGAACCGTGGGGACGATCTTCGGACAATATGGTGTCAACATCGCTCAAATGGCGGTAGGTCGCGCATCGCCCGGCGGAGAGGCAATCGGCATTCTCAACCTCGATGCGACAGCAGACGGCGCGGCGATAGGGGAAATTACGGCTCACGAGTCGATCAGCCGCGTGCGGTGCATCCAACTCCCGGCGGCGGGCGAGTTACCGATCTGGTTAGAACCGGCGCGGCGGTGAATGGCATGCGCAACAAAAAGGGCTTTGCGGCACCTGGCCACAAAGCCCCTTTGCCAATTTTGGCCGACATCGTCTCGTGTATCGGCCTCTCATCTCACCGAAGCGCGTTAACCGCTCGTTCGGCTCTTCGAGAGGAGGTGTAAAATCACACCGAGTGCAATCAGACCCACCAGGCCTTGGCTTCCGAGGCTCGAGATGAGGCTCGTCAGATTCTCGGTTACGTTTCCGATAAAGCTCGTGTTGGTTGTGCCAAACAGAAGTTGAACCACAACGCCCAATGCCACGAGCAGAAGCCCCAATTCGGTGGCTTCACGCAGCCATCCTTTGGCATTCGTCAAAACATTCATGAAAACATTCCTTTCTAAAGCGTGCAGAGTTCTCCTGAAAACGGCATCGGGGTTCTCGGACGGAGAGCATTAAAAATTACGGGGAGCAGAGGCAAACTATGCCGCCTGGGCAAAAAGACGTGATGCCTGGGAAAGATAGCCAAAAGAAAAGGGCTGAAACGAACGACCGTATTTTCACACTTCGTCGCCGTTTCTCGGGGCTTGAAGCACCACCGGACGGCGAGTCACCACATTGGGTCCGCAAAGGGTACGCAAAAACCACCGTTGTGAGCAGCGTGTGGCGAGTCGCCAACGCGTGGCGGAAACCAAGCACCCCCTAGGGGAGTCGAACCCCTGTCTTCGGACTGAGAATCCGATGTCCTGGGCCACTAGACGAAGGGGGCGTGCTCGGCGGTTTCCGTGAGGCGATATTCCGCGAGAAAGGACCAGCAACCTCGCACTCGAGTCTAGTCAGGGCGATTTGGGCGTGTCAACCTACCGGGTCCACGACCGACCGCGCTTAAGACGGCGTTCGATTTCCTGACGCATTTCAGGGGTCAGTTGCGGATTGTGCCTCTTCGCATGCAATAAGATGTGCCGCGTCATCTGCGGAGAAAATTCGCTTAATGGGTCGCGGAGCGGCCATAACTGAGCAAATAATTTAAAAGCCGAATCCCGCTCTCCGTCGAGGATCATGATCACATATTGCCCTGCCAAACCGTACGCATGAAATTTCGAATCGCTTGGATTTTCTCTTACAAAACGTGCGAAAATCTCAAGTGCCTCATTTCGTCGGTCTTGTTTCAAATACATATCCGCCAAGCCCCGGTCGGCCAACCGAACGTGTTTTTGATCATTGGGAAAATGCAATGCCACACTTTCCCAAGCTTCCTCCGTCCCCAACTGTCGAGCATACTCATATTGAAGTTCGGCGGTATTCCAAGGACGGATCTCCGTCTGCGGGTCATCCGCATCCGCGAGCAAGAACGGATCGTTGGTCGGAAGGCCCCACGTCACCCCAAGCAACAACGCACCGGCGATCGAAGACCAAAAAAGCGGGGTCCTGAGCAAGGGTCGGGTTGTTTTCTCCGATGCCATCACCGCTGCAAGTTTCTGGGTCGCTGCCGCTGACCTCGATCGACTGTCGGTCCTCGAAGCGGTCAGCAGCGGCGGTGCGTTGACCGGCAGACTCCCTCCGACGCTTCCCGGCAGTTGCGACTCGAGGGCTTCGAGTACTTCCCTTCCCCCACCGAATCGATCCTCTGGTCGCTTGGCCAACATCCGCTCCACGATTTGACCGAGGACTGGGGGAAAATCGGCGCGGAGTGTCTCCAGACGCGGCGGTTTATCGCGGAGATGCTGAAGCGCCACCTCCATTGAAGAATCCGCAGAAAAGGGAAGACGGCCGGTGATCAGCTGAAAGCATGTGATACCAAGGGAGTAAATGTCGGAACGGGCATCGAGCGGTTTGCCCTCGATTTGCTCAGGACTCATATAGAGGGGAGATCCCATGGTCATCCCATCTTCAGTAAGCCGCGGTTGCTGTCGCCCTTCAATCACGCGGGCCAGACCGAAGTCAGCGACTTTGACCTCCCCATCCAACGTCAACATGAGGTTGTCCGGCTTGATGTCGCGGTGCACAATGCCGGCTTCGCCGGCACGCGCTAACGCCGAAGCCACCTGCCTGAGAACTCTGGCGAAATCCCTCGGGCCCAACGGTCCGGTCCGGTCAATACGCTGACCGAGTGTTTCACCCTCGACATATTCCTGGGCAATGTAGTGGAGCGAACCGCTTTGACCGACTTCGTAGACCTGCACAATATGTGCGTGAACGAGACTTGCAGCCGCCCTGGCCTCTCGCAGAAATCGCTCGACATCCGTTTTCTCAGTGGCGGCCTCCGTATCGAGGATTTTAAGGGCCACTTTCCGCTGGAGTGAAACCTGCTGGGCAAGATAAACCTCTGCCATGGCCCCCCGCCCCAGCACGCGAAGAATGCGGTAGTCGCCGAGCGTGCGACCCACCAGACGATCCGGGGGCCCCTTCGCATCAGGCCTCGGCGGCGGGTCCGGAAATGCTGCGGGAGATTCGTCCGTCAAGACACCGGCTCCTCGAGAGTGCAACTCGCAAGAACAGAAAACAGGCAACGGCCCCATTCTACGCAAAAAAAGAGAATCGGACATCAACGGAAGGGGGCCAAGTCGGAAAATTCTCTCAGATCCGACCACGTAGCCGATAGTAAAACAGCCCAAGCCACTCGTGAAAAACAACTTGATTCAAGGCAGCGGCCCCCGCACTCGGTAGAAAACTCGATGGAGTTAAATAAAGCTTGGTCGCCTTGTAATTGCACCCCCCGGCATGCGCATCCATCCCCAAGCTGCGGAAACAACCCAGGGCGCGATTCAGATGCGTTGCATCGGTCACAATCAGGGCCGAATCGATATCTCTCGCTTGGAGCAACTCAATCGCTCGAATCGCATTTTCGTATGTCGAGCGCGATTGATCTTCCAGACTCACAGCCTCCGCCGCCACCCCGTGCGAGATCACCAAATCGCGCATCCCCGCGGCCATCACGGGCCCGGTTTTATAGGAAGCAACCCGGCCACCGGTCACAACGACCGGACAGGGTGAACCTGCGTGGTAAAGTTCCACCGCCTTTAGACACCGAAGCATTCCAGTAATATCGAGTTCCGCCTTCTTTCGCATACTGTCGGGCGGGGCAACACCGGAACCGAGAATCACAATCGCATCGATGCCCTGCGGACGCTGGTAAATGGGCGGGTGGGCCCACTCGAGCGTGGCAGCAAAGAAGAAAGAAACCAGCGGCATCGAAAAAAGCCAAAGAAGCAGCGTCGGCAGCAGAAGTGCCCAACGCAAGCGAACCGAAATCATCTTCTGTCGCCAGAGGAAAATCTGCACCCCAAGCAGAAAAAAAATCAGCAAGGGGTAAGGCCTGAGCAGTTCGACGCAAATTCGATAGAGCATCTCTGCCCCCCGGATTATCACTTTGAAATTTAGATCAAAGACACTCTCACCCGAGGTGATCCCCAGCCATTCGCATCACATCGTCTTCTGCCGGAAAACTCCCCGTCGCTAACTTCGAGTAGACCAATTCTTGATCGAAGGTCACCTCAAAACAGCCACCTGCACCCGGCGTGAGCGTCAGAGACGATATTTTTTGTTTACAGGTCTCCAAGAGCCGGCTCGCCAAACTGAGAGCCTTGGGCTCATAATTTCACATCGCACAGTATTTGATATGCACGTTCATTGTCGCTTACCCTTTCCGCTTTCACGCCCTCAGGCGATCGCGCCGGAATTACTTTTTACCACGTTTCGAACCGCGTTTTTTTGTCGCCTTTTTTTTCACTGCCTTCTTCTTAGCCACTTTTTTCTTCTTTGCCACTTTTTTCTTCTTTGCAGCCTTTTTACCGGCAACCTTTTTACCGGCAACCTTCTTCTTGGACTTCCGCTTTTTTAATGCTTTCTTCTTCTTTTTGGTCACAGCTTTCTTTTTTGTGACCCGCTTCTTTACAGCACTCCGAGTCGCCACCTTCCGCTTTGCTTTTTTCTTCTTCGAAGATGATTTTCTTTTTGTGGGAGATTTCTTGCCGACTTTTTTCTTTGAGGTTTTCTTCTTTTTCCTCGCACTACTCGGGGTGCCAGATTTCTTTTTACCGCTTTTGGCGCCTCCAAAAGCTTGAGTCCAATTATCTGAATATTGCTGTGTGGTACCAGATCGTAAGATGGTCATTTCGAAAACATCCTTCGTGCGTTGCTACTCAATATTAAAAACTTCACTCAATCGACCTAGCTGCCACCATTGCAAAAAGGTGACCCGGCAAGCGACGAAACGGTGTCCCGCCCATGCATCGAATCAGTTGGTAACGAATCAACTGCAGCGGGTCAAGCGGTCGCCTAGCTTCGAGTTAATTTCTTATAGCGAAATCGCTTGGGCTCCTCCGGAGAAATACCGAGTCGCTCCCTTCGCTGCATTTCGTACGTTTCGTAATTCCCCTCGCACCAATGGACGTATCCGTCCCCCTCAAATGCGAGGATATGCGTGGCCAGTCGATCTAAAAACCAGCGATCGTGGCTCACGACCACAGCACACCCGGCAAACCCCAGAACCGCCTCCTCCAGCGCACGCAACGTATCGACATCCAGGTCATTCGTAGGCTCATCGAGAAGAAGCACATTGCATCCGCAACGGAGCAATTTGGCGAGATGGACGCGATTTCTTTCGCCTCCGGAGAGATCGCCCACTTTCTTTTGTTGATCCGCACCCAAAAAGTGAAATTTGGCCACGTAGGCGCGGGCAGCGATACTTCGCCCACCCATCTCAAGCGTGTCGTGCCCTCCCGATATTTCCTCAAAGACGGTTGCGGAATCCGACAGGGTATCACGCGATTGGTCGACGTAACCGAGTCGCACTGTTTCTCCTACCTGCAACCGACCACCGTCGGGTTGCTCCTCCCCGGTGAGTAAACGAAAGAGTGTGGTTTTCCCTGCCCCATTGGGACCGACAACGCCGACGATGCCTCCGGGTGGCAGTTTGAAATCCAGTCCATCAAAAAGGATGTTTTCCCCGTAACTCTTTTGCAGGTTCTCTGCCTCAATCACTAACTGCCCTAACCGCTCTCCGGGCGGAATCTGAATTTCCAGTTCGTCGGGACGCTCGGTGAAGTTCTCCTGCGACATTGTCTCGTACGCTTTAATCCTGGCCTTGCTCTTCGCCTGTCGCGCCCGCGGTGCCATACGAATCCATTCCAACTCACGGTCTAAAGAGCGCTGATGTGCCCGTGCCGATTGCTGCTCACTCTCGAGACGCTTTTGCTTTTGCTCCAACCAACTCGAGTAATTTCCTTCCCACGGAATACCTTCACCACGATCGAGTTCAAGGATCCATCCTGCGACATTGTCGAGAAAATAACGGTCGTGCGTGACCGCAACCACAGTGCCCGGATATTCAGCCAGATGCCGCTCTAACCACGCCACGCTGTCGGCGTCGAGATGATTGGTCGGTTCATCGAGGAGCAGCAAATCGGGTCGCTCCAGCAATATTTTGCACAGCGCAACTCTCCTCTTTTCACCTCCGGAAAGGTTGTCGACCGCACATTCCCCGGGAGGCAGGTTGACTGCATCCATCGCAATCTCCAATTGGCGATCGAGTTCCCAGGCGCCGGCCGCATCGATTTGATCTTGCACTCGGGCCTGCTCGGCCAATAATTTTTCCATCTCTTCCGCTTCAATCGATTCGCCTAAACGTAAATTTATTTCCTCAAAACGGTTAAGAATGGCCCGCGTATCGGCCAATGATGCCTCGACATTTCCGCGCACGTCCAATGTCGAATCGAGTTGCGGTTCCTGAGGCAGATAACCGACGGTGAAGCCATCACTCAGAGATGCTTCGCCCTCATAATCGCGTTCGATCCCCGCCATAATTTTCAAAAGCGTGCTCTTCCCCGCACCGTTTCGACCGAGGACGCCAATTTTTGCGCCCGGATAGAACGCGAGCCAAATGTCGTTGAGAATGGCGGTGCGGGCGTATTTTTTCGTGAGCCCCGCCATTTGATAGATGTACTTTTTTCCCATGGCAAATTCCGAATCCTTACTTACCTCGCCCGCCGGAATCAGATACCAAAACCGGGAACTTCAGAGCTCCGGGGCATCTATTCCCACTCGATTATTCCCACTCGATCGTCGCTGGTGGCTTCGAACTGATATCGTAGACGACGCGATTGACGCCCGAGATCTCATTGATGATACGATTTGAAATGCGAGCCAGAAGATCGTAGGGAAGATGAGTCCAGTCGGCAGTCATAAAATCTTCACTGTCGACACAGCGTACCGCAATCGTATCTTCGTAGGTACGATCGTCCCCCATCACTCCCACACTCTGCACCGGAAGCAATACCGCGAACGCCTGCGCAGTTTCCCGGTAGACACCAGCCGCCTTGATTTCACCTACCACAATCGCATCTGCCTGACGCAGCGTCGCTAATTTCTCTCGCGTTATAGCTCCCAGGCAACGCACCGCGAGCCCCGGGCCCGGAAACGGATGCCGCCAGACCAAGTCTTCCTCCAAGCCAAGGTTGATCCCCAGTCTCCTCACCTCATCCTTAAACAGGTCGCGAAGCGGTTCGATAAGTTCAAAACCCAATTCTTCGGGCAGCCCACCCACGTTGTGGTGCAGTTTGATGGTGGCCGCCGGACCATCCTCGGAGGCACCGCTTTCGATCACGTCCGGATAGAGCGTTCCCTGGGCCAGGAAATGTGCGTTTTCAATGTCCCTCGCTTTTTCCGTGAAGCACTCGATGAACTGGTGTCCGATCCTGCGTCGCTTTTCCTGCGGATCCTCAATACCTTCGAGAACCGCAAGAAACTGATCCGCAGCATCCACCACATGGAGGTCGGTCTGAAAGTGTTCGGTAAACTCCCGACGCACCGCTTCCACTTCACCCTCTCGTAACATGCCATTGTCGACCAGAATACACGAGAGCTGATCGCCGATCGCCTTGGTCAACAATGCGGCGACAACCGATGAATCGACCCCCCCGGAGAGCCCGCAGATCACCCGACGATCACCGACCTGCTGGCGAACATGTCGAATCGCATCCTCCGCGAAATCGCCCATATTCCATAGGCCGCGGGTGTGACATACCCCGCGAATAAAATTTGCCAACACGCGGTCGCCGAGCGGCGTGTGGGTAACCTCGGGATGAAATTGTAAACCGTAAATCGGCAGTTGACGATGTTTCACCGCGGCCACCGGGCAGGTATCGGTCTGCGCGAGCGGGATAAATTCATCGGAAATACTTTGTACTTGGTCTCCGTGGCTCATCCAGACTTCCGTCTCTCCGGGAAACCCCTCAAAGAGATCGGTCCGCGATTCGATCTGACAAGCGGCCCTGCCATATTCTCGTGTCGGGGTCCCCTCAATGATGCCGCCGAAAGCTTTGCACGCCAGTTGCATGCCGTAACAGATGCCCAGGACGGGAATCTGCAAACGAAAGATCTCCTCATCGATTTGAGGAGCCTGGGAGGTATAAACACTGGAGGGGCCACCCGAAAGAATAATGCCCGACGGAGAAAGGATCCGCACTCGCTCAGCCGACAGGTCGTGCCTCACGATTTCGCAGTAGACCCCCTGCTCCCGTACGCGTCGCGCAATGAGTTGGGCATATTGCGAACCGAAATCGAAAACGAGAATTTTCTCGCGCTCGAGAGGCGATTGATTGGCCTCGGTCTTCTCAGTTGCCGTGGTCATACACGCAGCCTCCGGTCCGTAATCGATCGGACCGACAGACACAAAGAAAAATGCCCGACCAAGGAGCCGGGCGTAAACGAGGATTTTATCGAGGGGCCCCCCTACGGACTAGGGGTCCTTCCCCTCAAGCGGCACCCTCCACCGGCAGAGACAGACAGCGGCAGAGACAGACAGCG
>JAQWPY010000058.1 GCA_029245145.1 Pirellulales bacterium | reverse complement strand
GAAAACCTCCAAAGATGCACGCTTCGGGGCCTGCTTCGCTTTCGCGACACGCAACAATCGATTGCCCTCGAGGAGGTGCAACCGGCTTCGGACATTGTCAAGCGTTTCTGTACCGGTGCGATGAGTTTCGGGTCGATTTCGGCCGAGTCGCATGAAACCTTGGCGATTGCGATGAATCGCCTTGGTGGGAAAAGCAACACGGGTGAAGGCGGCGAAGATCCCGCCCGTTTCGAACCGCTACCGAATGGAGATTCCCGCCGCTCCGCCATCAAGCAGATTGCGTCCGGAAGATTCGGGGTTACCACTTTTTACTTGGCCAACGCCGACGAGTTGCAAATCAAAATTTCGCAGGGGGCCAAGCCGGGAGAGGGGGGCGAACTTCCCGGCCGCAAGGTGGATGACACGATTGCGCGCATCCGGTACTCGACCCCCGGAGTTGGGCTAATCAGCCCGCCACCGCATCACGACATCTATTCGATCGAAGATCTCAAGCAATTGATCCATGACTTAAAGAACGCAAATCCCGAGGCACGTGTCAGCGTCAAACTCGTGTCGGAGGTGGGGGTCGGTACGATTGCAGCAGGGGTCGCCAAGGGTTTCTCGGATCACATCCTGATTTCGGGGGATTCCGGGGGAACCGGTGCCTCGCCGCTCACGAGTATCAAGCATGCGGGATTGCCGTGGGAACTGGGAATCGCTGAGACTCACCAAACTTTGGTGATGAACGACTTGCGGAGCAGGGTGGTTTTGCAAACCGATGGCGGCTTGAAAACAGGCCGCGATGTTGTGATTGCGGCAATCTTAGGCGCTGAAGAATTTGGTTTTAGCACCGCCCCGCTGATTACACTCGGTTGCATCATGATGCGCAAATGTCATCTGAATACCTGTCCGGTGGGCATCGCAACCCAGGACCCCGAATTACGCAAAAAGTTTATGGGAAAGCCAGACTACGTCGTTAATTACCTCTTCATGGTTGCTGAAGAAGCGAGAAAAGTAATGGCAGAGCTCGGTTTTCGTACGATCGATTCGATGGTGGGACGTACGGACGTTCTTGATGGCACTGCAGCGATTGAACACTGGAAAGCAGACGGACTCGATCTCACGCAGTTGCTGGCCCCCGCCCAACCACCGCACGACGATGTGGATGTCGTATGTACGCGGAAACAAGATCACGGCTTAGAGTTTTCCTTGGATCGAACTCAACTCCTTGATCTGGCGCGTCCTGCCCTCGAACGCCAAGAGTCGGTCCGGGCGAAAGTCGATATCGTCAACATCAATCGTACCGTCGGCACCATTTTGAGTCACGAAATCGCAAAGCGGTATGGCGAGAGCGGGCTGAGTGATGGGACGATTCATTTTGAGATGCATGGTTCGGCGGGCGAGAGTTTTGGCGCGTTTTTAACCAGTGGCGTGACGATGGAACTTGTGGGCGATGCAAACAATTATGTAGGCAAAGGCCTCTCCGGCAGTCGCCTCGTGATTTACCCGTCGCCTGACAGTTCTTTTAAAGCGGAGGACAACATCATTGTCGGCAACGTCGTGCTTTACGGCGCGACGCGAGGCGAAGCCTTCTTCCGCGGTTGCGCTGCGGAGCGGTTCTGCGTCCGTAACAGTGGAGCACTTGCGGTGATTGAAGGTGTGGGTGATCACGGGTGCGAATACATGACCGGCGGCCGGGTGGTAATTTTGGGTCCGGTAGGACGTAATTTTGCCGCTGGAATGAGTGGAGGGATCGCGTACGTCTGGGATCCTGAGGGCGAGCTTTTAGGCAACTGCAATCTTGGAATGGTGGAACTAGAGCATCTTGGAGAGGATGATGAGGCGTTACAATTGCGAGATTGGATCACACTGCACCAGCAGTGGACCGGTTCGGAAGTCGCCGAGCGGATTTTGGGACGTTGGTCGGAAGCAATCTCGGAGTTTGTGAAGGTGATGCCGACCGATTACAAGCGGGTACTCGAAGCGGAGCGAGCGAAACAGCAGCAGGCAACTTCGCCCGGGTAGGAGAACGATGGGAAAGCCGACAGGATTCAAAGAATACGTGCGGGAGACGGTTCCCTATCGGGATCCGCTTGCGCGACTGGATGACTTCCTAGAGATCTATACCGAGGCGGATGTCGAGCACTGTCAGACGCAGGGCGCGCGTTGTATGGATTGCGGTGTTCCGTTCTGTCAGTCGAGCAGCGGTTGTCCGATCGACAACCTGATTCCGGAATGGAACGACCTGGTCTATCGCGATCGTTGGCGCGAGGCGCTCGATCGATTGCACAAGACGAATAACTTTCCCGAATTTACCGGCCGCACGTGCCCGGCGCCCTGCGAGGGCGCCTGTGTGCTGGGGATCATCGATCCGGCGGTGACGATCAAGAACATTGAAAACGCGATTATCGATCGAGGATTTGCCGAGGGCTGGGTGGTGGCCCAACCGCCTGCGGAAAGGAGCGGCAAGCGGGTGGCGATTGTCGGTTCGGGACCGGCAGGGCTTGCCGCGGCGGCGCAACTTAACAAGGTGGGACACGAGGTCACCGTCTACGAGCGTTCGGACCGCATTGGCGGACTGCTGATGTACGGGATTCCGAACATGAAGCTGGATAAGCAGGTGGTTGAGCGAAGGGTCCAACTGCTGCGAGAGGAGGGGGTACGTTTTGAGACCCATACCCAGGTCGGCCAACCGGAGGATTTTCCGGAGGGGCATGTGGTGCGCATCATGCAGGAGCGGGGAGAAGAAATTCGCTATCTGGATCCTGAAAAAATACAGTCGGAATTTGATGCGTTGATCCTCGCTACCGGTGCGACGCGGCCCTTCGACCCGACGGCCAACTGTCCGGGGCGGGAGCTGACGGGCATCCATCTGGCGATGGATTTTCTGACTCGCAATACCAAGAGTTTGCTCGATTCTGAGTTGGGCGATCGATCCTATCTTTCGGCGGAAGGAAAAAATGTGGTCGTCATCGGCGGCGGTGATACGGGGGCCGACTGCATCGGTACGTCGCTGCGTCACGGGTGCCAGGGTCTGGTGAACTTCGAGTTGCTCGATCGTCCGCCGGAGGATCGAGCAGAGAATAATCCTTGGCCGGAATGGCCGAGGATTTATCGGGTGGATTACTCCCATGCGGAAACCTCCGCCCGTTTCGGTGAGGACCCGCGGCGTTACCACGTGCTGACCAAAGCATTCATCGACGATGGAGAGGGTGGTGTTTCAGCGGTGCGGACCGTGGAGGTCGATTGGTCCCAACCGGGCGAGCGGGCGCCGTTTCGTGAAGTGCCCGGAAGCGAGAAGGACTGGCCGGCTGAACTGGTGCTGTTGGCGACCGGTTTTGTAGGCCCCGAAAAGGGAGTCGCCGAGATGCTGGGACTCGAGATGCAGAACCCGAGGGGCAACTGGGAGACCTTTGCGGCAGAACATGGGGCCTTTGCAACCAACTGCGAAGGCGTTTTTGCGGCTGGTGACTGCCGTCGCGGTCAATCGCTCGTGGTATGGGCAATCAACGAAGGCCGTGGGGTTGCCCGCACTGTCGACACCTATCTGATGGGCAGCAGTACGCTGCCGGCACCCGGTTAATTGTGGCGGGATCATGGGGATCATGTGATGCTTGAGGGCGAACTGATGATTCGATGCCTGCAAGCGTGCAGAGTGGTCGCAAATCGCCATCGCCTCGCTGGCGTTCTGCTCGTGTTGATTTTCTTGTCGACTTTGCCGCTAGGGGGGGAGACCTCGGCTGAGGAAACAGGTGCGATAGACTGGCTGCGTGATGATTCCTCCGCGCGTCAGCAGGCCATTGAGGCAAAGAAATATCTTCTGGTGCATCTGACCAGCCACCAACCGGGCGGAAGGGATCGCACATTTTTCGAGCAGACCACTGGCGATCGCCGCGTGCGATCGCGGGCGGAGAATTTTATTTGCTTACGGGTGCTGTGCGAGGAGTGGCAGCCGACAGAGTTGGGGCTCGAACTCACTCCGGAATTTTTGTCCGTTGATCATTTACGCAGCAGTCCGGGGTTGGTGGTCATCGATTTTTGCGATTCCTCCCGGCCGACCTACGGTCAGGTGGTCGGTTGGTTGCCGTTTGAAAAACCGGCCTACTACGCGGCCGAGTACGAATCGGCTGCCTCGGTAGCGACGTTTCTCGATCTCCCTCGCGGTTCGCTGACCCAGCGGATGTTGATCTACGCGATTCGCGTCCACCCCGAGCGGACAGAAAGTACGTCTGGCGTTTCTTTGCCCGCATTGGTGGGTGCAGCGGCCGCACATGCGCAGCGTCAGGCCCGGGCGCAGCGTCAGGGCCACCAGCGATGGGACCAAAGGTTTCACGAAATTTGGCGCTTGGTCGGTGGTAAGCCACCGGTGGAAATTTGTGCAGAGAGTTGGCCCGAGGAGTCGCTGTTGACCGCCTGCCTGGGCTGTGTCCACGCGTGGCGACAGAGTGCCGGTCACTGGCGAGCGGTGGTAAGCGGTCACGCCTCTTTCGGTTATGACATTTGTCGCGGAAACAATGGTATCTGGTACGCCACCGGTATTTTGGGCGGTTAAACCCCGTTTTCCGCCGCGCCAAATTTCTTTCTTTCTTTCTTTTTTTTGTGACCCTCTGCCGCCCGCTGGCAACTCAACTCTTATACGGTCGGGCGGTTCCGATCGAGACTGTCTATTGTGGGGGAAATCGTGATGAGTGCCATGCTCTCGAGTCTCTTTGTTTTCTTGCTTCTTCTGGCGATCGATCTGTTGACTGCCCCCCGCACCTGCTAACGTGCGCGACTCTGCTCTCGGTCTGCCCATTGTCGTCTGCCCATTGTCGTCTGCCCCTCCTGGCATGCTTTTGCGCAACGAGCGGCACACTGCATCCTCCGGCAGGGCAACCGGCCCTTCTGCAGTCGCATGATCGGTCGATTCATCGATCGGTCCCGATTGACGACTGAGGCACAGGGGGGAATAATCCGAGCGAGAGCAAAGTCCCGAACTTGCCGATTTGTTTTACCCCGAAGAGGAGCTTTTCTGATGGAAGCGATGTCCTGCGATCAGCTGACGCAAAAAAAGTGTTTGCCGTGTGAGGGTGGTGTCGAACCGTATACGGCGGAGCAAGCGAAGGCACAATTGGAAAAACTCGAGGGATGGTATCTGACGAACGAAGGTGAGCGGATACGTAAGGATTGGACCACCAAAAATTTCATGGCGGGTCTTGGGTTTTTCAACAAGGTGGCAGAGGTTGCGGAAGCGGACGGACATCACCCCGATTTGCACATCGCCGGTTACCGAAATGTTTCGGTCGAACTGTGGACCCACGCTATCGGCGGGTTGTCGGAAAACGACTTTATTCTGGCGGCCAAAATCGACCAGGTTCCCATCGAGTGCAAGGCTTGAAGTTCGCGTGTCGGCGGGAAATCCTGTAGCGGAGAAGACGCCTGTTTTTCAGCCCCGGCGGGGCGACGGGCGAGGCACTCGCCGCGTCCGCTGGTTGACGACGGCACCTGCGCCAATTAGTCTAGTCCTTGAAAAGGTTTACGGCTTTTTTTGGACTGCGGCTGAAGGTTCCCCGGTGATCGCAAGGCGGACGCCGAGTGGCCGGGCCGCGCGGAACGCGGAACAGGGTGGCCCCCCGACATCTCGCCGCTGCGCAGCGAGGGGAGTGTGCAGTGGATCGACGGTGAGGGCCGAAGTGGCATGGCGAAATTCACCGAAATTCTGATGCGGCAAGGAAGCATTAGCCCCGACCAGCTCGAGGAAGCTGAGTCGATGGCGAGTGGGTCGGGGACCAGCGTTTCCGACGCGTTGATCCGGATGGGTTACGCGACTGGAGACGAGGTGATGCAGGCGATCGCCGCCGAGCACCATCTCGACTTTATCAATCTCGATGAAATCACCATTCCCCCGGCCGTCATCGAACTGGTGCCCGAATCGGTCGCGCGGGAAAACGTCATCCTGCCGATGGCGGAAGAGGAAGATTCGCTCCGCGTGATTGTGAGCGACCCGCTCGATCTGGATGCCTTCGACAAGTTGCGATTTATTCTCAATCGTAAAATCGATGTTGCGGTGGCTCCTCGCGAAAATATCTTGCAGGCCATCAATACCTACTACGGCGCGGTCGAAGGCGAAAGCGCCGATTCGATGTTGCAGGATTTCACCGATACGGCGATTGACTTCACCGAAACCGATCCCCTGCAGGCGACAGACGAAGGTGAGAATGTCGATGAAACGAGTGCACCCATTGTTCGTTTGGCCCACTTGATTATCAACGAGGCAGTGCAACTTCGGGCGTCCGATATCCACATCGAGCCGTTCGAGGATCGTGTGAGAATTCGCTACCGCATCGATGGCGTACTGGTCGAGCGAGACAGTCCGCCACGACGTCTTTTAGCCGCGCTGCTTTCCCGTCTGAAAATTATGGCGCACATGGATATTGCCGAACGACGCCGAACGCAGGATGGCAGGATTAAGGTTACGGTAGGCGAGAAGGAACTCGATATGCGAGTCAGCATGCTGCCGACCAATCACGGCCAGAGTTGCGTGATGCGGTTGCTCGATAAAGACAATATTAAAATTGGCGTACGGCAGTTGGGCTTGAGCGAAAAGGCATTTCAGACATTTTTCAATTTGATCAAACGTCCCAACGGAATTTTTCTCGTGACCGGCCCGACCGGTTCGGGGAAAACCACAACCCTTTATGCCGCACTCAACGAACTCAACAGTCCGGGACGGAAAATCATCACGGCAGAAGATCCGGTCGAGTATTACCTGCCGGGTATCAATCAGGTCGAAGTAAAGCACAACATCGGTTTGGATTTTGCCCGCATTATCCGTGCGGTCCTCCGCCAGGCTCCCAATATTATTCTTGTAGGAGAGATGCGAGACAGCGAGACGGCGGAAATGGGAATCCAGGCGTCGCTCACGGGCCACCTTGTCTTCAGCACACTGCACACCAACGATGCACCGAGCGCGATCACGCGACTCGTTGACATGGGAGTGGCAAACTATCTGGTGGCCAGTAGTATTATGGCCGTGTTAGCGCAGCGACTGGTGCGGGTGGTCTGCACGAAGTGCAAGGCGCCTTTCAGTCCGAGTAAAACGGTTCTCGATTCGGCGGGGATCAGTCCGGAGCGAGCGAAGAATGCGACCTTTTTCAAAGGTAAGGGATGTGGAAATTGTCAGCAATCGGGTTATCGGGGGCGGATTGGAATTTATGAGTTGATGCAGATGACCCCCAAGATTCGTCAACTCGCCTTCGAAAATGCGTCGACGCAAGATATCCGGCGTACGGCAATCAAGGAGGGATTGGAGACGCTGTACTGGGACGGCATCGACAAGGTATGCAAGGGAATGACTACCCTCGATGAGGTGTATCGAGTTGCGAAGAAAGATTCAGAGGCGACAGACTGAACGATGGTCGAAATATACAGTAGGCGCATAGCAAGGAGTAATTAGGTGGCAACGATCCTGATTGAAAAATTGCTGCAAGCAGTCGTAAAGCAGGGAGCGAGCGATTTGCATCTCACCGTGGGGCAGCCGCCGGTGCTCCGTCTTGATGGACGCTTGCGCGCGGTCGAGACCAAAGTCCTCGAACCGGAAGACACCGTCGCTTTAATGAAGAGCATTACGCCCGATCGTTGGCAGAACGAACTTCAGGAGGTTGGCAGTGCGGACTTCGGTTTCTCTTTTGGGGATGATGCGCGCTTCCGTGTTTCGGTCTTCAAGCAACAGGGCCATGTGGCGATGGTGCTGCGACTGATTCCGAGTGGGCTGCTGACGATGGATAAACTCGGTTT
>JAQWPY010000024.1 GCA_029245145.1 Pirellulales bacterium | reverse complement strand
CACACAGAGTCCCTGCATATCGATCAAATTAAGCATTCCCCGCATCGCATCGGTCGCTGCTTCGTCGGCAGCCAATTTGTCGCCGCATCCGAGCCACCGGTAGGCGTGTAGAGATGCGGCTTCTACCGCGCGGACCAGATCAAAGCCAATGGTCCTCGCAACGGTGTGCGGAATGTTGGTTGGGATATTTTGCTGATTCATAGTTCTGATCCAATATCGTGATGTGCAATGGGCACCAGGTTTAATTCTTTGCGGTCGTGGCCGAAACCTCTTGTTGCTCAATCGAACCGAGAAATATTTCTGCCAATGCTTCGTAGATTGCTTTGGGGCATACCCGGTGCGAACACTCGTAGGCAATAATTGCGACCGCGAGCAGGGGAATCGTCATGAACCGGGCACCGGTCATCTCGACCATAATCACCGCACACGTGATCGGGCTTTGCACCACGCCGGAAAAATAGGCCACCATGAAAAGAATCACAACGGCAGTGTGGTCCAAGCCGGGAAAAAGAGTCTGTAATAGCGGGTGAAACGTATGGCCCAATCCGGCACCCACCGAAAAACTGGGGTCAAAAAGCCCACCCGGGATACCACTGATCAGACAGACGTAATTTGCCAACGCTTTGAGCGGCGCATAATGCCAGGCAAGCGACTCGCTCTCGGTCAAAATACCCTGGGCTTGTGCATAACCGCTCCCGTAGGTCTCGCCACCGGAAATCAGACCCAAAAGCGCGAGTATCGCACCTAAACTCAGCGGAATCAGGACGCGGCGCCTTCTCATCAGCGGATTGATCCAACGGGTTGTCTCGACCACCGCTCGAGCAAAGAGCCCGCCTAAAAATCCTCCGGTCATTCCGATCAGAGGTACGGCCAGCCACTGATAGATGGGCCATTTTTCGTCAGTACCGATCACGTTTTCGTAGAAAAGATAATCAGTACCCCGCAGTAAAATGACCACCAGAGAGGCCAACAGAACGGTACGGATAATCGTGCCGATATTATTCTTCTCAAAGGAACGTCCGATTTCTTCGAGCGCAAAGATAGCGCCTGCCACCGGTGCATTAAAAGCAGCTGCAATGCCCGCCGCACCACCCCCGAGAATAAGACCCCGCTGGACAATATGTTGAGGAAACCGGGTTATTTTGGTGATCAAATACATCAAACATGCGCCCACATGCACGCTCGGACCTTCGCGGCCGATGGTCATCCCGGAGAACAGGCCCAAAAAGAGCAAAAGTGCCTTGCCAATCGCAATTCGCAAAGAAAGCATCCGCCGCCGAATCGGTCCGTCCTCGACGTGCAGTGCGGCAATCGTCTGGGGAATCCCCGTGCCTTCGGTCCCCGGAAAAAAACGCATCCTCAGTTGGATGATCACCAGCATCGCACCGGTGATCATCAGCATGGGAAGCAACAGATTGATGAGCGTGTGGGGTACGAACCATACATCCTCGTTCACGAGGGGAACGTTCCTCAGGTGATCAAACCACGCGTCACCGGCATCCTCAAAAAACCAAAAGCTGTAGGCCGCCAAACCGGTCGCACACGCTGCAAATATAAAGAGCGCGTGCTGAGCCCAGGTTTGCACACGCGAAACTCCCCACTGCGCGGACTCGTCTTCCGTCGCAGCTTCACTTTTCACATCGTCAGACATCGGTCACATCCGGTCCAGAGGAATCGCGTTCACTTCCAGCAGCTGCTCGATCGTGAGTCAAGATGCTCAGGGTAACTGCCACGCTGGGAAATCTCAAGTGCGAGATTCATGTCGATGGGAATCCGCAAAGCGGCAAGACAGAGAGTGAGTTGCAGAGACACACCTCAATAAATGCGATTTAGCGTGGTGATCACAACCAGAACGCTGACGAGAGCTATCCAGAGTATCGAGCGAGGTATTTTTTTTCGGTCCTGCCAAATCAACGCAACACAGAGTGATGATGCGCCCAAGAAAAGAAGGCTCGCAACTGTCAACGCGCGTAAACCAAGAGTGGCACCATCGACAGGCAACGCAAGAAACACGAATGCGAAACAGAAAAAAAACCAGAAACCACATGCCGCTTCGACCAGTGGATAACGAACACTTATTTTCGCGTCGCAGTCGTGGCAGCGACCTCGAAGAATCAGCCAACCGATAATCGGAATATTGTGCCACGGACGTATCTTACGTTTACACACCGGACAATGGCTTGCCGGTTTGAGTAAACTTTTTCCGTGGGGTAGGCGGTGAATAACGACGTTGAGAAAACTCCCGATGCATGCGCCAAATAAACCGAACCAGATCATCAGCACTACGTCGAATTTATTCATTGCGTATTGTGACTACTCGGGAGACACCCTTCAAAACTTTCATTCTATGATTCCATGTAGCGGGCCGCCTACAACCCCCATTTGATCGACTCGCTCGGTGATTTCCGGGTCTTCTAGAAGAGGTGGTGCATGATGCGGTTTCGTCCGCGCGTCGATCACCAGCGACCCAGCACATCCCCAATGTTTCTCGTGCAGGGTGGCAGCAAAACCATAAATGTCGCGTGCCGGATTACTCCTGGTAAAGGTGATCCAGAGAAAATTTCGTAAGGATGCCGCGGTGAATTCGCTATCATCAGCCAGTACGACCAGAGGAAATCCGCCCAACAGATCAGTCGCGTCCGCATAGCGACCCATCACCCGCTCAACCTCCTCGCCTGAGGTATATTCCGAAGTCTCCACGGCCAGTACACCGGGAAAGACCAACTGCGGATTGCGCCATTCGTCGGGAAGCGATAAGTCACCCGGCACACTCTTCGGTAGTTCCCGCCGCGGAGGGCCCGCGGCGGCAATGACGACTTTCGACCCTTGATTGAGTCCACTCCCCGAATAGTCCAACGTGTCGATGGTCGTGCAGGTATGAAAGTGCAGATCGCGTTGCCAATCAACGCGGCGGAGCATGTGCATGAAAAATTCGTCGATCTTGTGAATATTGAGTTCGCTCTCGCTTTGGCGGTCGGTAATCCACAAATACTTCGCCAACGAGAGTTGGCCCTGCCCCAAGATGGCCGAAGCTTGAGTCAGCAATTCGGCTGGCCGGACGGTTTCTTGGTAAGGCACGTAGCGTTCGCTACCGATTGCCAGCAGCAAGGGATGCACACCCGATGCGTCGACCGCATGAACGGCTTGCAGGCCGGGAATCAGGGAGGGGATCACCGGTCCGGTCAGTTCGTGGATCAGCTGACCGAAAATTGTATCCTCCTGCGGCGGACGGCCGACGACAGTGAAGGGCCAAATCGCACCGCGGCGATGGTAAACCTTTTCAACCCGCATCACGGGAAACTCATGTGCCAAGCTGTAATATCCGAGATGATCCCCAAAAGGCCCCTCGGGGAGCATTTTGTCTGGAATCACATGACCGGTGATGCAAAAATCTGAGTCTGCACACAGCGGTAACTCTCCGCGGCGGCAAATCATCCGAGTCCGACGACCGCCGAGCGCTCCGGCAAACCTCAACTCGGACAAGCCTTCCGGGAGGGGCATCACCGCCGCAAGATTCATCGCCGGAGGGCCCCCGACAAAAATATTCACTCGCAGGGGCACACCCGCCTCGATGGCAGCCGAGTGATGCACCCCGATGCCTCGATGCAATTGATAGTGCATCCCGATTTCTTCATTTTTCACATACTTTCCACCCGATAACTGGATGCGATACATTCCCAGATTGGAGTGGGCGATGCCCGGCTGCCACACATCTTCGGTATAAACTTGCGGGAGGGTCACGAAAGCGCCCCCATCTTCCGGCCACGAAACCAACTGCGGCAATTGATCGATCGTCGTCGTCCCTGCGAGGATGGGGCCCGAATGGACCTTTTTCAGCAGCGTGCGCCACGCGGTCTGCGGAGCCGTCCGATAGCGCACCGGATGGCGGAAAAAATGAGCCGGGTCCATCTTCAATTCGATCAACCGCCGGACGCCCTCCAAAGTATCGCGAAAAAGATAGCGGGCCCTTTCGAGCGTCCCGAAAAGATTGCTGACCATCGGAAACGGCGACCCTTTGACACGGGCAAAAAAGATGGCAGGCCCCCGCGCCTGATGGACGCGGCGGTGGATGGCGGCCGCTTCTAGAAAGGGATCCACCGGCTGATCGATGCGCACCAATTGCTGTGTCTGCTCAAGGTCTGCGAGGCATTCTGCGAGGCTGCGGTATCGCATCGGGTTCGTTTCCAGGGTTTCAAACACCCTATTAGAACGAACCTGCTAGCAGATCACCAACGCCCTCCGGCCCACTTTTAACGCCCCGGATCTACCGCATCGGGGCCTTTGGCCCCTTTGCGGATCTTGCGGTTTTCACTCTCCGGCCAAGAAAAATGGCCGCTCGGTCTTCGCTCTCGAAGCACCTTCGAGAGGCGATTTGCCCGCAACTGGCGCGCACACGGCCGGATGCCAGCATTGCTAGTCGCACTGATTGGTTCACTAACCCGGCATTTCCTATCAAGCAGTACAAGCATTAAAGCCGATACAACCGTTAAAGCATATTTGGCAGCGACGCTTGGGGCTCGGGGGATCCGCAACGAATGCGCGGACAGCCCTAACGGATCACTCCTGATCTGTGTCGTACTCTCAAGCCCTCTGCCGGCCGGACTCCTGAGCCGGAGTTCTTTTGCATCATCTCGTAGAGATGATTGAGGCGGCAAGTCAGAAACTTAGTCGAAGGTAGCAGCCATGATGTATTTGAAAGCCCGATGGCGATCTCTGCTGGGTTCCATTGTTCTCGTACTCGCGACGAGTACCGTTTGGGGAGAAATGCCCCCGCCACCACCCGGTGACCACATCGCGCCCGTACTCTCAGTGAGAACTATTTCGCCTCCCGAAATTCATCTCGGTCGCGTTGCCACCTATCAACTTCAGGTTGAAAATATTGGCCAACAAGCGGCCGAAATCGTCGTCGTCCAAGTGGCACTGCCGAACGACGCACGTCTCCTGAGCGCCTCACCGCAACCCGGCACGATTGAAAATGGTGTCGCTCGATTCAATCTGGGAAAAATTGCCCCGCGTCAGCGTCGCGAAATCCGCATGGATCTAAGGCCGGAAAAGACCGGGCCGATTCAATTGCAGGCACGCACCAGTTTTGCGACCCAGAACGCCACAGAAATTCAGGTCCGACAGGCAAAACTTCATCTTCGCTGCTCGGCACCGATTGAAATCGGGCATGGTGAATGTGTGGAATATCAAGTCACCGTTTCCAATACGGGAGATGGCACGGCGGAGGATGTCGTCGTCACGCCCACGCTTTCCAGTGAAACACATGTCGACGCCAGTTCGACCGATCCGATCACCTTCCCACAACTCGCCCCCGGCGAATCGCAAGTTGTTTACTTTTCCGCCAATGCGCTGACGGAAAAGTCGCTCGATGCCCTGTTCGCAACCCG
>JAQWPY010000020.1 GCA_029245145.1 Pirellulales bacterium | reverse complement strand
GTAACTTCGCACTGGCCGCCTAAATATAGGCGTCCCCGGCTGATGGCTTTCATCGGAGAGGCCTGAAAGCTGGTCACCAATTCCGAATCGCCTGAAGTCATTGCCGGACACGCTTCAGGTTTAATTAGTTTCTGGCGAGCGCGGGTGGCATCCTGTCGGTTGGAGTCCACGCGAGCGAGAATTAAACAATCGACTATGTGCGTAGAAGCTTTCATGAAAATGTCGCGGGACGCGGGTTCGATTCCCGCCGCCTCCACTTGCAGTGTGCGCTATGGACTCTATTGATTTATTGCACGCGGTAGAGGAGGTGGAAAAAGATGGTCTGTAGCGGCAGGATGATGCCATGGGATTCTACGCCGAGGCGATTTTTCCCCGGGTCTATGACTGGCTGATTGATGCGCCGCACTGGGCAAAGCACCGCACCGAACAACTGGCGGCGGTGGAGGGCGATATTCTGGAGATCGGCGTCGGGACCGGTCTCAATCTGCCGTGCTACCCTGCGGATGTTCAAAAAATCACGACGGTCGAACCGAGCGAGGGGATGAACAAACTTCTCCGGAAGCGGATCGCTGCGACCGGCATCGAAGTCGATCAGCGGATTCTTGGTGGCGAAGCACTTCCCTTTAACGGGGAAACATTCGATTGCGTCGTCAGCACGGTCACCCTTTGCAGTATTCCTCAGGTTCAGCAAGCAATGAGTGAATTGCTCCGAGTGTTGCGGCCCGGTGGTCGATTTTTCTTCTTGGAGCATGGCCGGAGCCCGGATCTCAACATCTATAAGTGGCAGCGTCGGTTCAATGGATTGCAAAAACATTTGGTGGGTGGTTGCCGCCTCGATGTGGATATTCGTGGATTAATTGAGTCGCGGGCATTCAGTGCAGTCTCGATCAAGAACTTCTACATGGAGAAGATGCCCAAGACGCACGGATACATGTACCATGGGGTGGCAATAAAATGACTATTGCTTGCTGGCGACTTTGAGAATTCGATGTCGCAGGAACGGGACGACACTCACGCTATCAGATCCGGTCAGTACGAGATATCTCAGCCGCCCCAGCCGGGAAAGAGTCGCGGCCGATCCGGAAAGACGCGAAATAGATTCGGCACAATGTGGAGGTCGCGCAGGTGTCCCACTTGCCAACTCGGGCGTACTGTCCTGACGACAACTTCGACGGTGCTGTTAAAGTTCCCCTCCATCGTCCAGACCTGGCCCTGCTCCGCATCGTAACTGAGAAGCATAAAACTGTGGCCGGGCATGCGGACATAGTCTCCGTGGATCGGTCCTTCGCCACTGAGATCAGGAATGTGGCTTCCCAAGTTGTAGGGGTTCTCTTTGTCGAACAGGTTATGTAATTGGGTGCGCCCGTTCTGGCTCCCGACCGTACAAAACCCGGTGGCCCACATGTAATAGGCGTAGCAGTCCATCGGATATTTTTCACCCGTTCGCCAGCCATTGAGCCGGTAATAAAATTCCTTGAATGTACGCATCACAATTCTCTGCCTCGCGCGATCCAGTCGCGTCGAACCCGACGTCGCCGTGTAGTAGGGATAAGGCACCTGTCCGAGAAGCGTTGCGGGGCCCTGGTGAGGTGCCTTGCGGTGCAAACTCACAAACAGGCGGTACACACGGGCCGGATTGAGCAGGGGCGCCTCCTCACCGAGGTTCTGTAAATCAAAATGCGCATAGCGGACAATTTGAAATTGATATCCGTCCCAATCTTCTCCTGCCGTCGGAGGCGGCGCGGATGCGGGAGAGGCGAGGTCCCCTCGAAAGACATCCCGGTCAACCTTGATGGGAACGAAACGGGTATGGGAGCGATGCGAGTGACTCAAGTCGATCAGCTTCACTTCAGCCACCAGCGGGCCCTTGAGTGCTTCTGCATCATCCAATCCCAGACAGAGCCCGACCCGCAGCGAGCCATCGAAGAGTCGCTCCTCGCGGATGGCCGGATCGTAGTCGAAACTGACCGGAAGGGGCTTGAGTGGCTTGGCATCAGAGTCCACTTTCGCCGCGATTTGCTTGGAAAAGGACGTTGTCTCCTGAGCACTGACGCGGAGCACACTCGTGACACTGGCCCCAAGCAGACACAATGCGATCCATCTCTGCTGCCGATTCATCTCTGTTCCTTTCCTCATCCGGGCAAACGAAACCGCCAGGTATAAAAATCCACAAGACACGTAGGATTGGAAGTTTGTATACCCTTTGGCGATAGGCGCTGACTTTACCGGCTCATTCTCGTTGAATGGGTAAAAGAGGAAAGGGGCGGTGACCAGACTTGCCCGCTTCAGATACGCACCAACACATGGCAATCCATTAATGCGTTAGGTGGATTCGGAGAGCAGCGGGCAGGGGCTCTAAAGCCCCTTGGCCAGAAGCGCCTCACGCACCTTTTCGACACGCTTACGATTCACCCCCAAATCGGAGTAACCCACACGAGAAGCCGAGCGGACCTGAATAACATGCCGCTCTGGATCGACGTAAAACTCGAGATCATCTACGAATCGGAGAAGGCGGCTGCGACATTCGAAATGAAGATAGTTGTTTTTCTGAGTAATCAACTGCGTTCGCGGCATCGCACCTACCACCTCAATCACTCGCTGCAATGCATCGTCGGCAGACCCCGAAAACGGGAGCGGAGTAACTTGGTGCTGCTCATCAAGCGATTCACTCGAGACGCAGTTGGGGGACTCGGGACAAGCATTGAGTTTTCCATCGATCAATCCCAGACGGCTCGGTTGAGGTGGTGGCATAAGGCAAACTCCTAAGCACAACAGAAAAACAATGCCGAGAGGCAGCAACAAATATCGAAAAACATGCTTCGCCCGCATCGCTCTTTTTTCCGCAGAAGAAATTATCGATCAATTCGCGGAATTATAGCAATTTATAAAGGAAGGAAAATTGGGAGTCCGGCACAAAGAACACGATTTTTTCCCTGTAAGACTACAAGAATTCAGCGGATGGATTACGATAATCGTATGAATCTAATCTCGTTACACCGAGTGAAAGCGTACAGAAGCGTGCGATCACACATATCTCGACAGCGCGGTTTTACCCTCGTCGAATTACTGGTCGTGATCGCCATTGTAGGCATTCTCATTGCGCTGCTGCTCCCTGCACTCGGTTCGGTTCGTGAGGCAGCGCAGAGGACGACCTGTACCAATCATCTACGACAGATCGGACTGGCGACGCAAACTCACGTGGAAAAATTTTACTCATACCCTTCCGGTGGCTGGGGTTATCAGTGGGTGGGTGACCCCGGGCGGGGAAGTGGCGAGGAACAGCCTGGCGGTTGGATCTTCAATATTTTGCCCTTTATCGGCCAGGAAGCAATTCACAGCATGGGACGCGGTCTTTCCGAAGAGGAACGTCTGACTGCCATCGCTGAGCGGAATCAAATTCCCATCGCAACTTTTACGTGTCCCTCGCGGCGCGGTTCACGTGCATGGCCCATCACGGGCCCATCGCCTCACCTGTACCAACCCGTCAATTCGGGTCCGGTCACGGAGGTTGCCCGCGCTTGTTACGCAATCAATGCGGGAAGTGTGATGGATGAAAATCCTCCGCCGGGCCCCAATTCGATCGAAGAGGCAGCAACGTTTGCGTGGCAGGATATGAGTCAATTTAACGGAGTCAGTTATCAAAGGAGCCGCGTGCGACCGCGTGCGCTGGTCGATGGAAACAGCAATACCCTACTCGTTGCCGAAAAATATCTCTTTCAGGGTGATTATGAAAATGGATCGGATAAAGGCGATAACGAAAGCATGTACACCGGATATTGTATTGATATCAATCGGTTCGCCAGTCGCGATCTGCTACCACTCCGGGATTCAGTCGATAACGGCGATGGACTGAATCGTCACTTCGGTGGCCCGCACGAAGTCTGGAATGCGGTTTTCTGCGATGGTTCGACCCGCGGACTCGCATTCGACATTGACCCGCGAGTACACGAAGAGCAAGCCAATCGTTACGACGAGAAGCCTTAATTTAAAAATCCTTTTTTCTCCTGGACGATGAGTGACGTGGTAGAAAACGATGCGATCAAAACGTTGGGTATAATTATCGTCGACCATGGTTCGCGACGTGAAGAAAGTAATCAAACACTCTTGCAGATCGTGAATTCCTTTCGAGATTCATCGCCCTACGCGATTGTCGAACCGGCACACATGGAGTTGGCCGAACCGTCGATTGCGACCGCCTACGGCAAGTGCGTCCGCCAGGGCGCGGTCGAGATTGTCATCCACCCCTTCTTTCTCCTTCCAGGTCGGCATTGGGATGCCGATATCCCACAGTTGGCTGCAACTGCCGCCGCGCAGCATCCTCAGACCTCGTATCTGGTCACCGCCCCACTGGGCACCCATCCCTTGATGGCTGAAGTGATTGCCGAGCGGATTGCCGAATGCCTGGGACACGGGCGAGGTGAAACTCCCGATTGCCCTCTCTGTGAGAACACAGATAAGTGCACTTTCCGCCAAGCGGCAACCTAGAATGGCGGCGATTCTGAAACGTCGTCAATCAACCCGAGAACGAAGTCTGCCGCCTCGGCCTGCCGCGTTTTTCGATCTGTGCCCGCGAGCGAAAATTTTCGCTCGATCAACAGCGGATCGCCATTAGTGGCAATCTCGCGACGGATGATCGCGACAAAAATAGTGCCATCGAACCCCTCAGGTGCATTCGGACCGAGGTGCCCGGTCACTGCTACCGCAGTGGATGCTTCGGGGGTTGCGGTTAGAACTGCCCGTCCCATTTCCTGAGTCACCTCCCGGCTCACGGCAGTAAATGCTTGCAGATCGGCTGATGAAATCGCCAGCCACTCTCGCTTCGTCGCTTCGCGGTAGGTCACCATTGAACCGCAAAAAATCTCCGAAGCACCGGCGATTGAAGTGAGACGCGACGCCACCAGCCCCCCGGTGCAACTCTCTGCCAGCACAAGTCGGTGCTGAAGACGTTGGAGTTTTTCAACGAGCAAACGCAGCTGTTCCAAATTCATGCCGCTTCCCGATGCGCGACAGGCTGCGCAGTGAGATTAAGAAGATTGGGTGGCTCGTCGCTCTCCTCCGGTATCGTCCTCTCAGCGGCCGCCTCTTCCCCTTCCAGATGTCGCGCCTGACTGAGTGCGGAGGTTACGATGGCCGCGGGGACGGCGACGATGCCGATACCGACCATCAAGACAGCCACCGTAAAGAAGCGGCCTCCGAGTGTGACGGGGTAGATATCCCCGTAGCCGACCGTGGTCAAGGTAATCACTGCCCACCAAAGACTGTGAAAAATCGAGGCAAATTTGTCGGGTTGGGCATCCCGTTCAAAATAGTAAATACCCACCGCCGATACGAACAGCATGATACCGGTGATCGAAAAGAAGAGGGCGATTTCTTCTTTGGAGAGTAAAAACGCGCGGTGGAACCGCTGGATCGCCTTACTGTAACGCACTAATTTGAGGATTTGGAAGATCCGCACAACGCGCACCGCCCGCAGTGCACGCAGATCGATGCCCATGCGAATATAAAAAGGTAAAATCGACATCAAGTCAATCAGACCAAAAAAACTGAAGATGTAACTTCTCTTTTTGGGGGCTGCGATCAACCGCACCGCATATTCGAAGGTGAACATCACGACGACCACCAGTTCCTCCCACCAAAGAAATGATCGTATGCCGGGAGAAAGATTAGGCAGGGTCGAAACGGCAAAAGAGCCAAGAGAGCAGAGGATAAATAACTGGATTGTCAGCGCGAAGCGACGACCCGCAGGCGTACTCGCATCCTGTAATATCCAACAAAGTCTATAAAGGGAACGCAGCATAGATCTCTCGCACTTGCTAGCAATCGACCGGCGGTGCGGAGAGTAGTCGTCCTACGGGGCGAGGGCAAGATGAGATTAGCCGGGTGCCCCCGCGAGACGGCTATCCGTGCTAGCAGGCTCACCAAAAGCCATGGTAGGTATTGCCCACACGTTCCCCACCGCTTCCATTTTTCAAAATCCGCACCATAATCGGACCGGCCTAAAGCATTCCCGCACAACATTCCGAAAAGTAAATCCTTGCATGAGTACTGTGTTTGAAAAAATTGAATCTTTACTCTCGTCGAAAAACATCTCCTACGAAACGCTCCGGCACGCACCGGTCACCACCAGCGCCGAAGCGGCGGCCGTGCGGGGCGTGCCGCTGGCCAGCGGCGCGAAAGCACTGATTTGCAAGTGCGATCAGGAGATGGTTATGTTCGTGATGCCAGCCGATCGGAAGCTCGCGAGCAAGGAAGTACGGCGGGAATTGGGTTATCGGAAACTTCGTTTCGCCAGCGCTGAGGAGGTCTGGGAGTTAACCGGGCTGCGGCCCGGATCGATTCCCCCGTTTGGAAGCCTTTTTGACATTGCCACAATCTGCGATCCCGCGCTGGGCGACAACGAACGGATTAATTTCAATGCGGGAGACCATGCCATCTCAATCAGCATGCAATACACCGATTACCGGGATGCGGAAAACCCGAAATTACAAACGTGCACGACCGCGACAACCTAGAAAGCTACTGGCCATGAAATGTCTCACCGAAGAGCTTTGGATGGAAATACCCTCTCGCCGGGCGATTGTTTCACTTCATAAGGAAGTGGAGGGCCTGGTGAAAAAAAGTGGTGTGCAAGAGGGTCTTGTGCTTGTAAATGCCATGCACATTACCGCCTCGGTTTTTATCAACGACAACGAACCGGGGCTCCATGCCGATTACGAACGCTGGCTCGAGGAGCTGGTACCATTCGACCCCGGAACGGACCCCGATCGAGGCGGGTATCTGCACAACCGCACCGGAGAAGACAACGCCGATGCCCATCACAAGCGGCAAATTATGGGCCGCGAGGTGGTGGTTGCCATCACCGAGGGCAAACTCCACTTAGGACCGTGGGAACACATTTTCTACTATGAATTTGATGGCGGGCGGCAGAAGCGGGTCCTGGTAAAGATTCTCGGCGAGTGAACATCGTCCTACTTCTTCCCTTCCGCCTCTCCCGTGTCGAGTACTGCGAGAAAGGCTTTTTGAGGGATGTCGACGCTGCCGATCGATTTCATCCGCTTTTTGCCCTCCTTCTGTTTGGCCCACAGCTTGCGCTTCCGGGAGATATCACCTCCATAACATTTCGCCGTTACATTTTTTCGTAGCGCCGAGATCGTCTCGCGAGCGATGATCCGTGTACCGATCGCCGCCTGTAAGGCAACTTCAAACATGTGCCGGTCGATTTCCTTACGCAATTTTTTGACGACCGCCCTTCCCCGGGAATCCGCATCGCGTCGATCACAAATAATACTCAAGGCATCGACACGCTTGCTCCCCACAAGGATATCGAGCCGTACCAGATCGGCGGGAAAATATCCGAGAACCTCGTAGTCCATCGTCCCAAACCCTTTGGTGGCGCTTTTGAGCCGATCGTGCATGTCGTAAATCACCTCGGCCAGCGCCATGTCGTAGATGAGAATCGCCCGCGTCGGGGAGAGATACTCGGTCCGCACATATTTGCCTCGGCGATCTTCGCAAAGCTTCATGGCCGGGCCAATGTATTCGGTTGGCAAAAGCAGGCTCACACGCACAATCGGTTGGCGGAACTCCTCAATCTCCCCTGCTTCTGGCACATCTTGGGGGGTGTGAATCTGTAGCGTTTCACCACTAACCGTATCAATCTCATAGGTTACATTCGGGGCGGTCTGCACCAGATCGAGGTCCGACTCTTGCTCGAGCCGCTGCTGGATAATCTCCATGTGGAGCAGGCCCAGAAATCCGCAGCGGAAACCAAAGCCCAGCGCATCGCTCGTCTCGGGCTCGAATTCAAAACTGGGGTCATTGATCGCCAGTTTTTTGAGCGCCTCTCGCAACTGCTCAAAATTTTCGCCGTCTGAGGGGTAGAGACCGCAATACACCATCCGCTTCGGCTCTTGATAGCCGGGCAACGGCTGAACCCCGGTATCTTTACAGGCGGAAACCGTATCACCGATATGGACATTCCCCAATTGCTTGATATTGCAAATCAGATAGCCCACCTGACCGGCTTGGAGTGTTTTCGCGGCCTTCCGTTGCGGGACAAAGTGGCCGAGTTCGAGAACCTCATGTTCCGTCCCTGACCGGAGAAAACAAATTTTTTCCCCTTTGCGTACCGTGCCGTTGATCACGCGGATATAGGTGATCGCCCCCCGGAATTCATCGTAGTGTGAATCAAAAACCATCGCTTGCAGTGGCCCACCCGGATTGCCCACCGGTGGCGGGATACGCTCGACGATTTGTGCCAGCAACTCCTCGACCCCCACTCCCGTTTTGGCACTGCACCGCAGCGTATCGACCGCATCGAAACCGAGGCTTTGTTCCAACTCTTCCGCGACTTCATCTGGCCTTGCATGCGTCACATCAATCTTATTAAGTACGGGAAGCACCTCCAGATTGTGTTCCATCGCTGCGTAGGCGTTGGCCACCGTCTGCGCTTCCACGCCCTGAAACGCATCGACCAAAAGCAGAGCTCCTTCACAGCATGTCAACGAACGAGAAACCTCATAATGGAAATCAACATGCCCCGGGGTATCGATGAGATTTAATTCATACTGCTGCCCTTGATGGGCATACTGCATTGTGACCGCTCGGGCTTTGATTGTGATTCCCCGTGCCCGCTCAAGTTCCATATCGTCGAGCATTTGCTCATTAAGCTGGCGCAACTCGACCGTGCCGGTCGCCTGCAACAGACGATCGGCGAGGGTGCTTTTTCCATGATCGATATGAGCAACGATGGAAAAGTTGCGAATGTGTTTACAGTCTAGCATGGCATGTGGGTTGCCGTGTATTAAATATCACACGCAACCTTCAGATAACGTTCGGTGAAGATCTATCTATTTACTCTTTATTTTGATAATGAAGCCGGGCAATCCCCGCTGCCCCCACAAAACCTGCATCGCCACCAAGCGTTGCAAAGTGCAGTGCAGCATGTTCGGCGGGAATCGGCAGCGCCCGCGATCTAATTTCATCGGAAACGGTTGAGAGAAATTTTTGCCCGATCGGGTTCGTCGCACCACCGAAATTCATTGCCCCTCCGAGTACGATTGCGGCGGGGTCCAAAATATGGAGGAGTGTTGTAATTCCCACTCCCAAATACCGGGCGGTCTCCAAAATCATCCGCTCGGCAAAAGCATTTCCTGACTCGGCGGCTTGATGCAGGACCAGGGGAGTCAACGCCTCTCTCGGACCGAGCGGCTTTTGTTCGCTCTCGGGTAGTGAATTGATCGCCTCGATCGCTCTCGCAGTCAGACCAGTCGCACTGCAGTAAGCCTCCAAGTGCCCCTGCCCACCGCACGCACAAACACGAGCGTCTGCGCTGGAATCAATGATCATATGCCCAATTTCTCCGCCGTGGCTGTTTGCTCCGTCGAGTAGCTGGCCTTCGGTAATAATCCCACCACCCACACCAGTTCCTAGCGTGAGCATCACCATACTCGAATAGACCGAACCGCTACCAATCCAAAATTCACCATATGCGGCAGCATTGGCGTCGTTCGCATACGCCACTGGCAATCCCGTATGCTCTGAAACGCGGTCGCGAATGGGAAAGTTCGACCAGCCGGGAAGATTCGGTGGTTCCAAAAGCATACCCGCTGCCGTATCCATGGTGCCGGGAGTCACCAGGCCTGCGTGGGTGACATCGCTTAAATCGATCCCCGCCTTGGCAGCCGCCTGGGAGGCTGCCTCCGCCATGCGTCCCGCTCCCTTCTCAGGCCCGCGTTCAACCTCGCTCTTGAGGTGTGCGTAACCGAGAATGTGTCCGGCATTATCGACCACGCCACTTTTTATATTAGTACCTCCTAAATCGATACCAACAAAAAAGGGTGGCTCGGCGGCCGACAGCGGATGAAAGTCGCGTGGAACCATTCGCAGAGATAGAATAGCGCGGCAAGGAAGGAGCGACGGGCGGGCCCTCAAAACCCGGAAACCCGTCTATGGGGATTATATCGCGTGCGAAAGAACTGGGGTAGACGACTTCAATCGGCTCATCTGCAATCGCGAGAATAGCGCTGCGATAGGAGGGGGAGGAACGCAGATCGAAGGCGACGATGCCGATTGGATGCACTCAGGCTTTTACCAATCGCGATTTGCCCACACCCTGGAGTACACCAGATCGTAAGTTTGGGTAACGCGCAACGCGTTGACCGGTCGCCCAAGGCCAATTATCATGCATGCGTACTTGAATTTACCTCAAGCTATGGTGGCTGTAGCTCAGTTGGTTAGAGCACCGGATTGTGGTTCCGGAAGTCGGGGGTTCGAGTCCCCTCAGTCACCCTTTCCGCAATCTGGTCGCCAATTTTCCGCGACGGGTCTCCGCAAAACTAGTCAATTCGGCATGGACTCAGAAAATATTCGATCATGGGAGAATGCGGAAGTAGCACGAAGTGCAGGTGCAGCGGGCCGCGTCGATGCTGAAACACTCAAAACGCCGGATAGCCGCATTCAGCGTTATATGAATCCCCCGCTCGATACGTGGCACTCGTTGGAATACTGCTTTGCCCTACTCGGGGATGCCCGCGGGAAGGTCGTTCTCGAGTACGGTTGTGGCGATGGAGTCAACACGCTTCTCCTTGCGCTTCGAGGGGCCAAAGTCATAGCGATCGATATTTCTCCTGAGTTAATTCAAGTCGCTCGCCAACGTCTTGAAGTGAACCATGTCGAGGGCGATGTGAAATTCATCGTAGGATCTGCACACGATATCCCTTTACCTGACAAGTCGATTGACATTGTTTTCGGTGTCAACATTCTCCATCATCTCGATCTTAAAATATCTGCAGAAGAGATTTGGAGGGTACTGAAAGAAAATGGTCGTGCTATTTTTCAGGAACCGGTAAGAAATTCTTCCCTGATCAAATTATTACGTAAAATGGTTCCCTATCGCTTACACGACATTTCTCCTTTTGAGCGACCTTTGACAGATAAAGAACTCATTGAGTACGGGCGAGAGTTTTCCTCGTATTCGAGTCGTGGTTTCAGCCTGCCCACAACCGAAGCGATCAGAAGAATACCTTTTCCAAAAAACTCGCACGCGAAAGTCTTAAACAAAATCGATCGGTCGATTTTGCGCCTGATTCCGGCACTTAAGTATTTTAGTGAAAGACGTGTAGTCGAATTAATTAAATGAATAGGTTCATCTGGGAACCGAGCATTTTTCGAAAAAACATTTCTGCTTTACACGTTCTTCAATTCTCTTTGTAAGCTTGGCTTATCGGTGAGCTACGAGTGAATAGCTCTTTGCGCTGCTGCCTTTTGAACACGCGTTGCCCGCTCCGTAGGCAAAATCGATCCGAGCCCGAGGCGTGCCTACCGATTTGCAGCTTTTGTGTGGCAAATGCAAATAGGTACGCTTTTTGCTCATCTCCTTCGGTTTTCCAGTTCCACTATCAACGTGAAGAATCACAATGGGTCGCGGTTACTTGATCGATATGGATGGCGTTATTTATCGAGGTGGAGAACTCATCCCTGGTGCTGAGGCATTTATCCATCGTCTGGCACATGAGGAAATTCCCTATATGTTCCTGACCAACAATAGTCAGCGAACGAGACGCGATGTGGTTACGAAACTCAATCGCATGGGAATTGAAGTCGAAGATCATCAGGTGTTTACCTGCGCCATGGCGACCGCCCGCTTTCTTGCCAGGCAGCACCCTCAGGGAACTGCCTTTGTGATTGGAGAAGGTGGCCTGCTCGCAGCCCTGCACACCAATGGGTATGCAGTGATCGATCATGATCCAGACTATGTGGTGGTGGGGGAAGGTCGAACCGTTACACACGCAATGCTCGACCACGCAGTCCAGTTGATTTTAGATGGTGCGAAACTGATTGCGACGAACCTCGATCCAAATTGCCCGACCCAGGGAGGCACACGGGCCGGTTGCGGTGCAACGGTCGCCTACTTGGAAACGGCAACCGGAAGGCGGGCTATGAACATGGGAAAACCGAGTCCCATCATGCTGCGTCAAGCGCGCCATGACCTGGGTGTGCCTGCCTCGGAAACGATCATGATCGGCGATACGATGGAAACCGATATTCTGGGTGGAGTCGCCATGGGATACCGAACCATCCTCGTCCTCTCGGGGTCCACGCGAAGTGAAGACCTCGGGAAGTATGCCTATCGTCCTGATCTCGTGATTGATTCGCTGGCCGACCTCACCGCACCCGAGATGAACTTGAAGACGGTGATTCCACTCGGATCGCGTAGCGACGACTCAGTGGCCGATCTGGAGGGCTGGAAAAGTGCGGCATGCTAGCAATCGAGGGAAGATGCAGCGAAGCGAATGGGAAAAAGAGCCTCAAAGGTAAAAAGAGATGGCGGCGCATGGAGTTGGTTGCTATAACGAAGAGGTCACCCAAACATCAATTCCTCGGAGTGCATTCCATGCGACGAGAACCCCTCTTTATTAGTTGCGTCATCGCAATCGTCGGGCTCACAGGATGCCAGCAGTCGGCCTCTACCGAGAGTCCGAAAGCCACCCAAAATGCATCGCTACCGTCTTTGACCCTGGTCGTTTCCGGCATGTCGTGACCCTTCGGCTGTAAGCCTCGGGTCGAGGCCGCACTTCAAAAGACTCCGGGCGTCGAAACTGTCCAGGTCGACTTTAAAAAGAAAGAAGCAACCGTTCAAATCAAAGGTGACGAAAGCGATTTTGATAGTCAGACGTTGATCGACGCTTTGAAACAAGCCGGTTTTGACGGGAAATTAGTCAATTAGGGTGTTAGCGGGGGCGGTTCCGCCGAGCACGCTTTTTCTTTGACTTCGGCGACTTAGCCGTGTTTCCTTTCGCAGGCTTTTCCGGTGCTGCCGAACCCTCTTTGGAACTCTGCCGTCCCGGACGGTAACCTGTGCCGGGCCGATTGCGGGACTGCCGCTTCACCGCCGATCCGCTGCTATCCATCTGGTGCACGTAGCCGCCCGATTCGCCCACCGCAGCACGCCGCCGCGCAAGAATCGCTTCACGCGGTGGTCGATCAGCAATCAAACAATCGCAACCGCTGCCGATGAGATCCTGGCGACCCGCCTTCTCAAGGGCACGGCGGACCAGAAAATAATTCTCCGGCTTAAAAAATTGCATTAGCGCACGCTGCAGTTTGCGATCACGCAGGTGACGCGCCACATGCACCTCCTTGCCGGTAAAGGGATCGATTCCCGTGTAGTACATGGCGGTCGCCACATCGAATGGCGCGGGAATAAAGTCTTGAACCTGATCAGGCCGGTATCCGGTTCGCTTGAGATAGAGCGCCAGATCAATCATCGCATCGAGATCGCTTCCCGGATGACTCGCAATGTAGTAGGGGATTAAATATTGTTTCTTCTTGGCACGCTTCGATTCGGCGTTAAAAATTTCTGCAAAGTCATCAAAATCATCGCCACTCGGTTTGCGCATCTTGTCGAGCACGTGCGGATCGGTATGCTCCGGCGCGACTTTGAGGTGCCCACCGACGTGGTGTCGTGTTAAGTCGCGCATGTAATCGGGTGATCGCCGTGCCAAATCCATACGGATTCCGCTGGCCACCAGCGCCTTTTTCACTCCCGGCGTCTCTCGGACATCTTGCATCAACTGCACCAGCGGCCCATGGTCGGTGCCCAATAATTTGCAGATCGTCGGATGGACGCACGACTGCCGACGGCACACCGCCTCGACCTCCGGCTTGAGACACCGCATTTGATACATGTTGGCCGTTGGTCCGCCGATGTCGCTTATTACACCTTTGAAATCTTCATCCTCGGTCATCGCCCGCACTTCGCGGTTGATAGATTCGCGCGAGCGCGACTGAATAATGCGTCCCTGGTGGGTCGTGATTGAACAAAAAGTGCAGCCGCCAAAACAGCCCCGCATGATCGTGACCGAATCTTTGATCATCTCGAAAGCGGGAATCGGTTCGCTGTAGGAGGGGTGGGGCTTGCGGGTGTAGGGCAGTTCGTACACCGAATCCATCGACCCTTCCGAGATCGGCAGCGTCGGAGGATTGGCCACCACCGCCTGGCGGTCGTGCCACTGGATGAGTCGCCGCGCGTTGTAGGGATTTGTTTCGTTGTGGATCATCTTGGTGGCCTGGGCGAAGGCTCGCTTATCGCCGAGCACCTCTTCGTGACTGGGCAGCACAAGCGCATCGGCCGGAGGTGTCTCGGAGGCCCCCATCGCATAGGCCACGCCCCGCATTTCGCGCAAATCGCGGACCGTCTCACCCGCATCAAGGCGGCGAGCAATCTGCAAAATGAGTTCTTCACCCATCCCGAACGCCAAAAGATCGGCCTTGCAATCGAGCAGAATCGAACGGCGGACTTTATCGCTCCAGTAGTCGTAGTGTGCCAGACGCCGCAGCGAGGCTTCTACGCCGCCCGCAATCACCGGCACCCCTTTAAAGGCTTCTCTCGCCCGCTGACAGTAGGCGAGCGTGGCGCGATCGGGCCGCATGCCGATCCGACCCCCCGGCGAATAGGCATCGTCGTTACGTACCTTCCGGTTCGCCGTATAATGGTTGATCATCGAGTCCATGTTTCCGGCACTGATCGCAAAAAAGAGTCGCGGCCTGCCGAACGTTTTCCAACTCTGACAGCTCCGCCAATCGGGCTGGGGCAAAATGCCGACGCGGAAACCGGCTGCCTCCAAGACGCGGCTCAAGATGGCGGCAGCGAAACTGGGATGGTCAACATACGCATCCCCGGTCACAAACACGACGTCCACTTCATCCCAACCGCGAGCCTCCATTTCAGCGCGGGAAATAGGGAGCGGCTCGGCGGCGTCCGCGAGAGGAAGCTGCTCTAAAACAGCACCCGTCTTGCCGGCAGACTCGAGAATCGGCAGTCTGTTCTGGGGAGGGATCATGGGCGAGTCCGGGGAAAAGGTGATTGCATTTATTCTAGTCGGGTAATGCACAAGAAAGCCACCAGCGGAGCGATTTCTCTCGCGAAAAGCAGCACAAAAAAGAGCATCTGCGAAGGATTACGGATGTTTCCGAAAATCGGGGGCCGATATACTGGCCAGAACAACGACAGCTTTCCACCTTTGCGCTGAAAAATCGGCCCCCCGACTACCTTCAGAATACAACACCATGCCCTGCCCCACGCTGCCCGTCGTCATTGGTCGCTCTTTGCCACTACTCATTTGTCTGGTGACATGTGGAGCACTCGCAGCAACCGCCAATGAACCGAGCGGTCCGATCATCGATTGGAACTTGCAAAAGAGGTCGACTTCCATCGGACGGAGTCATTCCGAGTTGCAACGCGCAGCATCGGCCCCACTGCGTTTTGACCCGCAACCGCCCCATGCCCTCCGTTTCTCCGCAAGCCAAGAAGCGCTGAGAACGACATCCCTCGCGGCACCTCTGCCACAGAACGCACTCTCGGTGCAACTCTGGGTGCGACCGGAGGCGAACCAACAGTCTTTTGGCTTCATCTGCTGCCAGAAATCTGGCCAGATCGGCTGGCTCCTCGGGGGCGATCGAGACCATTTTTTCTTCGCACTCCACTGCAAAAATAAAAAAGGACCGACGCAACTCACCGCCCGACCCTTTTATCAAAACGCCCAGTGGTACCAGATCACGGCAACTTACGATGGGCAGCAGCAAAAAATCTACGTCGACGGCACCTTAGCGGGCGAAGCATTTGAACAGCGCGGTAGTCTACTGCCTCTCGATTCGCCGGAAATTGAAATCGGGGTGCTGCCATCACGAAATGAAAATCAAAAGGGGCCAACATTCTTCTCCGGTCAAATCGGAGCGATCCGCGTTTGGAATCGGGTTCTGTCGGCAAGTGAGATCAAAGCGCAGTTTGCCGCCGAGCATGCTTCCTACCCTGGCGCTCTGGCCGAGTACGACGCCTCGCGCGATTGGCCCACATTCGGCCACGACAATCACCGCAGCCGCCGTGCGGGTAGCGAGCCGGACCTTCCACTCCACTTGGCCTGGTCCCGCAAGATTCGACCCGGCCCCCGACCGGCCTGGCCACCTCCGGCACGGCAAGACTTTTGGAATCGTAAAGAAAACCTCAAGCCGCGGGTCGCCTTCGATCGCTGCTTTGAACCGGTGGTTGCCGACGGGAAAGTGTACCTGGGGTCCTCGAGCGAAGATCAACTCTATTGTTTCGATTTGGCGAGCGGCGAGGAGCTTTGGAGTTTCTTTGCCGAAGCCCCTATCCGCCTTGCACCGACGGTGGTCGATGGCAGGGTCCTCTTCGGCTCGGATGATGGCGGCGTTTATTGCCTGGATGCCGACAGCGGGGAAGAAATCTGGCGGTACAAGCCGGCGGGAGATTATTTTCCTGGAAACGGCCGGTTGGTCCATCCACAGTTGGTCCGCAGTGGCATTTTTGTTGAAGCGGGAAAGGTGTGGTTCACCGCAGGACTCTTTCCCCGGCAAGGGGTCTATCTCGTTGCGATCGATTTGCGCGACGGTACACTTTTAAAAAAAACTGATCTGTCGCGTTCTCCCCAAGGTTATCTTCGACGTCTTGGTGGCCGGCTCTTTGCGCCGACCGGACGGAACCTTCGTGGTGCGGTCCTTCAGTCGCTCGATGGCAAAACAAAAGATCCGGTGATCCAGCGACCTCAACTCCTTGCCCCGTTTGACCGCACGGCAATCGCAGCAGGCTCATTGGTCTTTGCAGGAGGCCCGGGCACCGTGGCCGCTTTCTCTCGCGATAAAAATCAAAAGCTGTGGGAAGAAAATATCGAAGGCACCTGTGGCAGCCTCATACTTGCTGACGACCATCTGATTGTCAGCACCGAAGAGGGCAATCTTTATTGTTTTACTCCGCAGAAACATGAATCGAGCGGTGAGTCGTCGTTCAGCGAACCTGCTGGGCAAAAGAGCTTCTCCGAATCCCGCACGGTAAACGCGATTCTTGAGACGACCGGCCTTAGGCAAGGTTACTGTCTGCTCTTAGGCGATGATCTGGCGGAAGAGGCAATCCAGATCGCTCTTACGACCGAGATGCAAGTGATTCTTGGTATGCAGGACGCGGTAAAAATCGAGCAGGAGCGAAATAGACTGAATCGTATGAATCTTTATGGCCAGGTGTCCATCCACAACCTCGCCGACAAAAAAACCTTGCCTTACGGTAATTGGCTTTTCAACCTCGTCGTGGTGGCCGATGCGGAAAAGACGAATCTAAACTTTGACCGCGAAGAGATTTGGCGCGTCGTCCGCCCGTCCGGCGGGTGCCTCTGGGATTTGAAACAGATTCACCCCACCTATCGCGACTCTCTTGAAGGGGCCGGGCAGTGGACGCACCTCTACGGAAACGTGGGTAACACCGCATGCAGTGACGATCGCCTAGTGCGGGGACAACTCGCCCCGCAGTGGTTTGGCCTGCCGGGGCCTCAGGGGATGATCGATCGCCACCACCGAACTGCAGCGCCCCTCTGTCGCGATGGCACGCTCTACGTCCCGGGCAATGAAACCATTTATGCGGTCGATGCCTACAACGGCACAGTTCTCTGGGAAACGGCAGTCCCAGGATCGCGCAGAATCGGCGTGCTGCGCGATTGCGGGTCGATGTGCGCTGCGGAGGATGGTCTCTTCGTTGCCAGTGGCGATACCTGCAGTTTACTCGCGCGGCGAGATGGCCAATTTGCAAAGCGGTTGAAAGTGCCGCAAAGCGAGAAATTTTCGTCTCGGGAATGGGGGCTCGTTGCCTGTAGCGAGAGGCTCCTCTTCGGCAGCGGTGTACCGACCGGCGGTATCCGCCGCGGGCACAGTCGCGTATCGATTCTCGAGGGAACGCACTGGGATTTTCGACCGATTGTGACAAGTGAATCGGTGTTTGCGTTCGATCAAGATTCCCAAAAATTAAAATGGCAGTATGCGCCGGCTGATCGTTTGGTTCTCAATCCGACCATCGCGCTCGGTGGCGACAGAATGTACTTTGTAGAAATCGCCAGACCAAAACGGAAACAAAATCCGGGTCGGGTGCAGCTCGACGAGGCTCTCGATCACGGGGTACGGGTGGTAGCGCTCGATCAGCAGACCGGCAGTCTGTTATGGCAGCAGGAGGCCGATTACGCGGCTATCGAACATCATCTCTTCGGATTTTATGCCGGCGGCTCGTACATCACCGTCGGCTCACGCAATCAGGCCGGGTCCAATAAGAAAGCGACGGTGTGGTACGACATCCATGCGCTCGACGCGGGGAGCGGCAAGACCAAGTGGCAGGCGACACAGGACAACCAAACCGCGGCCGGTGGAGATCACGGTGAGCAAGATCATCATCCGGTGATTGTCGGCGATCGGCTCTACGTAGAACCGTTTGCCTACGACTTAAAAACGGGGGAGCGCGATTTCGATTGGGGATGGCAAAGAGGACATCGCGGCGGTTGCGGGACTATTGCTGCATCCAATAGTGCTTTCTTTTTTCGCGACAGTCATGCGGCGATGTTCGATCTTGCGTCGCAAAAGCACTCCAAGGTCACCCAAGTCTCTCGCCCCGGCTGTTGGATTAATATGATTCCGGCCGGGGGCTTGCTGCTGATCCCCGAGGCAAGTTCCGGGTGTACGTGTCACTTTGCAGTCCAGGCCTCGATGGCGTTCCGGCCAAAGGAACACAGAGACTCGGCGTTCAAAGCGACGGACCCCAAAGACAGGGTACTCGACGACACAGGATCGCCATAAACGCAAGCGCGTCGCTCAGGTCAGCTTCGTCACTCCAGGGACGGCGTAGGAGGCAATCGGGAGCGACTCATCTATCTTGAGTTCTTTGGGAAACAGATCAAGCGTTGACTGCTGAGCGACAAAATCCCAGTCGACCTGCTCGCCGGTGTAGGCCGCCAAACGCCCCATCACCGCTGTGAGTGAGCTTGCCGCCGTTTCGGCCAATTCGACAATCGGTTTTCCCGCGCTAATCGAATCGACGAGATCCTTGTGCTCTTGCCGGTAGGCGGCATTAATATCGCCCTTCATCGACCAAATTTCTTTACCCGCCCGATCGGTGATCGAGGCGCCTTTGTTTGCTGCGCCGATAATGGCGATTCCTTCGCTGCCGTAGACGATGCTACCATTCTCACCCTGAGTATGTGGAATTTGACGACACTGGAAGGAAAGTAACCGGTCACCCGGGTAGGCATAATCGATCGCCACGCTATCCCACATTTGGCTTCCCTTCGGCCGCGTGAATCGACCGCCCGAACCGTAGGCCGTATCGGGGGGACCGCCCATGAGCCAATTCATCGCATCAATGTTGTGAACCGCCTGCTCGACAATCTGATCACCGGAGAGCCAAATAAAGTGCATCCAGTTGTAAAGCTGATATTCCGCGTCGCTCATTCCCGGTTTGCGGGGACGGTTCCAGATGCCCGAAGTGCAGTAGCGACTCGTAGCCGAAATCACATCCCCTATCGCACCTTCGTGGATGCGGCGCATCACTTCCATGTAGTTCTTTTGCCGCCGATATTGTGTTCCCGTCACAATGGCCGTCCCCTGCGCTCTCGCTTTGCGATCGGCTTCAAGGCAAACGCGGTATCCCGCCGGATCGACGCAGGTTGGTTTCTCCGCAAACACATGCTTGCCCGCATCGACTGCCTCTTTGAGATAGGATGGACGGAAACCGGGAGGAGTCGTCAGGAGCACAATGTCGACATTCGGATGTTCAATCACGTGGCGGTAACCGTCGAGACCGCCAAAAATGTTCTCATCCGTCACGGCCATCCGATCGCTGTAGCGCCGCGTAAGTTTTTTTCGCATCGAGTGGCACTTCTCGGGATAAAGATCCGCCATGGCGATAAGCCGCACATTCGGATTGATCGAAAGGGTATCCCGTGCAGCACCTCCACCGCGACCACCGGTTCCCACAATCCCCACGTTGAGCGTTTCAGCAACCGAATCGCCCCGAGCGCTGCTCGCTGCGATCCCCAACGACGCGGCGGCGGAGAGAGCGGAGCCCTGTCTGAGGAAAGATCGCCGCGAGAGATCGTCTGTGGTTGACTCTGTTGTCGTCGGTTTTTTGGTGGGTCCGTTCGGTCGCGTCATTGCAAAAGTCTCGCTGGTAGATAGGAAAACAACACCCCACATTGTATCGCCAACAAGCGGGTAGGTTCAAGTTCTGGAGAAGCATTCAGGTTGGCAAAGGCAAGATAAAACAGACCCCCCGAAAAGCACTTTTGCTACAATGTCACCGACATGTGAAAAAGGGAGGCACCATGCAAGTACAGATCATTGAAGCCGATTTACTTGATGTAAAGCACGCGGCAGCCGTTGAGAAACTGCTCGACGAGTACGCGCACGACCCGCTCGAGGGAGGGAAAGGGTTGGCTCAGGATGTACTCTCGCGATTGGTCGATCAATTACAAAATGCCTCCATGCGGCTCGTGTTGCTTGCCAAGGTCGGAGATACTTTTGCGGGAATCGCAGTCTGCTTTTGGGGATTTTCTACTTTTGGGGCGCGGCCTGCCATCAATATTCACGATTTGGCCGTAGGCTCTACGTACCGTGGACGCGGCGTGGGCTCGGCGCTCTTAGGTGATGTGGAATCCCGAGCCCGCGCGGCCAATTGCTGTCGCATCACGCTCGAGGTGAAAGGAGCCAACCACGACGCACGCAGGCTCTATACCCGGAAAGGCTTTGCCGGTGCCGACATTGAAGTCCCCGAGAAAGTCACGCTGTTTTGTGTGAAAACTTTATAAAACGTTCGTGTGATAAATTTCTGCCTCTCTTTCTTCAACCCGATGCGGTATCCGCCCCCCGTTTTTGGTAGTTTCCGGCTAGCGATGACGAGATTCGCCGATTGGTACCCTTTGCAAAGCCGAGATGATCCTGCACAATTTTGCAGAGTCATGAACCTTTTGCGCTTCCAAGGAGTTTAGCCGTGAAAACTTTTTCTGTTCTTTGTGCCGTACCGATGCTACTCGTCGTCTTTTCCTCCTCTCTGTTGGCTCACTGCGAAGTTCCCTGTGGAATTTACGATGATCAAAGGCGATTTGAAGATATGCTCGAAGATCAAGAGACGATTGCCAAAGGAATCGGCAAAATTCGCGAGATGGCAGGAAGTTCCGATCCTCAATCGGTCAATCAGACCGTGCGCTGGATCAACACCAAGGAAGCGCACGCAACCAATATTCAGCATACGATCAGCCAGTATTTTATGACTCAGCGGATCAAGGCCGACAAAGAAGGCTATGCGAAAAAATTAGCCGCGGCACACGCGGTGATGGTGGCCGCAATGAAGTGCAAACAGAGCGCCGAAGCGGCACCCGCGGAAGTACTGAAGGAAAAAATTTACGACTTTTATCGTGCGTATGAAGGCAAGGAACCGCAAATCGACAAGTAAGGATGCGCCGTTTCAGTCGAGCCCCGCATTGAGACCCTGTAGATCGTCCGGGACAAAGTATCCGTCTTTGCGGATCAAGTCACCGTCGAAGTACATCTCTCCGCCGCCATAGTCGTTTCGTTGGATCAAAACCAGATCCCAATGAACGACACTGCGGTTGCCGTTGTCGGCATCCTCGTAAGCCTGCCCTGGCGTAAGGTGAAACGAGCCACCGATCTTTTCGTCGAACAGGGTGTCGAGCATCGGATGGCGGACGCGATTGTTGCAACCGATGGCCCATTCCCCGAGATACCGCGCGCCATCGTCCGCATCGAGTACTTCGTTGAGTTTTTCCGTTTCGTTTGAAGATGCGGAAACAATTTTTCCATCTTTGAATGTAAAAGAAATATCGTCGAACATCGTTCCCTGATAGCGGGAAGGAGTGTTGTAGCGGATCGTACCGTTGGCACTATCGCGAATGGGTGCCGTAAAAACTTCGCCGTCCGGGATGTTCCGCTGCCCGTAGCAGGGACGAATGGGAATATCCCCGATCGAAAAAGTGAGGTCCGTTCCGGGAGAAACAATCCGAATCATATCGGCAGCTTCCATGCGATCCACAAGGGGAGCCTGGTCTTTGGCCATCTGGGCGTAGTCGGCCGTGCAGACATCAAAGTAAAATTCTTCAAACGCCTCACAACTCATCTCCGCCGCCTGAGCCATCGCAGGGGTCGGATAGCGGAGGACGACCCACTTGGTTTTCGGGACGCGAATTTCACTGTGTACCGGATACCACCAATGTTTCTGATAGAGATCCATCTTTTCCTGGGGAACGTCTGCAAACTGGCTACTGTTTTCAGCACCCCGGATACCGATGTAGGCATCCATCTGCTTCATACAATTTTGCTCCAGTGCACCGCTGAAGGTCATCGCTTCGGTCGTCGCATGGCGGTAGAGCGACCGGAGTACTTCATTATTTTTGTACGAGACCACAGGGATACCGCCACGGGCGGTGACCAATTCCACCAAGCGGCAGACGATTGCCGGATCGGGTAAGTCGAAGGATTCGATCAAAACTTTTTCGCCCGCGACAACCTCGCAACTATGATCGACGAGTATTTCAGCTAAGCGTTCAACGCGTGGATCGGGCATGGAAAATCCTCAAAATAACAACGGCGGTCGGCATAATCTCATAAAATGGAGAACAGATGGAAGGGTAGACACTGCATGATAAAAGAGGTGCGAAATCAGGGCAATGACCGGACTTCCTAAACGCCTTCCCGCCGTCCCGAATGCCTCAGACTAACTGTCGCAGTCGATACAATCCGCTGCTCGGTTGGTCTTTTTCTACGGCCAAAGCTCACTCGTTACCGACCTCGGGAGAACGGAATGTGCATATTATACAGATCGCATCTGATCTAAGAGGGCCGCTTAATCGTACCAAACGAACCCTTTTGCCCCAGCCAACGTAACAGTCGCCCTCATAATCGGACCGTTGCCGCTTTGCACCGGTCATGCGGGCAACGTAACGGTGTCTGGTACGCACCGCCCCTAGTGAAGCCCCACGTGCATTTCTTCCGATCCCATCGATGCCGGAAAAGGGAATGCTGTCTGCGGGAAGGATTCTGCCATGCTCAATTTGAGAAACCACTGTTGGTTTTTCGTGCTCGCCCTACTGCTCTCTGACCAGTGGTTTACCCCGATAGCAATTGCAGAATCCCAAAACGAGCCGGTAGAAAATTCGGCTTCAAGGCGACTCCTGTCTCCACAACAGCGCGCAGCGATCGGGATTGAAAGTCGGCCAGCCAAAACAGAATGGCAACGCTTGAGACTGTCGGTCGCTTCGCGCAGGCTCGATCGCGATTTGGACCGCTTTGAAACGGCAGCCGAGTGGCAGGCGTTTCTCTGTTTGCCGAAGGAGTTCGCCTCTCTTGAAACCGAGCGCAAGATGAATTCACTCCAAACGCTTTGCAAGCGTTTTTCCGCGGTTGCTGCCCAGAAGCAATACCAGACGGTCGCCACGATGCCTTCCTTCCGGGTGATGCGCGACGCCCTGGAAAACCACCTCGCCCTTCTCGAAGAAACTTCCATACCGGGACAAAAAATACCGCCTGCTGTAGAAACCCGTTCCTCGGAAAATCACATCGCCCCAGAACCGCCGACGCAAAAAACGTCGATTCAGCGCCTTCCTCCAGTATTGGTGCCCGGAGCACATCCCCAGCTACTCACGCCACCTCAAGAGAATGTAGCGCCTTAGATTCGGATCGGCCTCGGTGCCCGATCACGCATCGCAGATCTCGGAAACAGACGACTCGATCTTGACGCAAATCGTATCGAGGTGCAGTTGGTCTTCCTGGACACCGAACGGTTCCTCAATGTGATGGGCGATGCCTTCTCCCGCGATAATGAAATAGGCACCCACAACGGTCACTGGAACCGTCCAGTAGCCAAACTCCTCGATCAGCGCCCACGGCGTAAGCAGCAGATAGAGCACGATGCACTGCCGTGTAAGAATCCGCCAAGACCGAGACATCAAGGTTGACTTAATACGTTCGCACGCGCCACAGATCTCTAAAAAAATACGGGCTTCGCGATCGAGCGTCCAAAATTCCTGATCTGTCAATTGCCCCGATTGATTCCATTTTTTTAACAGCGCATAGATCTGGCCTGTGATGTAATTGGGAACATGCTGAATGTTGGCGGGGATATGCGAGCGAACCCCCCTGCTCACATCGGGCTCCTCCCGGAGATGGTTCTTCAGCGCAAAGCAAAAGCTGATAACCAAATCACGCATCGCCTCGCACTCCGCCCTGTCAGTCGTCATGAACTGTCGACTTTTTACTGCAAGATTGCGGCTTGCATTCACTAACGCTCCCCACAAAGTACGCGCTTCCCACCAGCGTTCATATGCACGATTGATTCGGAACAAAATCAACATGCCCATTGCAAATGTAAGCACTGCTTCGAGCGGTAGTGTGAAGTTAGGAATATCAATAATTCGAGGATATTGAAACCGCAAGTAAGCAAGACTGCTATAAAGGGCGACGATAATCGTCCAGAGCCACACGCGACGAAGTGGAAAAGTCATAAACAGCATCCTCGAGGTATGAGACATCTTTTGACGAAGTCGCAACGTTTTTGAACCCAACACCTCACACTTCACATTGGGGCTTTCGCGGAACCGTCATTTTTTTACACTGAGATTCGTCTACTTCAGCGATCACGTTGTAATCAAAAGCGAGCGAGGGAACCAGTGGAAAAAAAAGTATCGCCACGACCCATTTCAGATAAGTTTCTTTTGTTACTACTTTTCGGGGCACTCCTGTTCGTCTGTCTGGTTTTGCCTTTTGTGCGAGATCGCAACCCGGAAAGGCCCGTACTTTTAAATCTCGGGGTGACCGTCATCCTGATCCTCGGTTCCATCGGCAGCCTCAGATCTCGAATCTGGATACTGTTCGGGATCCCCGCACTTGGAGTGACGCTCAGTTTTGTCTGGACCGGCCTACTGGTCGAAACAAATTGGCTCTTTGTCACCAACTGCATCTTGCAGGCGGCCTGTTTTGTCGTGATGGCTTGTCTACTGCTTTACCGCGTTTTTGCTGAACATCTGGCAAGCTGGACATCCATGATTGGGGCGATTTGTGGCTATCTGCTGATTGGGCTTTGTTGGACCATGCTCTACGGGGCGTTGCTTCAGGTGGACCCACAAGCATTTCAATTCGAGAATCATGTCGAGGTTCAAATCGGTAGCGCAGGAGCAACCGAAACCGCATTTTCGCAACTGATTTATCTCAGTTTCGTTACCATGTCGACGCTCGGTTACGGTGACATCTTGCCGCGAATGCCGCTGGCAATGACCCTTACCTGGACTCAGTCGGTGATCGGTCAGTTTTACCTGGCAATTCTGGTGGCACATTTGGTGGGTGTGCTTCCGAACGCGCGAGGAAGGACTGGCGATGATTCGGTCGAATCATCTGGGTAATGACCGTGGCGGATCGAGTCCCCGAGGCAACTGTGGCAGGGAGCGTGGGTGACTTAGGGTAAAAATCCCCGCTCGCGAAGTTCCTGGATATTGTCGGGGGCACTTTTGAGCACCCGCTCTGCGGCGTAACGCAACACGGCGATCCCCGCCAGGTTCTCCGGTGCAGTCAAAATGGCCACGCGATCCTCTTCGTCATCGTCGAGGCGGCGATTTATTTTATCAACCGCTCCATCCATGCTGTCGTAAACGACTTGCTGCTGTCGGCTTTGATTCAGAAATTTCAAGTTCGAAAATTTGGCCGTCCGCGCCAACAAAATTTCGGCAAACCCTTCCTCTTCACTCGACTCAAAAAAGTTATGGAATTCCGGTTGCGCATTCTCCGCAGTCAAAATCATGGGGCGATTGATTCGCACGTCGCCCTGCCGCACCGATAGCGGGTCGGTTCCCTCACGATTGCCGCATACGAGATAATACGGCAAGACTGTTTCACCAAAGGTGAACAGGGAATAGTACACGGGGCGGACAATCGCAACCGACTGCCACGCCTCGAAAAACATCTCTTCCTGTTCAAAATCGCTGAAACTCATCGATGAATGACTTAAACAGAGGGCAGACCAAGAACTTGAAGTTCATATACTAGCCGCTAAGTCCTTTGCGCGAGAGGGGCGACGGAAGATTGCGCAAGGTATCTCCTGACGGCAGCACTACCGCAGGACCGACGCTTCCTTTGGAGCAGCTGCGCCGAGAAGCTCGGGGGAACCGAGAAGAAGGAGTTTATCCTTACGAAAAAATCGAGGAACTTCGGCGAGTATCTTAGTTTTTGGGGGAAGGAATTCTGCAATTTCCTGATAACCACGATCAGTCGTAATCACGACCGTCGGCTTCGGTTGACGCAAAAACGATGCAACGGTCTGCGGCGAGCCGCTGACCGCACCGGCAACCGGTGCCAACGGGCTCTCTCTCAGAAGACCCTGGACCGGTCGCTCGGCATAGAAAATGAGACTCGGTTCCACAGGCCCGAAGGCGCCCACCTCAGTCTGCGCGCCGCTTCGATGGATGATATCGGTAAGCAAAAAACTGGAGCGGTGGCGATCAACGGAAGGCACGACAAAGCCGAATGCCGTCACAAATATCAAGACCGCCATCGTGGCATACGAGACAACAAATGCCCGCGGACGATCGCGTCGAAGCAATAAAAAACAGAGGACCCCACCCGCCAACGGAAGAACCCCCAAGACTCCGATCCACATTTCGCCAGGAAGGAAAAAATGGGCCGTAATGGGGAGGCCCACGAGAAAGACAATGCCGACGACCAAAAGAACGAGCAATCCGCTGGTGACCCAGCCCTGAGGGATGAGAGAAGTTCGCTTGGCAAAATGAAACAAAAAACAACTGCACAATAGGGCCAGCGCCGGATAACAGGGTGTCACGTAGCTCGGTAATTTGGTTGCCGCCAGTGAAAAGAGCGCCAAGTAGACCCCAACCCAACACAAGGCGAAGAGATATCCCACCCGCCAAGGATCGCGGCGCGCGGTGCGGCAAAACGCACTGACGAACATCGGTGTGGCAAAAATCGACCAGGGGAAAAAGCCGACCAGGATTGCGACCACATAATAAAATGGTCCGCCTGAATGCCCTTCCATGGCACTTGTCGCGCGGCCGAAGTGTTCATCGATAAAAAATCCCCTCCAAAACGCACCCTCGGTTCGGATCCCCACCAGATAGAACCAAGGTCCGGCCACTGCCAGGGCAACGAGTGTCGCAGTGAGCAGACGCATTTGCATACACGTTCTGAAAAAATGTGCCGGAGCAAAACAGCGAAGTGCACCGGTCAGTCGTACCCTCACGCGATTCCAGATCCGTTTTGCAGGCCCAGGGGCATTGTTGCGTTCCGGTAAATTCACAATCAATAAAAACATACCGATCACCGCCGTCGGGAGAATCAGGCCCACGGGACCCTTCGCCAGAATTCCCAAACCAAGAACCGCGTAGAGTGCAATCGCTGATCGCCACGACGGACTAAACATTTTTCCAGGTATTCGAGTCTCCGGTGCCGTGCGATTCGCAGACGACGCCTCACTCGGCTTGAAGGTGGTCAGTACAAAAATCATCAAACCCACCGTCGAGCAAAAAATAAGCGGTGCATCCGGGGTCGCGGCATGACTGGCCACTTCAAACATGAGACTAGTGGAGAGGATCACCCCGGCAATGAAGCCGACTTGGACATTGAATAAGCGGCGCCCGATCATATAGGTCGCCAAAATGGTCCCCAGCCCTAACAGGGCGGAAGGAAATCTCGCCGCAAACTCATTGATTCCGAAAATGGCGTAAGAACAGCGGATCAGCCAGTAGAGCAATACGGGCTTGGCATCGCGCAATTCGTCGTTGAACGTGGGAACCACCCAATCATCGCGCTGTTGCATTTCGACCGCACAGCGGGCGTTGCGGGTCTCATCGCGGTCCCAGAGCCGCGAGCCGTCGAGACGAACGAACAATGCCAAAAAAGCGATAGCGATGAGGAGAAAGACAGTACGGTCGACGTGCCACATAGAAGGCAACCTCGCAAGCGCGATCGGTGAGAAGACATTCCTCCTAAAAAGCCCCGGTACAAAAATAGGAGGGTGGCGGATTCTAGAGGACTGCACACCGGCTCACAACGTCAGTTTTAAGTTGTTTTGCCGGAAAAAGGGCAGCATACGGCAAGATATTATCATGGTTTCCCGGTGCGGTTTCGGCACTGCCTGATGGCAATCCACACACGGGTGACCCGGGAGACTTGCGGGTGAAGATGACTATTTAGGGATAGAGTTCGAAGCGATTCCAATCCGCTTCGCCCCTCTCGTAAATCGTTCGCTGATGTAGACGGTACGCGCCCTCTTTCCAAAATTCAATTCGCCGGGGTACAAGACGATAACCGTACCAATGTGGAGGGCGGGGAACGTCCTGATTTGCGAATTTTTCCTCATACTCTTTGATTCGCGCCTCCAGTTCGCCGCGGTCAACAAGTAATTCTGACTGCTGAGAAGCCCACGCTCCAATCCGGCTTTCTCGCGGACGTGAGGTCCAGTAAACATCGGATTCCGAGTCGTCGATTTTCTCTGTGTTTCCTTCGACCCGCACCTGTTCACCCAACGAATCGTAGTGAAAGCAGAGGGCAGCCTGCGGATTGGTTGCGAGTTGCTGTCCTTTGCGACTCTGAGAATTTGTGAAAAACACAAAACCCCGCTCATCGATTTTTCTCAACAGAACAATGCGTATCGACGGACCACCATTCTGATCGACCGTCGCGAGCGACATCGCAGCCGGCTCTCGCATACCACCTTCCGATGCCCGAGAGAAAAGTTCTTGGAATCGGACAATCGCCTCTGAATAATTTGCATCTGCTTCCATGGAGCACTACGTTACCTCGTCAGTGTAATCACCACAACGGGCGATAGCGGCAGGAACGTGTGGCTGGTAGACGCTGAGACTATTTACTTATTGCCGCCGCACGACGCCGGAAGATGGATTACTCGCTGAGCGGAAGACTCGTTGCAACCGCCAAAGGAACGAAAAACATCAGCGGCAGCCAGACGGCAAGCGACGGACTGAGCATGGCAGCACTTCCCAGACTGTGACAGAGCATAATCACCGCCATGAATACCACAATCAATAAAACACAAAGCCCGACTGAAAAAAACAAACTCCGCGATTGTCGAGTCAGCACCAAGGGCAATCCCAGTAGCAGGAGATTGATGTCGAGAAAAGGTTGTACAAAGCGCGAATGCAGTTCGACCTCGACGCTCGGATTGTGTTTCACACTCGGGTTTTCCAGCGCATCGGCAAGTTCTGAGGTCGACGAAAATTGCTGCCAGGTTCCCCCGCTTGCGAGGAGTTTGGGCTCCACGCCACTGACAACAAAACACTCGTCCTTTTCGAGCCACGCAGTATCTCGAGGCGTAAGCAGCGTGGGTACGCCCTCCACTTGGAGTGATGCCTCCGTGACGAGTCCCTCCGGTTGTCGCACCCCGGAAAGCAAATACCCCCGAGGACGCCCCTCCGCCGCTCTTTGGTACAACGCTTCATCGGCAAGCAATTGAACTCCGTAACGATCCAAATTTCGCGGCAGAAAAAAATTAGGCTGCACAATTTTTTCATTCGATAAAATCAATCCTTTGCCGCTGAGAAGGATATCTGTTTGATTGTCGTAGACCGGCGTGAGGGCATCCGATTTCTGATCGCGCTGCTGCTTCATATCGAGACTCAACTCTTGCCGTAGAGAGGGAAGTATAAATTCCCGATTGATCACCGCGAGCAGCACCAAAACGCTGGCCATAATCAACAGCGGTCGAATCATCCGTAAGTTCCGGATCCCGGCGGCCATCAAGGCAGTCATTTCGTTATGCCTGCGGAACGTCGCGATGGTGAACATGGCCGCGACGAGTATCAGGAGGGGATTCATCCAATCGAAAAAAACGAGAGAGCGGAGGCCATAATATCCCAGCACCGTGCGGAACAATCCGCCATTCGATTCGGCATATCGATGAAGTTCCCCAAAATTATTTACGGTGTCACCCACCACAAACAGACCGAAGAAGCTCAGGAAAAAGACCATAAACACGCCCAAAAAGTTTTTCAGGAGATAGCGGTCGATGATGGCCATATACTTGCCTGTGATTCTACCGTGCCACTGATTGGCATTCTTTTTTGCTGAGTGTTTCCCGAATTGCCTCGGATAACAATTGCATGCCACGTTCGATACGTTCGGGCGATTGCACACCAAAACTCAATCGAATCTTGTCGTTCTGACGCGTCGCACCACGTTGAGGGTAACAGTGGCAGCCAGGAACATAGAGTACGCCTTTCTCAACCGCACGCGAAAACAGATCGCCATCTTCTGCCGTGTTGGCCCCGGTGATTTGCATCCAAATATACAATCCCCCCTGTGCCGGCAACCAAGCCACCTCCGACAGGTCGCCCAAATACTTCTGAGCAGCCGAAACCATCGTCTCTAGTTTATCGCGGTAGGTCATTCGAAGCGTTTCCAGATGAGATTCAAAGGCATCCGACTGCACGACCTTAAGAATAACCTGTTGGTTGAAATGAGGTGCACCAAAATTTACATTGCCTTGGTGGTTGCTTAGCGGTTGAACCAGATCTTTCGGCAACACGCCCCAGCCCACACGCAGGCCGGGAGAGTACGACTTCGAAAAAGAACTCGTATGAATAACGGTTGTCTGTTTTCGATCCAGTGAATGGAGACTGGGAATATCATCGCCAAAGTATCGTAAATCGCGATATGCCGCATCCTCAATAATATAGAGGTGCTGACTCGCCTGATTGTGTCGATCAACTATCTCGAAAATCTGTTCCCGTCGCGATTGCGAAGTCGTGATACTGCTCGGGTTGTCAAAATAGGTGGTCAGATAGAGGGCTTTGATGCGCTCCGCATCTCCCTCTGCACGCGCTTTTTTCAGCGTCTGATCCAAGGCTTCCGGAAGCACACCATCCTCATCCACCGGCAAGCCGACAGCGTGTACTCGCATCCCCTGCAGCGCCCCTAAAAATACAAAGTAGCTGGGCGCCGCGCAGAGAACGATGTCATCGGGATCAAGCAGAATGAGCCCCAATTGGTAAAGTAATTCGTTGCTGCCTGCCGTCATAATGACCTGATCGACTGAAGGTCCCTCTCCGGATCGACCATCTGCGATGAGGAGTCGCGATAACAGCGCCTCCCGGACCGCGCCGTCACCCATGGTGCTCGAGTACTGTAGCGCAGCCCGACCCTGCGCTGAGGAATTCAGCAACTGTCCCACGGCCTCGAGCGTTTCGCTGAGCGGCAAACTGGCTTGATCGACAAAACCTGCGGCCAGAGAAATTAATTCCGGTCGCGCAAGTGCCTCGCGCATCAAAAAGCTTATCGGCGCCTCGACGGTATTTCGGGCGAGTCGCGAAAAGGGCGGCATATCAATACCTTAAAAAGGGGTGGGTTCTCGCGAGCATAGAAAACGAGGAATCATGGGGTCAAGACGCATTCATGTTTTTTAATATCTCATTGTGTTACGCTTACAACATAACCCCGTTGTGATTTTTATTGGAGAGTCGATGAAGTGCATGGGAGTTCGCAAAAGATTTTGACGTCTACTTCAGAATTCTTCTCGAGTTTGAGTTTTCTTCAAACCTCGATCGATCTGATCCTTCCTCCCGTGTGTAATTTGTGTCGCCGGGACCTTGAAGAAACAAACCGTTCTTTGGGATTGTGCGGCGACTGTCGCGAGTCATTATTGATTTGCGATAAATCGTTTTGTGCTCGCTGCGGCTACCGCAATTCGGTCGTTAGCACAGAGTGTCTTTGTCCTCAATGTGCCGGCGCACAGTATCCTTATTCCCAGGTTTTTACTCTAGGTCCCTACGAAAAGGTTTTGCGGACCGCGGTCCTGCAAACAAAATTTTCCGATGGACACCCCCTGGCAGAATCGTTGGGGCGACTGCTCGCCAGCATGCACGAAGAAGCAATACGCTCATTCGCTCCCGATATTATTCTGGCGATTCCGATGCACTGGGTTCGGCGATTCAAACGGGGAGTCAATGGGCCAGATGCAATGGCCGCCGCAATCCGCAGATATCTAGGTGTCGGTTCGTGTCGTCGGACTCTGATTCGTAATCGCGTCACTGCCGCGCAAATCCATCTGGGAAAATTAAATCGTAAAAAAAATCTTAGGGGCGCATTTCATGTACGCTCGAAAAAACGGGTGGTCGGTGCCCGAATTCTGCTCGTTGACGATGTTCTGACCACTGGAGCGACCTGTAGTGAGGCAGCCCGCGTCCTGCGGTGGGCGGGGGCCGCCGATATTGCTGTCGCTGTTCTGTCGCGCGCTAGTGTGAATGCGTGACTGTGACCGTATAACGAGGAGTTGATTGGTCTGCCCCCGATTGGCAGCCTTGGAACCTAGGCCAATAATAGAAAAGCGGTACGGCGGACGCGTTTCCGCGCGTGTCTTTTGCGCAGATTCGTCTTCGCACAAAACCCCATCCCTATAACTTCGAGCCATTATGAGTCGATCCGCCTCATCCAAGAACGGTAACGAACCGCTGCGTCCCTTCCGCCGAGCGTTCATTCGCGGGTTGGGAGTCATTCTGCCACCCCTGCTGACGATTGTCATTTTTGTCTGGATCGGCAGCACCGTGAACACCTACGTCATGCAACCGGTTAAAAACATCACCCGGCAGGCTCTCGTCTGGGCAATCGATGAAAACGTGACAACTTTTCCAGGAGTTCACCCCAATATTTACTTAGCGACTAAAGATGGTGAGGAATATCACCGTTTACCGGCTCAACCCGATGGACGGACGAATCCTTTGTGGGTCCCTGAAAAAATTTACAGTCTCGTTACGGATCCAGAAAATCTTGCCGGGAAGCCCATTCCCACAACGCGAAAATCGGTACTTCAACGTTACGTCGACCTTCGCTATCTGACCCCTCAAGTTGTCATTCCGGTTTTTACCTGTATTTTTATTTTAACTATGTATCTGCTGGGCAAGTTTCTGGCTGCCCGTATCGGCCGCATGGCGGTCGCCGGTCTCGACAAGGTGATTGAGCAACTTCCGCTAATTCGTAATGTCTATGGTTCGGTTAAACAAATAACCGATTTCATTTTTAGCGGCACCAATGTGGAATACACTCGGGTTGTGGCCATCGAATATCCGCGCAAAGGGATTTGGTCGCTGGGTTTGGTCACGGGCGAAAGCATGCTGGACATTGCCTCGGTCGCGAACGAGCCTGTGCTTTCTGTTTTAATTCCTACGTCACCTGCTCCCTTCACGGGCTATACAGTCACGATCAAAAAGAGCGAAGCGGTCGATTTGGATATTTCGATCGATCAGGCCGTTCAATTTATCGTGAGCTGTGGGGTCGTAATAGCGCCACAGCAGTTGCAAAACTTAGTGGATCGCAGCGATACGGAGGAATCTTCAAGCGCTGGATCAATATCAAGTTAGCAAGGCACGATCGACTCCGGACGACCCCCAAGTCCATCACCGGTCGGTGCAGAAGAAGACAAAAAAAACGGTTG
>JAQWPY010000013.1 GCA_029245145.1 Pirellulales bacterium | reverse complement strand
ATGCACAGTCTCTGTAGGGAGTGCGGTCTTTGTTGCCGCGATTGTCCCGTCTGTTCTCTGTCGCGTCAAACCGAATCGAATGCTAGGTGAGAAAGCGGGCAAACACATTACGGGTCATCCGCTGTACCCGCTCGTCCGGTCCCTTGAGCCGATCGGTGACCCGCACGCAACCGGGCGGCGTGGCCAAACCGTCCCACCACCACCAGGTCGAGGCATTGAAAACCCAGTTATCTTTTTTGCCCGGATAGATCGTGGCATGATAATGTCCGTCGCCCCCGTAGCCATCGCTCACCTCGCCGCTGGCCACCACGCTCAGGCCGGGAATTTCCGCCGGACCGCTGTTCCATTCCCAGCCGATCAGTCCCGAAATCGAATCGCCATTCTGCATGCCGGTGCCTTCGTACAACCAGTGCGAATCGTCGCGGCAAATCCAATCGGCGATGCCCATGTAGGGGTAGACGTTGCGGGCGCCGATCAAAAGGCCCTCGGAAGGCGCAAGTGTCGGCAACTTTTGGGTGCCCGGATAGCGGGCCAGGCACTCGGCCAGCGCTTCGGGAGTTTCCGCCTCATCGTCGAGCGGACCGAACAGGCCCTGCCGCGTGATCGTGCGATACTTTTCGCCCGCCGCATTGGGAGAAAAGGGGATCACGCACCAGCAGGTGTCGCCACTGAAAAAGGCGGCATTCATTCCCGCATCGACCGCCTGCCTCACGTTGTCGAACATGGCTAGCGACCAGTACTCGTCGTGACCGACTGAGAGAAAGCTTTTGGAGCGGCGCAAGCCGAGTCGATCGGTGTGCGTATCGAGCGTGCTGATGTAGGAGACGTCGTAGCCCTCCTTTTCCATCCAGTAGGCAAGCGGATACTCCCAGAGAAAAAATTCTCCACTGCCGAGCGTGAGCGGCGCCTTGTGGCCGTGCCAGTTCCACGCGTACGGCCGGTCCCAACTGACCGAAACGCCGGGGCCGCAGTAGGCCCGGGGATTTTCTCCATCGTTGTAAAGCGAAAAGCCACCTGGCCAGAGATTGTAGGCGAGCCAACTCGCATCGCTGACCTGAAAGAGAAAATCGCACTCCCGATCATCACGGACGATGAAGATGATGTAGCTTTGCGCGCCATCTTTCTCGGCGGTGAGTTTTGCCAGATAGACGCCACTGAGCCAGTCGTCGGGGATGGCAAACTCCGCGGAGGTTTCCCATATGCATTCCCGCAGGCGGTCCTCGCCCACCGGGGGCTCTGCTTGCGGTTTACCTTCAAAGCGGCCGAGCCGCATCATGTGCCGACCACCGGTGCCCTGGTAGTAGCCGGTGCGATAGATATCGATAGTGAAAAGAGATGCGGGCCGGGTGCTGACTTTCAGTTGGATCGCCTCACCGGGCCTGACGCTCGGCGCGGAGGCATAGCCTTCGATTCGCGAACTGCGGCGGCGGTTGTCGTCGTCGACCAGAGTGCGGGCGAGCATCCAATCGCGTGTGCCCGGCTGCGCGTTTTCCCGGGCCACCCGGTCGCTGCGATTTTTGGGTGTGGCCGCGCGGGCACGACTTGCGATACCGGTCAGCGGTAGGGCAAGGCCTGCACCGGCCGTTGCTTCAAACAGCCGCCGGCGGGTGATCCGCCGGGCGTTGCCATGTTTGCTAGGGCGCATTTCCATGCCCATAGTCTCGCCGCAAGGTACTGTTGGGTCAAACGATGGCTCAAACCACGACGGCTCACTAGGCGAGTGAGGGCACAAATTCGGGGCGGATCACCCGGCAATCGAGGGGCCCGAGTTTTTCGACCAAGCGGTCAAACGTGCCCTCATCTGGAAGTGTGCCGATAATCGCCCCACCGGAGCCGGCGAATTTGGCCGTCGCGCCCGCCTCGCGGGCGACGCGAACCATCCGCTCTTGTCCCGAGGCCACGTTGCAGATGCTTCGTCGCAGATCGAAGTTGTCATCGACCAGTTGGCCAAACTTTGCGGAGTCACCCTCGGCGAGTGCAGTCTTGGCCGCGACGGTGATCCGGGCAAAGCGATCCATCGCGGCAATCACATCGGGATTGCCCTGCTCGTAGCGGGCCCGTAGATCGTTGTGGACCACCTCGGTCGGTTCGCTTTCGTTGGTGCTGTAGGCCACATACAAGGGAGGCAACTGGGCGACATCGAGCGGCTCGTACTGTCCGCAGGCGAACCCCTGCTTCTCGCGCATCGTCGCCTCACCGAAATCCATGAAGACCGCACCCTGGTACACCTGCGAGACCCGATCCTGCAAACCGGCACCGATGCCCAATTCCTCACGTTCCACCGCCAGCGCCAGCGAAGGCTGCACGTCGAGCGGAATCTCGATGCCGTAAAACTCCATGAGGCAGCGGAGCGTGGCGATGATGATCGCGCTCGATCCGGCGAGCCCGACCTGTCGGGGGATATTGCTTTCGTACCGGACCGAAAAGTTACGGTCGTGCAGCGCGATATTTTCGCGGCGGCAATAATCGACAAAAAGTTTGATCGTTGCTTTCACCAGCCGCACGCCGCCATAGTAGCCATGCAGCACCACGTCGTCTGCCAACTGCTCGATCGAATCGAAGCGACTGCGATCCTCCTGGCTCCAGACAATCTCGATCTGCTCCCATTCGTACAGCGAGACCTGGGCCCAAAGATTACCGAGCCCGATCGAGATTGTCTTGCCGTGGTAGCCATCCGATGGGTTGCCGATCAGTCCGGCACGGGCAAATGCTTTTTTTCGAATCAGTTCCATCGAGTGTGTGTCCTCGACTGCGCAAAAAGTGGCGTTAAAGCAATTTTTCAATCGCAGCCCGGAAAGCGGGGCCGTAATCGGGATCGGCCAGGGCAAACTCGGCAAAGGCTTCGAAGTAGCGCTCGTAGGAACCGATGTCGTAACGCCGCTCGGTCTCCGGCAAGCGTACGCCGAGCACCCGCCCCCCATCTTGAATCAGCATCCGGATCGCATCGGTCAGTTGGATTTCGTTGTTCTTGCCCGGTTGCGTTCGCTCGAGGCAATTAAAAATTTTGCTGCTGAAAACGTAGCGAGCCGCCACTGCCAATTGACTGGGTGCCTCATCCACTGAAGGTTTTTCGACAAGGTCGGCAAGTTCAAAAACCGCATCGACATCACCCTTCGGCTTCGCGATTCCGTAGTGCACCACCTCTTCAGGATCCACTTCTTCAAAGGCGATCACCGCCTCGACACCCTGCTGCTCGAACTGCTCGACCATCGTCCGCACGACTTGCGACTGAGCACTTACGCCCAGAATAGAGTCGCCCAGGGCGACGACAAAATTTTGATCACCGACCAACGGCTTGGCACATAATACCGCGTGCCCAAGGCCAAGTTGCTGCCGCTGCCGTGTGTAAAAAAATTCCAAATCTTCCCGCTCGAAGGAAAGATCCTGTAAGATTTCCTCTTTCCCCGTTTCACGCAGGTGCTGGATCAATTCGTTGTCGGTATCGAAATGATTTTCGATAGCCGCTTTTCCAGGACCGGTGACAAAGATTAGCCGATGGATATCGGAGCGATGGAGTTCTTCAGCCACATATTGCACCACCGGCGAGCGGCCCACGGCGAGCATTTCTTTCGGTTGGCTTTTGGTCAGCGGCAGCAGTCGCGTTCCGCGGCCCGCAACCGGTACGACAGCGAGATCGATTGACATTCGCAAGTGTCCTCTTATGTTGGAGTCACCGGCCTGCGAGGAAAGAGGCCAATTATAACGCCAAGGCTCGATTAGATCGACAGCATGAATGGGCCGGATAGAACGGGCCTCTCGAGACGATGACAGATCACTCTCACGATACGATCAGCGACGCTTCCGCTTCGACTCAGATTGAGGCGGAAGAAAAAAATTTCTATGAGGCATTCCGTAGAGACTATCCCATCTGGTGGCTGATCACTTTCCTGCTGCCGCCTTTAAGTGCCCTCGTCATTTGCCTGGTTGTAGGTGTTTTGGGCGGCATTTTACAACTGCAGAACTTACTGATTTCGGCAACCTTGGCTTTTTTCTTTCTCGGTAAATTTGTCATTCTCGGCAGTGAGCAGTTGAGTTTGGACCCCTTCGAATTATTCGCACTCGTCATTTACATGGACATCATGACCGGAATGCTTCTCGTCTTTCATGCGGGCTTTCTGTTTCGTATTCCCTACCTCGGTTCGCGGCTTTTGATCGTGGCCCGTGATAGCCAGCAGTTACTCGCTGGGCACCCCTGGATTCGCCGAGCAACCTTTATAGGAATTACGCTGTATGTAATGTTCCCCCTTGCGGCGACCGGTGCGGTGGGAGCTGCGATCTTCGGCCGCCTGCTCGGGATGTTGCGGCTTAGTACGTTCCTGGCAATTTGCCTCGGAAGCATTTTGGGTTGCGGCATCATGGTTTACGGGTCGGTGCTCATCAATAAATATATTGGGCGCGACAATCCAATGCTCACAATCGGCGGCGTTGCGATTATCATCGCACTCATTTTGCTGCTCAACTATCGCTATCGTAAAATGAAACAACGTTCGCAGGCCGATTAGTTTCTGGTCTGTTTTGAGTAGCTCGTGGCACGCGCATATGACTTCCACTGACCAAAGTTTGCTTGTTGTGATTCCTACGTACAACGAGCGATCTAACTTACCTGAGCTGAGCCAAGAAATATTGGCGGCGCTGCCGGACTGCGAGATTCTCATCGTGGACGATGCGTCACCTGATGGCACGGGCGAGTGGTGTGTGGCACAAAAGAGTCCGCCGATGCATCTGCTTTCCCGCTCCGATAAAAAGGGGATCGGTTCGGCGCTGCTTGCCGGTTTGCGCTATGCGAAAGAGAAAGACTACCGGCTTGTGGTAACGATGGATGCCGATTTCAGTCACCCGCCGTCCGAATTGTCCCAACTGGTGGCACATCTGGATGGTGAAAATGCGGATCAAGTGGCGGATGCTTCGATCGCTTCGCGTTACACCGCAGGTGGTAGCATCGAGGGCTGGCCCCTCAGACGAATCGTGATGAGCCGGCTGGTCAACTGGTTTGCCCGTTGGTTTCTGGGGCTACGCGTTCGCGATTGCAGCACCGGTTTTCGCTGTTATCGCATGGCAATGCTCGGGCCGGTTCTCGATGAAAAATTCTATGCCCGTGGCTATGCCTTTGAAGAAGAAATTCTTTTCCGTCTGCAGCGTCGCGGTGCGCACCTCGTAGAAATTCCCTCTCGCTTTGTCGATCGTAACCGGGGTGGGTCTAAATTAAATATTTGCGAGGCGATGAAGGCCGGCTGGGTACTCATCCGATTAAGTCTAGGGCGTCTTTGGCCCTGTTCGACTTGTTAAGCGGGACCGGTTATTGTAGAAGTTGAGTCTCCTGTTTCTCTCATTCGATGGGCGCATCTGGCATGTCTGTTCTTATCACCGGTGGGGCGGGCTTTATTGGCAGCCATTTGGTCGAGCGATTTCTCGGTGAAACCTCCGAGAGCATCGTCTGCCTCGACAATTACAACGACTACTATGATCCGGCGATCAAGCGCAAAAACGTGTCGGCGTTTGAAAACAATCCGCAGGTCACCATGGTCGAGGAGACCTTTTGCAATCAGGAGGCGATGCACCGGTTGTTTGCGGAGTGCGACATCACGGAAGTCTTTCACTTCGGCGCCTATGCAGGCGTGCGGCCCAGTATCGAGCGACCCCACCTCTATCAGAAGGCCAATATCGAAGGCACGCTGTGTCTGTTGGAGGCGGCCCGTAACAAGCCGGTCGAGCGGTTTGTGATGGCCAGCAGCAGCACCGTGTATGGCGGCGGCGCGGAAGCACCTTTTAAGGAAGATGCCTCGATCGGCGTGCCGCTCTCTCCCTACGGGGCGAGCAAGCGGGCGGCGGAGTTGATGGGCCTGACCTATCACGCCCTGCACGAAGTACCCGTCGTTTGCCTGCGACCCTTCAGTATTTATGGTCCGCGTCTGCGGCCCGATCTGGCCATGACTATTTTTACGAAGGCCATTTTGGACGGTAAACCGCTGCCGCTCTTCGGCGATGGTTCGATCCGCCGCGATTTTACGTTCATCACCGACTTCTGCGATGGCGTGCTCGCCACGCGCACCTGCCCGGAGGCGATCGGGCAGTGTGTTAATCTGGGGCACAACCATCCGGTCGAGATCCGCAAGTTGATCGAAATTTTAGAGGATGCCCTGGGTGTGAAGGCAAATATTGAACATCTCGACGCGGTGGCCGGAGAAATGCCGGTTACCCATGCCGATCTCAGTAAAGCCCAGCAGCTGCTCGGCTATACGCCGAAGTTTCCGCTTGCCGACGGTGTGGCCGAATTTGTCGCCTGGTTTCGCGAAATCCATCGCTAAGACAACCGCTAAATCCCGCTGATTAGCGCCATTGTTAAACTCTGCCAGTTATTCCGGATACTTCTATTTTCCCGCTTGTAT
>JAQWPY010000184.1 GCA_029245145.1 Pirellulales bacterium | reverse complement strand
GCTGATCCTCTACATTGCTCTCTTCAATCTCCAGGTCGTCTTTGAGGTAGCCAAAAGCAACCGGATGGCTTGGTTTAACGAGAACTGGAAATCGGTCGGCTACGGACTCGGCTTGGAGCAACGCTTTGATCTCTTTGCCCCTAAACCGACAATTATCGATGGTTGGCTCCTTGCGGTTGCGACGCTGGAGGATGGTCGGCAGGTCGATTTACTCAAGCAGGGAACTGCCGTCGATTGGGAGAAGCCGGAGGATTTTTCATCCCGTTATCCGAATGGGCACTGGGGCGCCTACCTCTTTTTCCTCAAAGAGCCCAACATGGCGGCAGCGATGCATCGACCCTATTACGTGGAATATCTCAAGCGACGCTGGAGAGAACAACACGGGGCGAAGAACCGAATCGCGAAAGTCGAACTCGTTTTAATGTTGGAACTCACCCCTAAATGGCCCAAGCAGCCGCAGGCGAAGCCGGTTCTGCTCTACCGCGATAAGCCACGGCTCGACCGCGTAAATTATAAAGAATACAATTTTTCCGATTAACGAATTCTTCTGCTTCCGGTGAATCATCGGAGCACAGCGCCAACAAAGTCAATATTTTAACCCCTACTCAAGAATCCCACTCGATGAACACATCCGTTCAAATACTGGCCGAGGTACATCGCAAAATCCAGGATGGTGATTTGAATGAAGCAAAGGAGCTGATTCAGCAACTTTTGAAGAGCGATCAATCCCAGAGTGAAGCCTGGAATTTGCTCGGTTGGGTGCAAAGTCAACAAAACGACTTTTCGGATGCGATCGAATCGATCGGTCGGGCCATTGCCATCCATCCCACCGAACCATCGTTACATCGAAACCTCGGGTTTGTTTACCAGAATGCGGCCGATCTGGATCAGGCCGTTGCGTGCTTTGAGCGGGCGATTCAACTTGCGCCTGATGATGCAAACCCCCATAACGAGTTGGGGGTCGCCCTCAAAGCGGTCAATCAGCACGAAAAAGCAGTAGTCCACTTGCAGAAGGCGGTGCAACTGCAACCGCAGATCCCTCTGTTTCGTCAAAACCTTGCCGAAGTGCTCGGCAAATTGGAGCGATTCGATGAAGCCCTTTCCCACTACGAGGCGGCAATCAAAATTGCACCCCACGACGCGGGACTAAAAAATGGCTTCGGCGTCATGCTGCAAACGGCTGGCATGCACGAGGCGGCAATCGAGCGGTTTCGGGAAGCCCTAGCGGCAGCTCCCAATCATCCGCTTTACGAAAACAATCTTGCATCCGCACTTCAATCGATTGGTGAAGACGATGAAGCAATCATGCACTACGAAAATATTTTGCGTGCGCTTCCCGATTCCGCCGACACGCATGTGAACATCGGCAATTTTCACCTGGCTCGCAACGATCTCGAAAGTGCATCGCACCATTTTGGCTGCGCTATCGCGATCGACCCCTCACACTTTGTTGCACACAACAATCTTGGATCTACACTGCTTGACCAGGGAACGTTTTCCAAAGCAGCAGAGCACTTTCAACAATCGCTCCAACACAATCCTGAATATGCGCCAGCCTACTTCAATTTGAGTGACCTTGCACTCAATAACAAGTTTCATTTTACGGATGAACAAATCCACAAAATACAATTGCTTGTGAGCAAAGGCGACCTGCCACCAGAATCAGCTTCTGCGATGCTTTTCGCCGTCGGCAACCATTTTGATTCCCAAGAAAATTATACCGAGGCTTTTCGCGCCTACGACGTGGCCAACAACATCCAAAAACAGATCAATGAAGCACAAAATAATTTGTTTGACTTAGAGGCACGTGAGACCCTCACGGAAAACATCATCCAGTTTTTCAATCAGGCCTATTTCGACAACTTACCGGCGACTGGTAGTGATTCAGAAATACCCCTTTTTGTGGTGGGCATGCCTCGCAGCGGAAGTACGCTCATCGAACAAATCATTTCTAGCCATCCCGCCGCTGTGGCGACTGGTGAGTTAGAGGAGGTCGGGCGACTTGCCACAAAGATAATTCCGCGACGATTAAAGAGCGAAAAGGCATTTCCTTTTTTCATCGAAGATGTCGATCAGACGATACTTCGTGAGACAGCCCAACAATACCTTGACCACCTTCAGCATCACGACTCGGTAGCACCCCATTGGAATGAGAGTGTTCGCGTGGTCGATAAGATGTGGCATAACTTTTTTCATCTCGGCTTCCTCTACACGCTTTTCCCTAAAGCGCGCGTAATCCACAGTCGACGCGATGCGATGGATATTGGCTTATCCTGTTTTATGAGGAGATTGTACGCCGTACATTGGTCCTGGGACCTGGGAGATATCGGATATTTCTATCGTCTGTACGATCAATTGATGCAGCATTGGCGAAATGTCTTGCCCAACTCCATCTATGAGGTTGACTATGAAAAACTCGCGCAACACCCGGAAGAGGAAACTCGTAAACTGATCGATTACTGCAATTTACCCTGGGATGATCGTTGCCTCGAATTTTACGAAAACACCACGGCCGTTCGTACGGCGAGCAGAATCCAGGTCCGCGAACCGATCTATCAGTCGTCCATCGGCAAGTGGAAAAACTATGCGTCGCAACTTGCGCCTCTGAAAGACGCAATGCGAGCGGACGCGTAGATCCTAGACGACCTTCTCCCGCATCCCTAAAATACGAAAAGTACTTGGATCGTAGCCGCTGCAGGAATCGCACAATGTTCGGCGAAAAAGACACCATTCAGATTTTCCCCTACCCCGTCTGGCTCTTCAGCGTAGATGCTGATCGAGTTGAAACCATCAATCAAAAAGCGAACGCTGCGATCACCCAAATGCGGCAGGCGGAACCTCCCGGTATTCCGGGAGCGCATTGGCAATCTCCCAACGATCTGCAAGCACGGGATGAGTTCGGGGAACTCGTGGAAACCATTCGCGGAGCGACGAAGGAAATATTCACCGAACTGCGTATTCCCACCGATGCTTTCCTCGTAACTGGGATGTGGATTAATCTTCGTCCCCCCGGGACGCAGCATCCGGCCCATACGCATCCGAATAACTACTTGAGCGGCACGTATTATGTCACGGCGCCGAGCGGTGGTGATGCAATTGTCTTCCGAGACCCGCGCGTCGAGACCAACATTATCTCGCCGCAGTTTTCTGAGCAGACGGAACTCAACACCCGGGAAATCATGGTGCCCGTCGAACCGGGCATGTTGGTCATGTTTCCCTCGTGGCTGCCCCACTTCGTCCCGCCGAATCAAGGCAATACCGATCGCATCAGCATCAGTTTCAACGTTATGTTTGAGTCTTACGGAGAGACAATCAGCCGTCCTAAGTGGACCTTTGATCAAAACTCGGAAGAATCTTAACTCGCTCGGATCGCAGGCGCCGCGCCGGCGATCAAGCAGAAGATCAATCACCCTCACCTTGAATCGACTGCTTCATTTCATGGCACGAACTTTCACGATACCCTACCCTGCAAATCGATATCTCTGGCTGCTTGCAATCGCGTGGCTTACCAGTGGCTGCAGCCCTGATCAACCTGCTCGTAACGATACGAGAAAAGTGGATCCCGCGGGAAAAAAAGAACTTCCGGTTCTGGTCCAACTCCCGGATTTCGAACTGCGCGACCAAACGGGAAACTCGTTTGGCACAGATCAACTCAAAGATAAACCGTGGGTCGCTAATTTTATTTTCACCCGTTGCCCGACGACCTGTCCCGTTCAAACCCGCAATCTGGCCAAGCTTCAGAAGCAACTGAAGAAAATGCCGGGTGCACAGGATGTGCAACTGGTGAGCATCACAGTCGATCCGCAATTTGATACAGAAGCCGTGCTCGCCGACTATGCGCAAAAGATGAAAGCCGATCCGCAAGGGTGGCACTTTCTTACGGGCACCCGCGACGATATTTGGAATCTTTGCAAAAAGGGATTCAAACTCGCCGTGGACGATGCCCCGCCCGCGGCCCCCAGCCCGATCATGCACAGCTCCAAAATGATGCTCGTTGATCGCGAGGGTCGCATTCGGGGCTTCTACGAAGGCACCACGCGCGAGGGAATCGGAAATTTGCGTGCCGCAATCGAAAAACTACTTGAGCCAAACGACAAATCGTAAGCGGTGTTCCCCTGGGTTCGGTGACCCGATTGAATTCTTCGCCATCTCCTGAGATATTGTCTCGCTCTCCTTGTCCCCGTCCCTTCGCACCGAGGAATACTACCGATGTGGCACCGCACTTTTCTTTGTTTGCTCTGTTTTCTCTCATTTGATGTAGCAGCACATGCTGCGTGGAACGCGAAAAAGATTGCAGAGGTCGAAGGATTCGAAATCCCGGAATGCGTTGTCGTCGATTCAAAAAACAACAAAGCATACGTTTCGAACGTTACTGCGGCCGCAGAAGGCGAAGGATACGATCGTTTTTGGGTCGATGATGGGAATGGGTTTATTTCAGAGTTCTCGCTCCCCGACTCACCCCAGAGGCGGAGAAAGCGTTCCGACGATCCCGCGCTCGATGAAAAACAGATAACATCAAAAGACTTTGCTCGCAGCAGCGAACAATTTCGCTTCAGTGGGCCCAAAGGAATGTGCATTTTCGGCAATTCTCTCTGGGTCACCGACATCAATCGGGTGCTCGTCTTTTCGCTCGACGGAAAGCATGCTCCACAGGTCGTCGAGGTACCCAGAGCCATTGCGCTGAACGACATGGCAAGCGATGGAAAATTTGCCTACGTCACCGATTCGGCAGCTGGGAAATGCTATCGCCTCCACGCGAGTGGAAAGCACGAGGAGATTCCTGCACCGAAGGGTATCAATGGCATCACGTTTCACAAAAATAAAATGTACGGGGCAAGTTGGGGCTTGAGCGATATCTACGAATTAGATCGCGACGGACTCAAGCCTCCCAGAGCTTTTGGCCTTACCGAGTACTTCAAAACACCCGATGGCATCGAAGTGCTCGATGATGGCACCTTCCTCGTATCTGACTCGGAGGGAAATCAGGTGGTCACGATCACACCTGACGAGAAAACGGTGACCCCGATCATCGAATGTGCAGCGCCGGCCGATATCGGGATTGATCGGTCGCGTGGGCTGCTTTTCGTCCCCCGTTTTTTTGAGAGCGGCGTCGACATCTATCAACTCTCGAGACAGTAGCCAAGGTTCGTTCGGCGAATAATGAAAAACCGAAACCTTTTGATCACAGTAGAAATAAGGAGACCTATCCATGTTGGTTGGATGTGGTGAATGGGGCTTTCGCGAAATGCCCATGGAGCAACATTTTCAAATTTGTCAGGACTTCGGGTTCCACTTCATGGAATTTGGTATCGGAGGAGGGCAAACCGGCAGGCTCGCAGAAGAACCTTCGGATGATGAAATTGACGCCTTCCGCGCAATGGGAAAGCAGTTTGGAATTGAAACCCCATTCTGTTGTATCGAAAATGATTTTACGCTGGCCGACGCGCAGGCACACGAAACAATGGTGGATAAGGTCTTGAGCCAGATTCGTGCTGCTGCCGCCTGCGGCGCAACGCACGTCCGCCTCTTTGCCGGGTTCACTCCAGTGGACCAGATGACCGACGAATCCTGGGGAAGGATGTTCGAGGCATTTTCTCGCTGTGACGCCCTTTGTGAACAACACGGAATGCAAATTGCGATCGAGACCCATGGGGCGATCGAGCTTGATGAAACGGGCGCGGCGATCCATAGCCACACGGCGTCAACCCATCCCGATTCGCTGCGTAAATTATTGGCCGCATTGCCGGAGCGAATCGGTTTCAACTACGACCCGGGAAATCTCAAGCCCCTTGCGGAAGGCGATACGCTGTTGCGACTCGATCTGCTCGATGCGCGCATTAATTACTGCCACCTGAAAGACTGGCGGAAGAGCGGCAAGGGATGGGTGGCGTGTGCAATCGGTGACGACGATCTCGACTACGGTCCTCTCTTTGAGAAAATGTCGTTCGACGGTGTCTACCTGATCGAGTATGAGCCGCTCGAGGATCCCCGCGAGGGCATCCAGCGGAGTCTTGATTATCTTTCAAGCACGGTCGATCAGGTGGACTTTAGGAAGTGATTCCCATCCTCATACCACCGGGGCAGCAGGGTTGCGGATTCCGGATCGCAATTCGGAAAGAGAATTTTTTTTGAAAGTTAAACCCGCTATAGGGTTTTCTGTCGACGAGCGTCTTTGAGGGCGGCAAAAAAGCTTCTCGGGATACCGCTCAAGCGGTCGATATGCTTTAATAGAGGGGTATTCCTCACCCTCCCCGGCACCTTCGATTTGGCCCCTGTCGATGCGCATGATGAGAATGTTTGTCTCTTTGAATCGCCCGCGGATCTGTTTGTTCTCCGCCAGCGTTCTGGTAGGTGCCCTTATCCTTGCCGTGGAAGTACCTGCGGCAGAGCGAGTCGATTTTGTCCGCGACATCCAACCGATTCTCTCGACACACTGCTATGCGTGCCACGCCGAGACCGAGGTCGAAGGAGGAATTCGCTGGGACCAGAAATCAGCCCTGATGGGCGGTGATTCCGGCGAGGTCACGGTGGTGCCCGGCAAGCCCGCCGAGGGAACCCTGCTCGCATATGTTCGAGGTGAGGGAGATGAAAGAATGCCTCCCGAAGGGGAGGGAGAACCGCTGAGTGACGATCAGGTTTTGTTGCTTGAGCGCTGGATCGCTCAAGGTGCCGAGTGGCCTGAGGATGCTCAAGCGGAACAGAAAATAACACACTGGTCGCTCATCGTTCCGGAAAAAAAATCGCTGCCGACAATCGAAGACAAAGCATGGGCGAAAAACCCCATCGATCACTTTGTCCTCTCGCGGCTGGAGGCCGAGGGACTCCGTCCTCAACGACCGGCCGACCGCTATACCATGGCACGCCGCGTTTACCTTGATTTGATCGGTCTGCCGCCGACCCCTGAACAGGTCGATACCTTTTTGAGCGATACCGATCCGGGCGCCTACGAGCGACTTGTCGACCAGCTACTTTCCTCGCCCGAGTATGGCGAGCGTTGGGCCCGGATGTGGCTCGATCTGGCCCGCTATGCCGACACACAAGGCTACGAGAAGGATGCCCGGCGAACGATTTATTCGTTTCGCGACTGGGTCATCAAGGCGTTTAATGGTGACATGCCGTTCGACCGATTCACAATCGAACAATTGGCGGGTGACATGCTGCCGAACCCGACAACCGATCAACTGGTCGCGACCGCCTTTCATCGCAACACGATGACGAATACCGAGGGCGGAACCGATGACGAAGAATTCCGGACCGCAGCGATTGTCGATCGCGTCAACACCACCGGGCAAGTATGGCTTGGACTGACCGTGGGCTGTGCCCAATGCCATACCCACAAATACGATCCGCTGACTCAGCGTGAGTACTACCAACTTTATGCTTTCTTGAATCAGAGTGAAGACAGCGATAAACCGTCTGAAACGCCGACGATGGAGGTCCTGCCTCCCGATTCGCGCGAGCCGCTCGAAACACGAATGCGAGAATTGGCCAACCTGAAGGCGCAACTGCAGCAGGAAACACCCGAATTGCTCGCAGCAGAGCAAATGTGGGCCAGTCAACTTGCCGAGCAAGGGCCGCCCAAAGCGCCCGAATATGGTACCTGGCAGGCAATCGGACCGTTTGAAGTGAGTGACTTCAGTGCTGCTTTTGCGACCATTTTTCCACCCGAGGTGGAGGTCGATCTGGATGCCGAATACGAGGATGGAAAACTCAAATGGAGTGCCCGTCCCGATTACAACGACGGGCGGGTCCATCCGCTAACCGGCGATTATATGGCCACCTACCTGTACCGCACGATTGA
>JAQWPY010000174.1 GCA_029245145.1 Pirellulales bacterium | reverse complement strand
GAGCAACGGGGTAGCCACAATGTCGAGCGGCATCACATCCTCATACATGCCGATCGGTACCACCGCCCGCGGACTTCCGTGAGTACTCGTGTTCATATTGAAACGCCGATGACCCAGCGGATGCCAACGCGATGCAAAAATGCGGCGAAGCGAAAATTGGTTATTGCCGGGCAACAACCAACCGAGAAATTCTCGCTCGCACGCCTCAGCCAAACAGACCACCTGTTGGTGATAGCGCCCGAGAAACTCCACTGGAGGTTCAGCCTTTCGTCCCGACAACACGGGCCCGGAGATAATCCGTATCGGCTCTTCGGTGACCATCGCTTCGTCCGCCACCAACTCGGGAAGCGATGCACCGAGTATCGTTCGCACCAGACGCGGATTTGCCACCGGAGGCCCCCCCAACGCGACCACCCGTTCGCAGAGCAAGTGACCGGTTCGGAACAAATGCCCGATTGCAATGACCTCCTGATAGCCTATGTGCCACACTGGATGTTGAGCACTCGCAGGAGAAATGAAATGAATGTGCGTGCCCACCAATCCCGCTGGATGGGGCCCCGCAAACGTATGAAACGTTGCGATCCCGCCATCTTCCCCGGGTAGCCGCGTTCCCGCTGCATGGCAGACTTGAAGCGAGCCGAGTGTGCTCAAGACTTCGAGGCCCGCGATAAACTCGGCAGACCGCGATTGGATGACCACCGCCGGATCGATTGCCAACGGATTGGTATCCATCACCGTGACAAAAATCGAACGGGGTTCAGAATCGACCGCAGGAATTCGACTAAAGGGTCGCTGACGCAGCGCAGTCCAAAGCCCCGAACGCACCAATTGATCGCGCACCTGCTCGCTGTTGATCGCCTGAAGATTATCTTGCTCGAAGGATTGAAAAGTTTCCTGATCTTGCGACTCGTGATCAACCTCGATCACAATCGCCTCAAACTTGCGTTTCGCACCCCTGGTAATCTCCTTAACGGTGCCGGTGGCGGGCGACGTAAAGCACACCCCCTTGTTGTTTTTGTCCTCAAATAACCGTTGGCCTATGCGAACCCGCTCCCCGACCTGCACGAACATGGTCGGCTTCATCCCGATATAATCGTCGCCCACCAGAGCCACGTGTTGCGGCGGTCTGATACTTGAGAGTTCCTGCCGTGGCGATCCGGAAATCGGCAATCGGAGTCCGCGTCGAATTTGAAAATGACTGTTCATCGATCTAGCCTGCGTCGACCCGAAACCTGCGGACACACCGAAAATTCGGCGTTTACCGGTCGCTGCGGAGGGACCATCGCCGACTTTGTGAAAGTTATCACAAAGTAGGGCAAAAAGAAAACCCGACAGAATGCCGAGTCCAACAGAATCGTATCGGCCCCCAAATGATCGGTCAAGCCGAGAAATACGGGGTAAAAATCGCCTGCAGCGGGACTTAACACGGATCGCGAAAGCGCAAAAAAAACCCCCTCACAGATGGGGCAGAACCTGTAAAGGGGTCGCGGCTTGCGTCATGTAACGCCGCCGCCGTTGGATTGAATAGGTTACTGAATTATGCACCGCGATTCGACTTTGGCAACCAATCCAATGGGGGACCCTTTAACCATTCTGAGTGACTGCCCTGCAGGGCCCGTTTGCACGGGATACAATCCACAGCCCTACAATCCACAGCCCATTGTGCTTTCGCTGCGCGGACCGGATGGCTTCATCATTTATTAACACATAATTCAAGGGAAAATCGATGGAATTGACCACACTGCTCGGCGATCTGATCTCCATTCGCAGTGAAAACCCGATGGGTCGGGCCTTCGACGCAGACACCGATTTTGAATCTAGACTGACCGACTATCTGGAAAAATTTTTCTGCACTCTCCAGTTACCGACCCTGCGGCAAGTCGTTGCGCCGCGCCGAGACAACATCCTTGCCCGAATCGACCCGCCCCATCGCCGCGACACGCCAGACCGGTTGCTGCTGATCGACGTTCACCAAGATACGGTCCCTGCCGACCCGGATCAAAGGGAACCTTTTGTGGCACGAACCGAGGGAACACGGATCTACGGAAGAGGTGCTTGCGATGTAAAGGGTGGCATGACATCCCTCCTCATGGCATTGCAGCGTCTTGTGAAACTACGACCGCCCGAAATGCCAACCATCATCGTGGCTTGTACGGTTAACGAGGAACACGGCTTCTCGGGCGCTACGCAACTCACCAGACTCTGGGAGACCGATTCGTTATCTGATTTTATCGACCGGAAACCTGATGCGTGCATTGTGATTGAGCCTACCGAATTGAAGGTCGTCGTTCGCCATAAAGGAGTGGTCCGCTGGCGATGCCACACTGTCGGAAAGGCGGCTCACAGCAGTCAACCACTGGAAGGTGAAAATGCGATCTATCGAATGAGTCATGTCCTTCAGTCGCTGGAATCCTACAACAGGGATATTCTACCGACGCTTGGAAATGATGAACTGTGTGGTTGTGGCACGCTTTCTGTGGGCACCGTTTCTGGAGGCCTAAGCGTCAATACGATTCCCGATCGCTGCACGATCGAGATTGATCGGCGACTGATGCCGGATGAGTCGCCGCAGGAAGCATATCGTCATGCCATCGACCACCTTCGTACATTAGAGAGCCGCGGCATTAAAGCAGCGCACGACCCCCCCATGCTGAGTTCACCGGGCCTTCGGGGGGACAATAACAGCGATCTTGCCCGCGCCCTGCTGAGAGCAATTGAAACTGCGGGAGCCCACGATCCACTTGAGGGTGTTCCTTATGGCACCAATGCCGGCATCATATCTTCAACGAACATCCCCACGGTCGTTTTTGGCCCGGGCTCAATCAAACAGGCCCACACGGCTGATGAGTGGATCGATGTTCGACAAATCCAAAAAGCCAGTGATGCCTTCTGGCGTTTCGCTACTCAACCCGGGCAACTCGGATAATTGCAGAGGGGTATCTTTACGAGCCGGAAACGCTGCCGCCGTTAAAAGACGTCCAGTTTGAAGTGGTGCCCCTGGTGGTACTTTCGGTCCTGCGGATAGTAGTTCTGCCACTGGCGATTGTAGACCGGAATACGCATCTCGGGCGGATATCGATAATAGAGGCTGTCTGCACTGCGGTAGTATTCACTGCCCCAGAAATTCTGTGGGTAGTAAACATACGGGTAGTGGTAGAACCGCTCCCAATCCTGGGTTTTGTAGGTGTATCCCCAAGCTCGCCCGTAAGCTCGCTCTGCGCGAACATCTTGGGTCCCGACAAAGAATCCGAGAAAACCGACGAAAAACGCAGCAAGACTCAAGCGTACCAACATGAAATCCCCCCAGCGGCGTGGCAGCCTGCCTGAAAAGCGTGTCTGAAAAAAGGCCGACCTCACCACTTCCCATCGGCACACCACCTACCGCAGATCAAGCGAATATTCCCTACAACCCACAAAGAGTATCGTGCTAGCATTGCAGCACGCTGCCGAATTTGGGAGGAACCGGGGGATTGAGTTCAGCGCGGCATGCGGCGTTCGTGCAATTCTTCGTCCCACTGATCCATCAGTGGCCAACTGGTTGCACAGGTTCCAAAATCGGCCATGCTCAAATAGCCCTCCAGGCGGGCGATCGTCGCATCGAGCTGATCATTATCCTTGCGGAAGACGGGGCCGTGACTCGGCAAAAGCCATTCGACATCACTGGCTCGAATTCGCTTGAGTGAATCGATGAATTGTGGAATATCGCTGCCGTGATGTGCATCGATCGCTCCCACACAACCATCGCGATAGATATTGTCGCCGGAGAAGAGGAGGTTGCCCAGGCGAAATGCGAGTTGGCTGTCGGTGTGTCCCGGGGTATGCCAGACTTCTAGGTTGATGGACCCCACTGCAATTTTATCCCCCTCATCCACCAGCTTATCGAGCTTCACCGATGGCATCTCTAAATCGATGCCATGGGCTTCAATCTCGGCAAACGTTTTTAAGCGATCCCCTTCCAGCAACGGTTTGGCAGCCAGTCGATGTCCGGTCGCTGTTGTCTTCAATAGCTGTTTCGCCCTTGCGAGGCCTTGTACATGATCGGCATCGGCATGCGTGGCAACGAGAGTCACGCAATTCGAAAGCGGAAAATCAAGTTGTCGGACAAGCTCGACAATCTCATCTATCGACTCGGTGAATCCAACATCGATCAGCAACCAATCATCACCGTCATAGACGAGATAGACGCAGCACCCGATACGATGACCCGCTGCATGATTCAGCTCAATGACATGCGGAAAAAGTGGTTGACGTTCAATCATGGCGTTATCCGAAGTCTGCAAAACCCAACGGCGATCCTGTCTTCGACACCCATCGAAGACATATCGTCG
>JAQWPY010000163.1 GCA_029245145.1 Pirellulales bacterium | reverse complement strand
AAGCAACTTTTTTGCCTCTTCGAGGTCCAGCTTTGCGGGCTCAATCTTCAGGCCGACGGCATTTCCGCTGCCCGGATACCAGCGGGATGTCGGATGGTAGGTGCCGGTGCAGGGTTGATCGAGCCCTTTGCGATGGGTGTGGAGCATTTCTTCATGGTCAAACGCCCAGGTCATCGCCTGACGGACCCTGGGATCGGAAAAGAAAGGCGTATTCGCATTCCACTGGAATGAGAAACTGGTCCACTCCAGGCCACGCGCTTTCGTGCAAAGCCGGTAATAATCTTCTCCCACAGTCTGGTCGTTCCATTGCTGCGGCGTGAGGATCATTTCGTCTATATCGCCTGCCTTGAGGCTCAGCAGCCGCACACTCGATTCGGGAACAATGAGCAGCCGCACCGTTTTGAAAAACGGTTTGTCCCGGACCTGTTTGCCTTTAAACATATAAGCCGACTCGCGGCGGCTGAGGACGATTTCCATCGGATCCCGCTTGACGACTTCATAACTGCCACCGGTGACTGGTTTTTCCTCAAGTGCGACATGGTAATCACTGTCATTGAGCGTCGGATCCTCGGGAATGGATTTCTCATAAATATGCTTGGGAATGATGGAAAAATTAACATTCCAGACATTGGTCGCCAAAGGGTCATTGTGGAAGTAGACCACGGTACGATCGTCGTAGGCCTTGACGTACTTGATCTTTTCGACACTTGTCCGCTCGGCGCGGATTGGGACCAGTGAAGACATGATCACCTTAAAACTAAACTCGATGTCATGCGCAGTAATTGGGGTTCCGTCGCTCCAGAGCAGATCATCCCGCATCACGACCTTGTCGTAGTAACCATCCTTGCTTGTCTGCCACGATTTCACGGTGTTGAGCGAAGCGAACGGCATAAAATTCCAGTCGAACCCGAAGAGCCCGAAACCGGTCAGTCCGGTCACCTCGAACTCTGTCATGCTACTGGCCAGCAGTGGATTTTGATTATTTAGTGCCTGTGGGGTCGCACGGTTTATCTGTGATTCAAAATCGACTTCACTCTTCTCCTTGGGCAGCCGCCCAAGTGCACTGAGAATTTTTACATTGTTTTCCTCCGAATCATTTTCGAGTGCGAGGGCCTCATCGACTGTCGCTAAGATGGGTTCCTGCGTCTGCCGCTTGCGCAGCAACTCCATGCTGTCGAGAACCGGCCGGTCCACCCAGCCACCGCCGGCGGCCACCTGCTCCTCGAGTTGCTCCAGGGAGGGTGGATCGAAGGGTGGCACCAGATCGCCGAGCACGAACAGTTTTTCCTCGTCGAGTGGATCGCTGCTCGAGGAGTTGGCGAGGGGCTTTCCCTCTTCAAGCGAAGAGATTCCGTCTGAGGAAGTGCCGCAACCGAGGATCATGCCGACGAGAACACCAAACGGTACGACTCTTAAAAACTGCATCTTTTTCACTCCTCTCACACGATCGACACCGAGGGACTGTCCGCTTTGCAAGCAAAGATGGTACCCCATGCCCCACCGAGCGACAAGCAAGGATCATCGGCTCGTCTCGTGCGACGTTGGCGACTTGAGACCGACTCGCCGTGTGACAGCAGTGCAGTCGTCAGACAAAAACTTGTGTTGTCCCGACCGACCGCTATTTGTAAGCTCCCCGCCACGTAGGCGAACGTACGCCGCGTAAGGGAGGCGGGAATGGAATCTCGCACCATCTGTTTCACGCGGAAAGGGAGATACAGAATGGACTCTGCTACCAGTGTCCGCACACAGCTTAGCCGTTTCTTTGCAGTCGGTATCGCAAGTTTGTGTTTTGCATTCAACTCGCCTACGAACGTATGCGCACAGACCAATGATCAACCGGTCGCGAACTGGGTTTGGTCCGCGGAGCGGCCCGACGGCAAATCGCCTGCGGGCATCTGTTATTTCCGTAAAACATTTGTCGTACCGGAAAAAAATTCCGGATGGATCGACATCGCATGCGACAGTCAGTACACCCTTTTCGTCAATGGAGTGAAGGTTGCGGCAGGAAGTGGTCCGGAAGCCTTGAATCGACATTCCTTGACGCCCTACTTACGACCCGGCCGTAACGTGATTGCGGTCGAGGCGATGAAAAATCGCACAGGTCCTGCCGGATTGCTTGCAACCATCTCACTTCAAGGACAACGCGATGCGGTGTTCCACATGGTCACGAATGAAACGTGGAAGACAAATCTGCAAACGCTCGACAACTGGCAACAGTCGGAATTCCTGGATAGCAATTGGCAACCCGCAAAGGTTTTAGCGGCGGCGGACGAGGGACGAATCTGGAAAGTGCCGCTGGCGGTACGCGACGATAGATCGCGCGGCGGTGGGCAGGCAACCACCCGCACGGCTGGAAAAAATCGTAATCCCAATCGCTTTCGCGTCAGCAATGAATTTCGAGTCGAATGGATTGCAGCACCGGAAGAAACAGGCTCACTCATCGCTATGGCCTTCGATGAATTCGGTAATATCATCGCCTCACGCGAAGGGGGACCGCTGCTATTAATTCGCGATATGGATCGCGATGGGATCACGGAAACGGTCACGACCTATTGCGATCAGGTCGAGAGTTGCCAGGGCATTTTGGCGATGAACGGCCAAGTCCTGGTGACGGGTAACGGTCCGCGAGGCAGTGGCTTGTATCGTCTCTCGGATGATGATCGCAATGGAGTGATCGACCACATCGATCTAGTGGTCCCTTTCCCCGGCACCATGCAAGAACATGGCCCCCATGCGATACAACTCGGACCGGACGGCATGATCTACCTGCTTCTCGGCAACCTCACGCAACTCGACACAGAATTCTCACCCGAGAGCCCCTACCGACATTTTTATGAGGGCGATCTAGTAACCCCAAGATACGAAGACCCGCGGGGTCATGCGAATTCGGGCAAGGCACCGGGCGGTGTCGTGCTGCGAATCGACCCTACAGGAAACAGCATTGAACGCTTTGCCGGCGGACTCCGTAATCCCTACGACATGGCATTTAATGCCGAGGGCGATTTGTTCACCTGGGACGCCGACATGGAATGGGATCAGGGAAGTACCTGGTACCGTCCGACGCGTGGAAATCATCTGATCCCCGGTGCCGAGTTCGGATGGCGGAGTGGATGGGCAAAATGGCCCACCTATTTCATCGATAGTTTGCCCGCCTTTGCGGAAACTGGAAATGGATCACCGACCGGCATGACCGTCTACAACCACTTTATGTTCCCGTCACGATACCACGGCGCGCTATTTGTAGGAGATTGGGCTCAGGGACGTATCCTGGACGTTCGCTTGAAGCGGCAAGGTGCATCCTACACTGGAGAGGTGCGTGTCTTTCTGGAAGGTAATCCGCTGAATGTGACCGATATGGAAATTGGTCCCGATGGCATGCTTTACTTCTGTACCGGTGGACGAGGTACCGAGGGTGGTGTGTATCGAGTCGGCTGGACCGGTCGAGTCCCTCCGCAAATTCGCGATCTCGGAACCGGTATTGAAGTGGCGTTACGGCAACCACAACTCCAAACGGCTTGGGCGCGGCAGCAGATTGCGCTGGTCAAAGAAGAGTTGGGCGAAGCATGGGAGCAGGATCTTTTGGAACTTTTGCTCGACCCGACCGCCAATGAACTTTACCGCGAGAGAGCGGTCGATTTACTCCAACTGTACGGACCGCAGCCCACGACTGAATTGCTCGTGCAATTATCGAGAGACCGCAATCGACGCATCAGGACCAAGGTCGCATATTTTCTCGGGCTTCACGCCAACCCTCAAAGTGTTGCACGACTCGGGGAATTACTTGATGACCCCAACGTTGTCGTCAAACGAGTGGCTTGCGAATCTCTCGCGCGTCTCGGTTCGGAAAATGTACCGGTGGAACGGCTGGTCGATTTGCTCGGGCATGGCGATCGCCATCTCAACTGGTCGGCCGCCAAGGCACTCCAGAACGTGCCGCTCGAAGCCTGGAAGGACCAAATCGTCCAGAGCGAGCAGCAGCGAATCTTCCTGATCGGTAGTGCAGCCATTCTGGGGACAGCGCCTGACAAAGAGGTCTGTCTCGACGTGTTAGAGGCGGTGGCAGGTTGGCTCAATTCCTTCGTGGCCGACCGGGAATTCGTCGACTTGCTTCGGGTCGTACAACTGGCACTGATGCAGGGCAATATCGAAGCGACTGAGATTCCGGAACTTTCCAAACAAATTGCAAGTGAATTTCCCTCTGGCAACACGGTCATCAATCGCGAACTTGTGCGATTACTCGCCTACCTCGAATCACCTCTTGTCGCGACACGGTACCTCGATTACCTCAAAAGCGATCTCCCCCTGGAAGACCGGACTCACCTTCTCACCCACGCTCCGTTTCTGACAAAAAGCTGGACTCCGGCAGAACAATTCGAAATCCTCCAGAAAATCGCAACGATACAGGAAGAGTCGACCAGCGAATCGCATACCCGGTACCTCGATGAAGCCGCGCGACGACTGGTGGCCCGTATGGACGCCAAACAGCAGCAATTGGTCCTCGATCGCGGTGCCGAATGGCCGGGCGCTGCATTGGGTGCCATCGCCTACCTGCCAACACACCCCAGCGAGGACCTGCTCGCTAAACTCATGCGACTGGATCGGGCATTGGGCGACAAGGAGGGTGAGGCGGTCTCGAGACTGCGCATTGGAATCGCCGCGGTACTCGCCCGCAGTGGTCGCGATAAAGAAATGGTATATTTGCGAGAACTCTTCGACAACGAGCCTGAGCGGCGTGACATCTTGGCGGTAGCCCTCGCACAACAAGCCAGTGGTGCAAACTGGCCCCTGCTCATCGATTCGCTACCGCTTCTCGATGATGGGTACGCTGTTGCGGTCATGGCGAAACTCAATCGTGCAAGGCAAACCTGCGAAGATCCACAGGCGCTGCGACAGGTCATTCTCCTTGGGCTCCGCCAGAATCAGAATATGGGTCGTAAACTCGCCCTGGCACTTCTCGAGAAGTGGTCAGGAGAAAATCCGAGCGAAGCGGAGGAACAAAACACCCAGAAACTCGCCGCCTGGCAGGATTGGTTCCGTGCCGAATACCCCGACTTACCTGACCCGGTGCTTCCTCAGGATTCGGAACTCGATCGCTACACCTTCGACGAACTCGAACAGTACCTCGAAAGCGACGATGCGCTGGTCGCGAGTCCCGAGAGCGGTCGCATCGTGTATGCGAAAGCGGATTGCATCAAATGCCATCGCTTCGGGGAAATTGGAGGAGGAGTGGGTCCCGATTTGACAAGCGTTGGAAAACGGTTTCGAAAGAAGGAATTACTGCAATCGATTGTGTATCCTTCACACTTTATCTCCGACCAATATGTGACCAAAACGGTCGCCACCGCAGGCGGAAAAACGCTCAACGGTGTTGTGAAAGAAAACAACGATGGCAGCGTCTTGATTCTCGACCCCGAAGGCAATCGAATCACGGTTGCCGCGGCAGACATCGATGAGATCGTCCCCAATAAAAAATCGACGATGCCGGCCGGTCTGCTTAACGAGCTTTCTTTGGAAGAAATTGCCAGTCTGTTCGCGTTTCTTAACGAGAAGCAAACACCAACCGTTTCCCGAAGAATCGATCGCTCAGTCGGTCAGTAATGTGAGATTCTCTTCGGCAGGCAATTCACCCGACGGCCGTCAGTCGTTAGGATGACGGCTATGAAATCCGCCGCCGATCGCCAAACAATACGCTCTCTCGATCGGTCATCCCTCGAGGCATATCAACTGAAGCGGCTCGAAGTATTATTTCGGGAGGCCCTTCCACAAAATTCGTTTTATAAAGAACGTTTACCGGGCGTCCACTCTCCACTCAAGCAGATCGACCAACTGACGGAGTTACCCTTCACGACGAAGGCTGAACTGGTGGGCACGACGCAGGACGGCTGGGCTGCACATCGCACTTTTCCGGTCGAACGATACACGCGATTCCATCAAACATCGGGAACCCACGGTGAGCACCCGCTCATCCTTCTCGATACACCGGAGGACTGGCAGTGGTGGATCGATTGTTGGCACTATGTACTCGACGCGGCTGAAATCACGGCCACCGATCGATGCTTCCTCGCTTTCTCTTTTGGCCCGTTTATTGGATTTTGGTCGGCGTTCGACGCACTCGCGGACCGCGGCTCTCTCGTGCTTCCGGGTGGAGGACTTTCCTCCCTCACCCGTCTGCAAAGGATCGAGGCAGCCGAGGCGACGTGCCTCTTGTGCACACCGAGCTATGCCCTCAGGCTCGCGGAAGTTGCCGCAGAGGAAATGATCGATCTTCGTGCCGGGCCGATCAAAAAAATAATTGTGGCGGGCGAACCGGGCGGATCCATCGCCTCGGTGCGGGAGCACATTGAATCGATTTGGGGTGCGCAGGTGCTCGATCACGCGGGTGCAACGGAGATCGGTGCGTGGGGTTTCGGAAAACTGAACGAACCGGGCCTTTACATCAACGAAGGGGAGTTCATCGCGGAATTTATCGATCCCCAGTCGGATCGACCTGTTGCCGAGGGTGAGTTGGGCGAACTGGTGATCACGGCCCTCGGTCGCGCCGGACATCCTCTTTTGAGATACCGCACGGGCGACTTGGTTCGCCACCGGAATCCATTGTCCGAAGATACCACCCGCTTCGTCTATTTGGTCGATGGCGTCCTAGGGCGAACCGATGAGATGGTGATTATCCGTGGCGTGAACATACTCCCCAGTGCCATTGAACAAATCGTTCGCCAATTCGACATTCCCGAATTTCGCCTCACCGCAAAACGAGAGGGTGCGATGGACGATCTCTCTGTCGAGATCGAGACGACTGCCGCATGCGCCGAAAATGTTCGAGAAGCGTTGCAAGTGCGGTTCGGACTCCGCATCGATGTCACCGCACTTCCGGAAAAATCACTACCTCGCTTCGAAGGGAAAGCGAAGCGATTCGTCGATCTTCGCAAGAAAGCACTGTAATGGACCTGCAACCAACAAAACTATCGGTGACCGAGGAGCAGAAGCTGGAAATCGAGTGGAGCGATGGCTCCATTCGCCAATATGAATTTGACGAACTGCGAGAAAGCTGTCCCTGCGCGTCGTGTCTCGAGCGCGGGCACAATCCAAAAGCGACTTCGCTTCTTCCCATCCTCTCAGCGGAAGAAACCTCGCCCTTGAGAATCGAGCAAATGAACCCGGTCGGCAATTACGCCTACAATATTCGATTCAGTGACGGTCACGATACTGGTATCTACCAACTCACACTTCTGCTGCAACTTGGCCGCGTCGTAGCCTAAGGGCTCATGGCGCAGGGAACGGGTCGGGACTCAATTTTCCGGAGAGCTTTGAGGCGGAACCAGATTACGGAGTTGATCGAGCGGATTGCTTCCACCTGCGGGAAACGTCGCACCATCGATTGTGGCATCCGCAGCGGGAGGCTTCTTCTCGAGGAGTTCCTGTGCCGTCAGATGAATTTCCTGATACGTCGCATCCGAAATCACATAATACCAATCGGCAAATCGACGGTTTAATTTTGCGGACCGCTCTTTCCCCGCAGCTATTTTTTCCTGATACGCTTGCTGCTTGCGCGCGTTTTCGGCCAAAATGGCTTCGCGATTGAGCCGCCACTCGTCGGGATCGGTCTCCTGCGGGGAGTCCACTGCTTCGGCCTTTTCTTCCTCGACGGGTAACGGACCGTCGGTGGCCTGATCCGATTCGGCCTCTTCATCCTCGGATGCTGCTGCTTCCTCTGCTGCTGTGTTCTCTGTTGCTGTGGGCGGTTGTTCCGGAGGCACCTCTGCATACTCTGGGCTCTCCAGCAGTTTCGGATCGAAACGCGTGACCACCATCAAATTTCGCAGCGCGCGACCCGCCTCAGCGGGCTCCTCCGTCTCCGCGTTCGCGGCACCCCGATTCTCTTGTGGGTCCCGACCCTCCGGAGAAGAGTCTTCTTTGGAACGACCCGCCACGTTACCGAAACGAAGCACATACCGAAGTCCGTCGGCCATCCCGATATTGATTTCGCCATGATTGGAAAGCAGTACATTCTGCACACCACCATCGGATCCTTCGATCTGACGAAAATAGAAGCCATGTTCTTCTAAACTCTCCGCCGCGCCCGGACTCGACTGAACAAAAGCACTGAGGCTGTCTCCCAGTCCCGTGGGCTTACGCCGCACATCAACCACCCTCAAATCATCGAGTGCCTCCTTCATCGCCTCGAGTCTCGCTTTGTTTAATTGCTGGTCGTCCGCCATAATTTCCTTGCGCGGTTTCCCCTCATCAAACACAATCAAATCTTTCAGCTTCCACTCGAGATCCCGTTGATCGTACTCGAGCTGAATATCGGCCTTCATGTCGAGTCCCTCGACCACCGTGACCACCTGGAGACCTTCTGCTGCCGGCACGAGTTGCTGCTGGGTTAATACGGTGTAATCGCTGATCCCGACATCCGTTAATTCCAACGGATCAAATTGAAGAACATCCCGCTCAATCCAATCCTCGAACCGCGTCGAGAGGCTCGTCGGATCAAGCGACACGGTGTAGACCTGATCGTTATTCGCCTGACGGACGTAATACTGACCTTCGGCACCGACAACCTTTTTGCCGATAATGAAATCGGCAAGGGGTTCTCCCTCTTTTGAACTGAATGTAATTCGCTTACCCACTCCTTCGGCTCCGCGACCGAGTCCGCTGCTCGCCGGATCTCGCACACCGAACTCGTCGTGATGACCGGCTTCATCGGTCGCGCTCGAGAGAATTTTTGTGTAATTGACGCCCGTGACGGCATCGACGAGATGATCGCTCTGATCGGCCGGATGATTTTCGTGAGAGGGTATCGAAAAGAGACCGTCAATCTTTGCCACCTCAAAGGGCACCGATTGGCCCTCACTCGGGTCGAACTCGACGATTCGCATCCGCGCCACTTCGAGCGGATCCTCGATTTCCACGAGCGATTCACCGACCAGATCTGCCGCCGTTTTTTCGGGCGCTTCCCGACTCATTGCAAAGGCGATGATCGCGCTGACAAAAGCGACAACCAGAAATAAAAACGTTTTAATCTCTTGACTCATGGTTTGTTATTTCCTTCGCGTGGGGATTTCCCGGGGCGAGCAAGGTATCATCGCCGTCGCGATGGAGAGACCGATTCCCGCTCTCGACGACGGCGGACCGCAAATACGCAAACGGCAATGACCAGCGGCGGGATCGGCGGCAACAAAACGGCTAACAATTTGTAACGATCCTGGACTCGGTGGATTTCTGCCGCCATTTCGTTCTCAATACGACGGTATTCGGCTTTCTCCTCGCGATCCAACTGTGCCTTACGAGCCTCTATCCTGGAAACTCCATTGCGCTGTGCAATCGCCATCTCTTCCTGCATTTGCTGTGGACTGATATTGGAACGTGATTGCAAGCTTTCGGCCCTGCGGTCAAGTTTCGCCTGTTCTTCATCAATTAATTCCTTGAAATTCTGATCCGCTTTTTTCCGTGCAGCATCGCGATTTGCTTTGGCTTTGTCGCTCACGCGTTTGATCGCCGTCAATTCGCGATGCACGGGGCGACGTTTTCGTATGTCGATAAATCGCGAATCACCCGCCAGATCATCCAAAACATTGAGGACAAAAGGCACATTGTCGACCTGCCACTTTGCAAACCGATCGCCGAAAAAACTTGCCCTCTCGCGAAGTAGAAAAAAGACGCCTGCAAGAACATCAATATCGGAAACCACGACCACGTTGATCGGAGCGACTTCCTTCTCGGAAACCT
>JAQWPY010000159.1 GCA_029245145.1 Pirellulales bacterium | reverse complement strand
GAATTGAAAGGCGAGATCCACTGTCGATTTTCCAATGGAGAGGTCTTTCCGGCGCAGGTTCTGGTACGAAACGCGGCACACGACCTTGCGCTGCTGCATGTGGAGGGTGCAGAAGCTCATCTCTGCATTCCCATTGCATGGAAAAATGAGGAGCCGACTCCTGTAGGAAGCTGGTTGGTAACTCCCGGAATTGAGAATCAGCCTCTCTCGGTTGGGATCGTCAGTGTTCGACCGAGAGCGATACCGCATGAACGCGGGTTTCTGGGCGTTCGTCTCGGACAAGCCAATCGCGGACCGAAAATCGAAACCGTATTTCCCGAAACCGCTGGAGATGTGGCAGGTTTACAGTCGGGAGATGTGGTCCTCCAACTCGATGGCCGGCCGGTCACTCGTCGAGCTGAATTAATGGAGCGACTCGCGGCGACGATGCCAGCCCAGACGATCCGCCTGCTGATCCTGCGCGGTGAAAACAAGCGGGAGGTCGTGGCCCGTATGGGAAGGCCCGATGGAATCGACGCGCTCGAAACGCGTTTTGGGATCATGAACGAAATGGGGGGGGAATTGAGCCTGCGACGCGGAGATTTTCCCTCAGCATTTGCTCACGATACGGTCCTTGCGCCGGAACAATGCGGGGGTCCGGTGGTCGACATCGATGGCATGGTCGTGGGTATCAATATTGCACGGGCCGGGCGCACGTGCAGCTATGCCCTTCCAGCAACTGTGGTAGAACGCCTCGTAGAACAGTGGAAAGGGAAGCCCGAGCATCAAGTGTTCTTCGAGACTCCCGAGGCACCGTAGCCACGGCTTCTGATGACGTTTCTGCTACTGCCCTACCGGGGCCGCAGGAGCAAAAGGATTGACGAACCAGGAACGCCAACTTCGTTTGACGGTGGTTTGTCCCAGTTGATACGGCGTGAGATCGGAACGCACGTTGTACGCCGGTCCACCCGCGACCGGCTGATACACGGAACTCGTCACCGGGGTTGTCGCCGAGGGAGCGTAATTGGCGGTATGGCAATCGTTTTGAACCGGTGGGCAACAACGCGGGCCATAGTAAGTTATCTGTCCCGTTTGCTTGCCGCGATAATGAGTCACTCGCGGTGTATTGAATTGCCCCCCCACCAGGTAGTCATTCGCCTGCAGGGTGACCTGAGCAGTACCGACAAAGACCACAACAAGTCCCACCAAGATAAAACTGCGTACCATCGTTCAACCTTCCATTTCTTATTCAGATCGGCAAAAATAATAGTCGCCCGCCGCATTGCTGCCCTCTCGATTCAATCTATGTTGATTTGATGGTAATCGCAAGCAAATGCTTACATCGCAGAAAAATTTTGCCCTTAAACCGGTATACTGTGTTCGGTTGTTCCGGTTGGGTATCTGCTAGCACCGACCCGACAATCGTTACAACTCGGATAGACGGTTCAGAGGTCTCGGTCATCGCCGTGTTCGACTGCACATCGCGACCACCTCGCTGCCGTTCGTCATCGTTTGCGGTTCAAGGTGGAAGAGGAATTAAATGAACGTATGCTTGTTTGATATTGATGGAACTCTGATTCGCAGCGGCGGTGCTGGAAAGCTCGCCTTTCTTCGTACGCTTGAGCAGGCATTTCATATTGAGGTGGGAGAGCCCGGTGTATCTTTTGCCGGTCGGACCGATCGAGGCATCATATCCGACCTTTTTTCCCACTACGGCATGGTGCTATCGGACGAGAACTGGAACCGCTTTGCCGAAGTCTATTTTGATGTCTTGCCCATCTGCTTGAACGAGTGCAAGGGCCGCGTGCTGCCCGGAGTTGAATCGATGCTTCGACAACTCGGTGCTGCGGCGAATATGGGAGTCGGGCTGCTGACCGGTAACATGATCAAGGGAGCCGAAATTAAACTTCGCTACTTCGATCTGTTCGATTACTTCGACTTCGGTGGATTTGGCGATCAATTCGTGGATCGGGATCGCGTCGCGGAAGAGGCCTTGGCGACAACACGCAAGTACTGCAACGAGCAGATCAAACCCGAGCACATTTTTGTGATCGGCGATACACCGAATGATATCCGCTGCGGGCAATCCATCGGTGCCCGTACCGTGGCGGTATGTACCGGCAATTATTCGGCAGCAGAGCTTTCAGAGGAATCGCCCGATTTCGTTTTCGAAGATCTCTCCCTTGCTCAACCACTCATCGAACGGCTCTGTGCGGGATATCAGAACATCGAGAGTAAGTAGCAAAAATCCGCTTTAGGGACGTCGAGGCGGGAAGGGACGTTGTGGCGGACCCTCGGCATCAACTGACATCGAGGTGGGAAAGGGGCGGCCTTTTTGCAAGTGTTCCGCGTTGATCTGCTCGAGCAATGCCCGCGAGGCATTGTCGATGACGAGCACTTGATGACTGCTGTCGCTACCGCTGCCGGTCCTTACGATACAGATGAGTTCCTGTGTAGCGGGCGCCGTGGTCGCTGCCTCGGCCATCGCAGTGTTCGCAGGGGCGGGCGGCGAGGTGGGAACATGCTGCTGAAGACTCAGTTCCCGCAATGTGGCGTGAGCCAGTTGTGCCGCACCGTATAGACCGGCCCGATCTGTGGGATCTGCAAAATTGCAGACACCGATCAGCTCGCCTCGATCGTTAAACAACCCTCCGCCACTACGACCTACTGCAGGCTGACCACCCACCTGTAAATTGGGAGGACCCACAAAACTGTTGATCGCCTTGATGGTGCTCTGCTGCACGGTGGGGTCGTTGCCGTGGTCGCAGCCGATACTCAGCACCCAGTCACCCACCGCCGGGTGGTTGGTTTCGGGCGCAAGGGGAATGGCAGGCAAAGGTCGCTGCGAGGAAACCGAAACAAAACCGAGGTCGTTCTGAAGGTCGTAATGTACCAACCTACCTAAAACCGTGGTCCCCGATGCTTGATCGAACAAATCCACTTCGATCCTTCCCTTGCCTGCCGAATCTCTAAAAATATGCCCGCAGGTGAGAATCAACGCCTCGGTAACTCCGGAATTGCTGGCCTGGGAATCGATGATCGTTCCACTGCCGAGCGAATGTCCTTGCGGATCAAACACCTTGAGTCGCACGCTGGCCTGCAATAGACGATCCGCTTGCACCGAACTTGCGGCAAGCGGGCGAGGAGTGTCGGCTTGCGGCGGGGCAGGTTGCGTCAAATTACGCGCAACTTCACCCGCTGACTGTCCCAACGCCACCTGGGGCACACGCACGTCTTGTGCTGGCTCTTCCTGTCGGGACTGCTTGGAAAAAAGTGAACCGCCCAGAGGAAGAAGCTTGCGAGGTCGATCGGGCGATTGTCCTCGGACCCCCAGTGTCGCGCCGGAGTTTGGCAGTACACCGGCAGCGGAAAGCAGACCGGAAAGCCGCTGATAACTGGTCGCTCCGATGATGCGACCCCGCTCTTTGCCATCGACCACCAGAACAAAACAGGGGATGTTGGTAACCCCATATTGCCTCGCAAGGGCTGAATTTTGATCGACATCAATTTTGCGCACGGGGTATCCCTCAGCTGACAGTTGCTCGACGACCGGTGCCATCATTTTGCAAGGTCCACACCACGTGGCCTGGAAATCATAGAGAACGGTCTCGCCCGCTCCGGCTGCTGCCAGCAAAAGAGCCGTAATTTGAATCGGTACCATCGTTCCCTCCCTGGAACAGAGGTCGCTGTGTTTTGAGACCGTCGGGAGGCGACGACGAAAAACGCCATCGGGTTTCACTTCAGGTGCCGATTTACCGCCGCAACGGCAATCAACTTACCTGAGGGCAACCTCCCTGTTGCCTCGGTTTTGATTTTTCACCCGCACTTACCCGCAAAAGCATCACTCCCCATCGCAACATCCTTGTCGGATCGAGAGTGTCATCCGGTAGGGGGCGGCGTCTGTAGCACAATCCATTGCTCGCTGCATTAGGAAAGTTCTTCAATTACGATGTCAAAAATTACACACCCGCCGCCACACAGAGATCGGTCCCGGTGTGCCCGTCTTCTCGCAACTGCCCACCGGCCAAGGCATTAGCGGATGCCAGCAGCAAAAAACACACTCGCCAGCGAGTTTCTGTACGTTGGACGTTGACAGAAAAGGAATAAAAAATTTATTTTTTCTGACGTTGGTAGCCATGCTGCCGACGCATGCAGAAGACGAAAAAATCTGCCGGTTGCCGAGCTAGGTTCTCCCAGGCAGTACCTCGTTGCCCGTCTCCCGATAGACCAGCACCTCGGCTACAATCGCCTCTTCGCTTCACCGATTAAATCACCAACGCGAAGAATCCCGTGCGACAAATTCTGGTCACCGCCGGTCTGCCGTATGCAAACGGCCCGATCCATATCGGCCATTTGGTGGAATACATTCAGACTGACATTTGGGTTCGCTTTCAAAAAATGCGCGGAAATCGCTGCATTTATATCTGTGGAGACGATACCCATGGCACGGCCATCATGATCAGTGCGCGGGAAAAGGGAATTTCCGAGGAACAATTTATCGCGGAAATTCACCAGGAACATCAATCTGATTTTTCCAGTTTCGATATCGAGTTCGACAATTATGGAAGCACTCACTGTCAGGAAAATCGACAGCTCTGCGAAGAAATCTGGTCGGCGATGCAGTCTGCCGGACTGGTGAAGGAGCAGGAGGTGCAGCAGCTATACGACGCAGAAGCAGATACGTTTCTTGCCGACCGGTTCGTACGGGGTTCCTGCCCCGTATGTGGCGTCGCCAATCAGTATGGTGACAGCTGCGACAATGGTCACACTTATTCTCCCACGGAGTTGGTCGACCCGATCAGTTCGCTCTCCGGAACAGCGCCGCAAATTCGATCCGCGCAGCACCTGTTTATTGAATTGGAAAAGCTGCACGCATTTCTCGATGAGTGGACGCAAACCGGGGGACACCTGCAGGAAGAAATCGCCAATTACCTTCGGGGACACTTTTTGCACAAACCACTACGCGACTGGGATGTGTCACGACCGGCCCCCTATTTTGGTTTCGAAATCCCGGGTCATCCGGGTCATTATTGGTATGTCTGGTTCGACGCGCCGATCGGTTACATGGCCTCCACCCGCCAATGGTGCGATCAACACGGAGAGAACTTCGCTGACTGGTGGAAGAATGACGCGTGCGAAATCCATCACTTCATCGGCAAGGATATTGCTTATTTTCACACACTCTTTTGGCCAGGCATGCTCAAGACGGCTGATTTTTCGCTACCCACCAAGGTGCACATTCATGGTTTTCTTACCGTGGGCGGTGAAAAAATGTCCAAGAGCAAAGGTACATTTGTGCGCGCCAGTACGTACCTCAAACACCTCGATCCGAGCTATCTCCGCTACTACTATGCCTCAAAGCTCAGCACACGAGTCGACGACATCGATTTGAATCTCGAGGAGTTTGTGCAAAAAGTGAATGCGGATCTGGTAGGAAAGGTTGTCAATCTTGCGAGCCGATCGGCAAAATTTGTAGCCGAGGTCGGACTCGCCACCGATTATCCGGACGATGGTGGACTTTTCGCCGAGGCCGCCACAGAGGGATGCGCAATCGCCGAGGCCTATGAAAAATGCGATTTGGCGCAGGCGATGCGAAGAATCATGGCACTCGCCGACCGAGCGAATCCCTATGTCGAAACAAAACAACCCTGGAATTTACGTAAGGACCCAAACAAGCAAGAGGAACTGCAACAGGTTTGCACCGTCGCGCTCAACCTTTTCCGCCAACTCGCCATCTACCTCTCACCGGTACTCCCTCGCCTAGCGACCGCCTGTGGAGAGCTTTTGGGAAATCCGATCGAGCGGTGGGACCAATCCGAGCAACCTTTGACCGGTACCCCCGTCAACACATTTCAGCATATGGTTCAGAGAATCCAACCCCAGCAGGTACAAGCAATGATTGATGAAAGTCGTGAAGATGAACCGCTCTCGCCACCCGCTTCGGCGACCACCGACGAAGCGCAACCGCTGATTGATGAGCCACTCGCAGATGAAATCACGATCGATGAATTTGCCAAAGTCGATCTACGAGTTGCCCGCGTTTTAAATGCGGAAACGATTCCCGAAGCG
>JAQWPY010000144.1 GCA_029245145.1 Pirellulales bacterium | reverse complement strand
TGCGTCGTGGCAGCCCTGCAGGCGGGAACGACCAGGGGCTCAACGCACGGCGATTCCACGCCAACTGATAAATGGCCCAGTTGAGAAGACTCGCCACACCGAGGGCCAGAAAGAAACAGACGAGAAGCCGCGTTTCAAGCTGCCATTGAGTTGTCATCACAGGAGAGTTTCCTCACGCAGGACCCACAATGCATCGTGCATCCTTTTAGGATACCATCTCAGTCGGAGTCGGGGGGATGAATCATTGTGTGGGCCATAATTTCAGCTGCGATCTGGTTGACTTGCTTTTTGTCGGTCTCGATCACCAGATCGGCACACCGCGTATAGAGGGGCTCGCGCTCTTTGAGTAACTGGCGTATTTCGTCCAACTGCTCCAGGTTGGTTAAGGGCGGTCGCTGAGTCGCAGATCCGGGATCGCATTCGAGTCGTTGCTGAATCGTGTCGACAGATGCACGCAGCCATACACAGGTTCCCGCAGCGGCCAGCAGTCGACGATTCTCTTCGAGCAATACGATTCCCCCGCCGCACGCAATGATCGGGTACGGTTGGTCGAGGATCTCTCTCAAGGCGATCGTTTCACGACGGCGAAATCCATCTTCGCCTTCTCGATCGAAGATCTCGCTGACCTCACAGTTCGCGACTCGGGTAATTTCAGCGTCGGTATCGATCCACCGCCCGCCGCTTATCTCGGACAGGCACGTTGCAACGCTGGTCTTGCCGGTACCCCGGTAGCCGATGAGCAGCACGCGTTGAGTTGGTGAGGGAGTAGGCATGAGCGTTCTATCCGCAAAATCTCTACTTCGTTGCTCTATACGTTGACTGCACCAACTGAATTCCGCAACGTTTCGCGCATAATTTTCTCGGGCGGTTCGACTCCAGTGAACAAGCGGAACTGTAACGCAGCCTGGCGGACAAACATCTCGGTGCCGGTGACGGTAACGCACCCTTGACTGCGCGCCTCTTTGGTCAAGAGTGTATTCTCTGGATTGTAGACCGTATCGAGAACCGTCATCGAGGGTTTGAGGTAGTGCCTGTCAAACGGAGTGTCATCGACATTCGGATGCATACCGACCGGCGTGCAATTGATCAGGACCGACGGTTCCACGCCGTGTCGCGATTTCCAGGAGACGGTACGACAACCGAGTTGATCGGCCAGTTTCTGGGCACGTTCATCGGTTCGACTGGTCACGATCACCTTCGCGCCGCGATTTAGCAGGGAGTAGGTTACCGCTTTTGCAGCACCCCCAGCCCCGAGAATCAACACGGTACGGTCCTCCAGGGCGTCTTCTCGCTCCGGTAGTCTCGATTCCAGGCTGTCGATTGCGGCGCGACTGTCGGTATTGTAGCCCACCATTCCCGAGGCAGAAAAAAGGAGCGTATTGGCGGCACCGATACCGGCAATCACGCGGTCCACTTGGGTAAGCATCTTCGCGACCGCTTCCTTGTGCGGAATGGTGATGCTCAGGCCGCGGAGGCCCATTTGGGGCGCATCGGAAAGAAATGCTTCGAGTTGTTCGTGCCGAATGCGCATCGGCAGATAGACCGCATTCATGTCGAGTTTGCGAAAAGCGGCGTTGTGAATCAACGGGCTATGGCTGTGGGCGATCGGATCTCCAATTACCGCATAGACGTCGGTATCCGCTTGGATGTCATCGTAATGGTAGACGTCCCGCATTTCTGTAAAACTCAGTTGTCCGGGGGCGAGGCTCCGTTCGGCGTGAAACGTGGCATACGTGAACGGGGCCCCAAACTTACCAGCCAGGACCCGCGACGGCGTACCAATCTCCCCCATGCAGATTCCGACGGTGGGAATCTGCGCTTTTTTTACCATGTCGAGCATGCGGATATTGTCGGCAGGTGTGTTCGCGAGCGTTGCCAACTTGATGATGTCGGCATCGAGAGCCGACATCCTCGCGTGAATCTCCGCAAGGTCAGGGGGCGTTTTGCGGAAATCGTGCAAGCTGACGATCCGTTTGGTATTGCCGAAGCGAGGAATTTGATCTGCAACGTCCTCTTCAATATCGATGTACTCCACTCCCTCAGCCACTGCCATACGGAGAATCGATAATCGCGATTCTTCACTGCCTGAGAATTTTCCCCCGTCCGAATCGCGCCGACAGGTGACGATGACCGGGCCGGGGCGATTTTCGAGCAGTTCGCGAAAGCGAATCTCCCCTGCGAGGTAATCCAAACGCAGTTCCACGAGTTCCGCCCCCTGGCGGACCAGGTGCTGGTGCTCGGCAATCATGTGGCGATGGCGGCTTCTTCCGATGGAAACGCAGATCATGGTTCGATATCAATGAGCGAGTTTAGGTCCTGAGAAACTGTCGGTCCAAATCTTCTCGTGTCAGTACGAGTGTCGTCGGCCGTCCGTGAGGGCAGTGGTGGGCAACATCGGAATCGGCGCGTTGGGTTACGAGATCTTGGATTTCCGCTGGCGCGAGAACGTCCCCAGCTTTGATCGCGGCCTTGCAAGAGATCATATGAAGCAAGTCGTCTATCAGGTCCCGACGGTTCGCTTGTCCTTCCGGCTGGGCAAGCTGAGTGGCAAGCGATCGTAGCAGATCGCCTCGATTTTCGCAGGCGAGCAGAGCGGGAAGTGCCGTAAGCAACACCGTCTCACCACCAAAGGGTTCGATTTCAATGCCAAGAGTCAGGAGTGTTTCGCGGCGTTCGATCAGCACGGCCGCTTCTTCTGCCGCAAGGTCGATCGGTTCGGGAACGAGAAGTGGTTGACGGTCGATCGGTCCGGCGAGCACTTTCTTGCGCAACTTTTCGTAAAGAATGCTCTCGTGCAGGGCGTGTTGGTCCATCACGATCACTGTGTCGTCGCTTTCGGCAATCAAATAGCGATGCATCACCTGAATGGCCGGAATCGGCTCCCCGTAGCGCGGGCGATCAACTTCGGTGGAGACTGTAGTCGGCGAGATATCGGGCTGAATTTCCATGTGGGGACGTGGAGTGGAAGAGAAGTTGCTTGCCGCGGTGTGGACCGTCTCCGGTTGAAGGGCGGTAGGATTTGGGGAGAGCGGCAGACGCACGGTCCGCTCGACCGGCGCACCTTCCGGCTGCAGCGGAGCGAGTGTTGTATTTAGGTTTTCTTCGAGAAACCGATTCCGGATTGCCGAGAGCAGTTGGCGGTAAAGTTCTTGTGCATTGCGGAAGCGGACTTCGAGTTTCGTCGGATGCACATTCACGTCGACCTGATCGGTAGGCATGCGAAGCGTGAGAAAACAAATCGGATAGCGTCCGCGGAGCAAAAGGCCGCGATACGCTTCGCCAAGTGCGTGCTGCAGCGAGCGGTCGCGAATAAAGCGTCCGCCCAAAAGCAAATATTGTATTTTGGTATTGGGCCGACTTTCCTGAGGATGCGCCACATATCCCGTAATTTCGATCTCTCCTTCACGACTGTCGATTTTGAGCAGTTTGTCGGCGAGGGGCCTGCCGAAGAAATGTGCGATTCGCTCGCGTAAATCAGCCACTGGCGGTAGATCGTGGAGGAGTCGCTCTTCGTGGGTGAGTGAAAAGTGAATGTACGGATGCGCGAGGGAGAGTCGCGTGAAGATTTCAGTGCAGTGCCCTAGTTCGGTGCGGATCGTACGGAGGAATTTGCGACGCACTGGCGTGTTGAAGAAAAGGTCAGAGACTGCAACGGTTGTTCCTGCGGCCGCAGCGACCGGGGTGACCTCGCCGATGGCGCCGCCGTCGACCTGCAATTCATTTCCCGCATCACTCTCGGCCGTGCGGCTACGGATTCGCAGGTGGGCCACCGAGCCGATTGAGGCAAGTGCCTCTCCGCGAAATCCGAGCGTAGTTACATCGAAGAGATCATCGTCACTTTCGATCTTACTCGTCGCATGGCTGGTCACTGCCATGGCTAACTGATCGGGGGCAATGCCCGAGCCGTTGTCGACAACACGCACTTCCGCGGTACCACCCTCGCGGAGGATAAGATCAATGCGAGTCGCTCCGGAATCGATCGCATTTTCGATCAATTCCTTAACCATGCTGGCCGGACGCTCTACCACCTCGCCGGCGGCAATCTTGTTGACGACGTGCGGTGGTAGTTGTTTGATTTCTGTCATCAGAGTCGCCTTACTACCGCGCAATGTGAAGGGCTTTTCGTCAAAGTTGATATTCCTTGATCTTCCGGTACAGGGTCCGTTGACCGATGCCGAGGAATTTTGCCGCCTCTTCCCGATTGCCGCCGGTGAGCGTCAGCGTATCGGCAATAAACTGTTTTTCTACATCGACCAGCGGACGTCCAACCATGCTGCCCAAACTCGGGGAGCCACCTTCGATGTTCGTATCTGCCTCTTCGGCCAACTCCTCGGGAAGGTCGCTTAGCCCGAGGTTTCCATCGTCATCGACCACTACCATGCTTTCCACCACGTTGCGAAGTTGCCGCACATTGCCGGGCCAGTCGTACGCCATTAATCGCCGACGGGCAGCGGTCGCCATGCCATTGATCGTTTTGTGGTGCCGGTCGGCAAACTGTCGCATAAATTCTTCAATTAGCAGTGGAATGTCCTGCGTCCGCTGACGGAGATCGGGAAGGATGACGGTGACGACCTTGAGTCGGTGATAAAGGTCGCTGCGGAAGCTGCCGTCGGCGATCGATTCCTTCAGGTCGCGATTGGTGGCCGAGAGAATGCGTACGTTCACTTTGATCGTCTCATTCGATCCGACGCGGGTAATCTCTCCGCTCTCTAGAACGCGGAGTAATTTGATCTGTGTGGGCATCGGCATGTCGCCCACTTCATCCAAAAACAAAGTTCCGCGGTCCGCGTATTCGAACTTACCGACGCGGTCTGCCGAGGCATCGGTAAATGCACCTCGAATGTGGCCGAATAATTCGCTCTCGAGGATGTTTTCCGATAGTGCGGCGCAGTTGAGTGCCACGAAAGGTCGATTTTTCCGTGGGCTGTTCTGATGAATGGCCTGGGCGACCAATTCTTTGCCGGTACCGGTCGCACCCTGGATCAGTACACTTGCATCGGTCGGCGCGATGCGTTTGAGCTTTTCGATCACAGTATTCATCTCGGCGCTGTTGCCGATGACCCCTTCGAAACCGAACTTCTTGTCAAGCCTTCGATTGAGTTCCACGTTGTCTCGTCGCAGTTTGA
>JAQWPY010000140.1 GCA_029245145.1 Pirellulales bacterium | reverse complement strand
TCAGCCAGGATCTTGATGGCGACGGCGATCTTGAGCGAGCGATGCACCGTTGGTGGAATCCTCTCCTTCACGTGACGATCAAGCGCGGCATCCACTATGTCCGTAAGGGATATGCCCGGTTGAAAAAATATCTCGATACGGACATGGAGATGTGCTTCCTCCGTTACGAGCGATTTAAGGATGATTACGACTATCTCTTCGATTCTCTGGAGCCCTTCTTACGGATTCCGATCTCCCGGGAGATGCGCGATCAGGTCCGAGAGGCAACATCGTTCGAAAAAAACAAATCGGCCGCCGCCGCCTACGGTAGTTTCAAAGATTTTGATACCGCCACCTTGCTGCACGGAAAGCATCTCGGTAGCGGGGCGGTCGACCAGTGGCGCAGCGTCTGCCCCGGTTGGATGCAAAGACTCTTAGAGAGGCAACTGCGAGATGAAATTGCGCTCTATCAGAATTTGGCCGATCGCTTCGAGGTCTCTACGATCGTTGGCGAAGAGCGTGCCGCCTGATAGGGTGCGCTGCGGCATTCTGCTACAATCCTCTTTTCTCGTTGTCCGATCCGCGGTCGACCAGCAGGAGTCTTCATGTCCTCAGCAATGCGGTGCCGTTTTCTCGTAGCTTGCCTTCTTGCGAGTTTGCTCTGCCCGACGGGTGGAGCCCGTGGGCACGAGGAATCTGATGCACCCGAAGCGGCGGGCAAGCCACTTCGCGTTCTGGTCTACTCCGATACGGGTGACTATCGGCATCCAGAAATTCCCGCCCTCAATCGCTGGCTTGTGCTGGAAGGCACCAGGCAAGGGATGGTGATGGATGTGACCGAGCATCACCTCGATTTAAAACCCGAGGTCCTTGATCGCTACGATGTGCTGCTGCTCAATAATGCGAATGGCCTTTCCGACGTGCTCCCCGAGGAATCGCGCAAGGCGGTCGAAAAGTGGTTTGCGCGGGGCCACGGGATCGTGGGTCTGCACGCGGCGCTGGTGCGTCAGCAGAAGTGGCCTTGGATTCTCGATCTCGGGGGTTGCGATTTCGACAGCGATTCAACCTTTCAAAAAGCAAAGGTCCTCGTCGATCCGGCTGCCAAAGAGCACCCGTCAGTCAAAGGTTATGGCCCTGAGTTCTGGTACAGTGCCGATTGGTCGAACCACACCCGCAGCGTGACCGGGCTGCCGGGCGTGAAGGTGCTGTTGCGGGTCGATGAAACGACCTATGAGCCGGTCCGCGAGTTTTTTCAGAAGCTGGGCGGTAAGCCGATGGGCAAAGACCATCCGATCGCCTGGACCACCGAAAAGCACGGCGGCCGATTTTTCTATACCGAACTGGGCCACGATGTACGATCGCTCGATACCAACTTCGGTCGGCAGCATGTCTTTGAGGGCATTCGTTGGGCCGCAAACGCACCGACCGCACCTACAACACGGCGGGTGCTGCTGCTCGGCGATTCGATCTCGATGGGCTACCATCCGGCGGTGGTCGACGGCCTCGACGGCGAGGCGATCGTGATCCGCCCCGAGGAGAACTGCGAGGGGACTACCAAAGGCGCGGCGCAAATTAAAAAGTGGCTTGCCCTTGATGGGGGTAACTTTGACGTCGTTCACTTCAATTTCGGGCTGCACGATATCAAACGGGTCGAAGCCAACGGCCAGGGGTCGGATGATCCCGATGACCCGTCGCAGGCAGACCCGATAACCTATGCGCGGCAACTCCGCCGCATTGTCGATGCGATCCGTGCCAGCGGCGCAACGCCGATCTTTGCGACCACCACCCCGGTTCCGGCAGGCAAGGTCCGGCCCCACCGCGATGCGGCAGATGTCGATCGCTACAACCAGATCGCCCGCCAGATCATGGCCGAGCACAAGATCACCGTCAACGATCTGAACCGCTTCGCAGCGCCGAAGCTCGATGCGCTACAGCGACCGGTGAACGTTCACTTCACGCCCGAAGGTTCGAGGGCCCTGGGCGAGCGGGTGACCGAAACGATCCACGATGCACTTCCGCGAAGACGTCAATAATTCGTCCTGCGGTTTTTCGCAACTCAAGTCAATTCGGGTGCTGCCGGAAAATCGAGTTCCGAACCAAACACGTGGTTGAACAGGTTGGTGTAGCTGACCAATGCGATCATCGCCACCGACTCGGCGATTTGCGCGTCGTTGTAACCGGCGCTGCGGACCGCTTCGACCTCAGCATCGTCGACAAACCCGTTGGTCTCGACAACGCGAAAGACGAATTTGATCAATGCGTCCCGCTGGGCATTGCTCGAGCCGCCGCGGCGAAATTCGATCACTTCATCGGCCGAGAGCCCCGCCTTTTGAGCGAGCATCGTATGGGCGGCGACGCAGTAGCCGCAATCGTTCTTTTCACTCAGCGAAAGATAGATGGCCTCCCGATCCTCTGCCGCCAGTTCACCGGCGGCCAGCGCGCCGGAAAGACCCGTGTAGGCCTTCAGGGCGGCAGCACTGTTGCCCATGCCCTTGAAAATGTTGATCACCTTGCCGAGCTTCTGCTCGAAGGCGCCAAATATTTCTTTCACTTCTCCAGTGGCTTCACTCGGTTCGACAACGTGCAAACGGGGCATCACAGGTTCTCCTGATCGGGTTGCATTCGGGATAGGGTGGTTTCGCCCTCAAGGGGAGTGCCGTTGTACGTCACGTGGCTCGGCGCGTCGATACCCCACTATTCGGTTTGCAGATGGCGCGTCAGAAAAGTGCGCACGTCACTCCAATAGCCGTCACGTACCCGAAAGAAAAGCTGATGGCCGTCTGCCGCAGGTGGACCGAAAGGTGGATAGAGAATCCACTCAGCCGCAACATTCTTGCTTCGCAATTGCTGCATTGTCTGCCGGGCGAGTGTCACGTGATCGGCCTGATGTGTGTCATTTTCGGCGACCAGCACGAGAACCGGTGGCATCGGTTGCGACGCGCGACCGAGCGCCCGATCGAGTGCACCGCGACCGGGGGCAGGGGCCATCAGGATCGCCGCCCGCAGATCAGTGTGCTCGACTGCAGCGATCAACGCGAGCAGGCCCCCACGCGAAAAACCGATCACCGCAATCCGTTGCGGATCGACCTGCCGCAGATTTTTTAGATACGCGAGTGCACTTCGTGTTTGGTCGATTTCGGTCTTGAGTGTGGCGGCCTCAAGCCGCATCGGGGCCAGGCCGACGTAGCCGCTGCGGGCGAGCGCGGCGAGCGATGCTCGGGGATCACCTCCCACTTTGCCGCCGCGTCCCCCGTGCAAAAAGAGGACAGCCGGAAAGGGACCATCCCCCTCGGGTATCGCCCGGAAGGCGGGCAGTCGGTCGTCGCCGGCCGGAAATCGAATTTTCTCGACCTCGTTGGCGGCGACCGTGTCTGCCAACAGTGCGAGAAACAAAAAGAGTTTGTATCGGTTTGACATGAGCTTGCCCCGTGGCCCCCTAGTCTCGCTGCCCAAAGGAAATAACCCCGCGCCGTAGAGTTAGTTGCGATGGATTTGGCTGACGCCACTTTTTTTCGGTCTCCTCCTTTTTTACAACACCTCACCCCGCTGGTTGTACAGTTTCAGGCCATCCGTTACACAGACCGGGAAAGGAAGCCCATCCGCCCAAAGAAAAAACGAAGGAGATTCCCATGACGACCTGCCGAGCGGCCCGCACCTTGATGCGTTTGTCGATTACGCTGCTCTTTGTAATCACCTTTGGTTTGGCCGGGTGGAATAAGTGGATGATGGGCGGTGCGCCCGATTGGTTTGTCCAACAGTTTGCCGAGACTCCGCTCGGCAGACTGCCTCAGACACCCTTGTTTCTCTTGTTGGCCCTCGGCGAATCGCTGCTCGGCCTTGGTGCGGTGGTGAGCCTTTTTCGGGGCGAGTGGTTCCGCCAGCGGGCTCCGCTATTGAAACTGGTACTCGCCGGGTCACTTTTGATGTTTGTGGCCCTCGGCTTTGGGGCCCGCCTTTCACATAAATATGAAGATGCCGCGTTTCATTTTATGTATTTCACCGGCACGCTACTGGCCCTGGTGGTGATCGATCGCGATGACCGCCTGGCGGAAAGTTGCGAAGCGAAACAAACGGCATAAGGTGGTTTCCATGTGGCGAATTTCAATAAGCTGCCAATACGCCCTCGCGCTTTTTGCTGCCGTTCTGGTTTACCCCACGCGGGCCGATGAGCCGTCGGTGGCAACCTATCGGGCAGCGGCCGCCGAAGTGAATATCACCCCGCAGATCGGTGTCCGGCTTGTGGGGCCGGGCGGCGCGAGTACCGGGGTGGCCGACGAACTGTTTGCCCGGATTCTGGTGCTCAGTGACGGACACCAGCCGGTGGTGATCGTGACGAGCGATCTGGTCGGTGTGAGCATTCCGTATGCCGAAGCGGTGGGCGCGGCGATCGAGAAAAAAACGGGAATCCCGGCCGGCCGGGTGATGTTCAACTGTTCGCATACCCACAGCGGCCCCGGTGCGTCTCTACCGGAGGACGATGCGGAAGCATCCTATGGACGCGCCGTGTTCGAAAAAGTGGTTACTGCCACAGCCGAATGTGCCGAGCGTCTCGAGCCGGCCCGGCTGCGTGCCGGCAGGGAGGCAGTGCAGATCGGTTTCAATCGCCGTATGCCGCGCGGAGATGGCATTACGATGGCTCCCAATCCGCACGGCTCGGTCGTCCCCTGGGTCGACGTGCTGGGCGTCTACCGCAAGGACGGAACGCGGATTGCCATCCTGTTTTCCTATGCGGCGCATCCAGTCGTGATCCATTCGGCCAGTACGCTCATCAGCGCCGACTATCCGGGCTATGCGGTGGCCCACCTGCGGCGGATGCTTGGCGGCGGCGATGCCGAGAGTGGCTTGCTCCTCTTTGCCCAAGGCTGCGGCGGAAACATCAATGCCTTTCCGCTCAAAGGAGGCCTCGAGGCGTGCAGCCGCACCGGGTTGGTTCTCGCCCAGGCGGTGACCCGCGTTTCGCTTGAGGATGTGTCTCCCGCCCCGATCCGTGACGCATCGCTGACCGTGCAACTGCCGCTACAGAAGCCGCCACCGGTTGCCGAGTGCGAGCGATTGTTGGCCGCAGATCCCGACGATCAGCGACTCGTGGAGCTACTACAACTCGCGAAAGAAAACAAACCGCGAACGATGCCCTATCCGATCCGCGGGTTTGCCTTGGGCAACACGCTCTGTATCCTTTCGCTTCCGCACGAGAGCTTTTGCGATTATCAGTTGTGGGCCGACGGGGAATCGCCCTACCGCGATACGTTTGTCTTAGGCTACACCGGCGGGGTGCATGCCTATGTGGCTACGGCCCGTGCGTATCGCATGGGCCTGCTCGGCGGCTACGAAGCCTCGCCGCGACGCAGTGGTTTAAACAGCCGGTACCGGACGCCCCCGCAACCGGTGTCTGAGCAGATCATCAAAGGAGGCATCACCGAAATCTGGCGGTCGCTTGCACAGTCTGCGGAAAATCAATCGGCCCAAAATCAGTCGTCGGCAAAGTAGTGTGCCGGGTCGACCGGACGGACCAGAAGATTGGCTACCAGCGCAACGGTTAACAAGCCGGCCATCACCAGCATCGTAGAATTATAGACGGTACTCGTCGGATCGATCGTGCCGGCCGGAGCAATCTCCATCAGTTTGGCGAGGGTGACGGTCTTGCTCTGCACCAACGCTTCCAACTTTTCGACCGGTTCGCCGAATACATTTTGAAATTCGGCCGGATCGATCGAAGGAATCAATTCATCGATGGCCGCGCGGATCGAGCGGGCGCGGAACATGGTGATGCACCAGGGGCCCAGCACCCCGGCGACGCTCCAGGCGGTGAGCAACCGGCCGTGGATGCCACCGACAAAACGGGTGCCGAACAGATCGGCCAGATAGGCCGGGATTGTGGCAAAACCCCCTCCGTAGAGCGTGAAGATCAGCATCACGATCGCATAGAAGAGAACCAGCCAGAACAGGGCGGGCTGCTCGGCAACGCCGACCGCTGTGATGGGGATCAGCAGATAGAGGGCGATGCCGAGAATAAAAAAAAGGGTGTATGTCGTTTTGCGACCCAGATAATCGGAGGCACTGGCCCAAAAAAATCGCCCCAGCATGTTGAACACACTGATCATCAGCACGAACGTGGCGGCAAAACGACTGGTCGCAATTTCAGGAAGTGCCGAACCGAAAATTTCGCTCATCATCGTTTTGGCCACACCCAGCACGCCGATTCCTGCGGTGACGTTTAGGCAGAGGACGATCCAGACGAGATAAAACTGCGGCGTGCGTACGGCCCCTTCAATGCTCACATCGTGGGTGCTGACGAGTTTACGTTTTTTCTTTTCGGCCGCTGCCGCATCGTAGCCCGCAGGTTGCCAGTCGGCCGGCGGGATCCGATAGGCGAAGGCGGCAATGAGCATCACCGCTGCGTAGAGACCGGAAAGCACAAAAAAGGTTTGGGCAATGCCGGTGCGACCGGTGCCCACCACATACACGCCCGCCTCGCCGGGACGGATCATGTTTTTGATTTCGCTCGGGCCGACGACGACGACTTGCGCCGGGCGACCGTCGACGTCCGCGATCCGCGTGCCGTCGACTGTGCGAGGGGCCACCTGCTCGACGCTGCCCAAGTAGGCGGGAGGCTCGTAAAAATGGCGGATCA
>JAQWPY010000130.1 GCA_029245145.1 Pirellulales bacterium | reverse complement strand
CTACCTGCAAAAGATGAATGGCATGTACTTTATTCCGATCTTTGCCGTGGTGATCGTGGGCATGCTGACCAGTCGCGTTCCGGCTCGGGCTGCCAAGACGGCGCTCTGGATGGGGATTATCATCATACCCCTCGGCTATTTTGTGTACCCGTTTAACCTCGTTGTCGAATCGTTGCACGAGTTTCATTTTCTCGGCATCGTGTTCGCTTATCTCATACTCCTGCAGCTAATCCTCGGCGCCATCTGGCCACGTGAGACCGAGTTCGTGCAGGAGGATGTCGGTGCGGTCGACATGACACCCTGGCGGCACGCCAAAAAAGTTGGCTTCTTGTTGATCGTTGCCGTTTTAGCAATTTATGCTTCGTTCGCCGATTTTAGTGTTTTGACTTCGCCGAGCCTTGAGGACTATGAAATTCGCCTAACAAACAATGATCCCAATCAAAAGCTCGATGTCTTGAAGAATGACATATTGCAAGAGGGCGACTCAGATCGTTTGATTATCACCGAGGTGAGTACGCCTTCGGCAGGCGGATCGGTAACCAACGAGCATCGATATTTAATCTACTCGCCGCACCCTGATTTTAAGGGAGTGGAGGAGTTTACCTATAAAGCGATTGCTCCCAACGGCATCATTGCAGAAGGCAAAGTCAAAGTGATGTCTGCAGACGCCCCACCTTCAGAGGACCCGTAGCGGAACGCAGATTATCGCTTATTGCTCGAGGGCTTTGGTCACGCTTTTGGTGATGCCCTTTTTGGCCTTCTCTTTGTAGATCATCGCCGCAAAGGGGAGGTCGAGATTCACCGTCACGCTCGACGACTCGACGGCGATGTCTCCCTTGATCGTGAAGCCCAGGCTTTTGAACTGGAAGTTGGCGCGGTCGGCTTGCCAGTTGATCGCGAGATCGTGTCCCTGAAAGTCGGTCACCGTTTTTTTGATTGCCGGGGTAACGCGTTCGATCACTTCTTCAACCGACTTCTCGTGGTCGACCGTGACGGTGACTTTAGGCATAGCTGCTTCCGTGGTTCGGGATGGAGTAGATTGCGAGACAGGTCGGCGAAACAAAGCTTAGGTGGCGGCCAATTTTCGCGTTGCCCGCTTTCTTCCGGTCTGGGAAAGAATGATCTTGCGCAATCGCAGGCTCTGCGGTGTGATTTCCACCAGTTCGTCGTCTGCAATGTATTCTAAGGCCGCCTCGAGCGATAGCTCTCGGGGCGGTTTGAGGAGGATATTGCGGTCGCTGCCGGCCGCGCGGATGTTGGTGAGTTTCTTTTCCTTGGTGGGATTCACGTCCATGTCGCCACTGCGGCTGTTTTCGCCGACGACCATGCCTTCGTAGACTTCGTCACCCGGCGCGACAAACATTTCAGCCCGCTCTTGCAATCCATCGAGGGCAAAACCGACCGCTTTGCCGGAGACCATCGAGACGAGCACACCGTTGGCCCGCCCCGGCAGATCCGCCTCGATCGGCCGGTAGCTCTCGAAGCGATGATGGATCACAGCAGTTCCTTTGGTTGCGTTCAAGAGCCGCGTCCGCATGCCGATCAGACCGCGCGAGGGGATGCGGAAGATCAGGAGGGCCAAGTCACCTCGGGTCGACATGTCGGTATTCTGGCCCCTGCGATGCCCTACCATCTCCATCACCGGGCCCAAATATTCTTGCGGCACCTCGATTGAAAGGGTCTCAAACGGTTCTTGTTTGACGCCCGCCTCCTCTCGCAAAATCACCTGCGGTTTGCCGACCGACAGCTCATACCCCTCGCGCCGCATCGTTTCGATGAGCACCGAGAGGTGCAGAATGCCGCGGCCCGAGACGGCAAAGTGATCGCTCCCCGGGACCTGCTCGACACGGAGGGCGACATTTTTTTCAAGTTCCCGCATCAAGCGTTCGCGCAAGTGGCGCGTGGTGAGAAACTGTCCTTCGCGCCCGACCAAAGGCGAACTGTTAATTTGAAAAATCATCCGCAACGTCGGTTCATCCACTTTGAGGCGAGGCAAGGCGACGGCATGCTCGGGATCGCAGAGGGTGTCGCCGATCTCGATTTTTTCGAGCCCGGTCACTGCCGCGATGTCGCCGGCCTCCGCCACCTCGGTTTCGGTTCGTCCGAGTTTATCGAATATGAACAACTGCCCCACTTTCCCATCACTCTGTCCGCGCTCCTGCATCAAGGCCAGCGATTGTCCACTTTGGATTGTGCCGGCCTGAATGCGTCCGATCGCGATGCGTCCCACATACTCGGAATAATCAATCTGCGAGACGAGCATCTGCAGCGGACTGTCGACATCGACCTCCGGACCGGGGACGTGTTCGATGACCATCTCGAGTAGCGGCTGCATCGAGTCGCTCGGCACGTCGGGATCGCTCGTCGCGTAGCCTTCCTTCGCGCTGGCAAACACGTAGGGAAAATCGGCCACTTGCTCGTCGGCACCGAGGTCTAGAAAAAGTTCGAGCGCTTCGGCCACGACATCTTGTGATCGCGCATCGGGCCGATCGATCTTATTGACCACCACGATCGGTTTCAGGCCGCACTCGAGCGCCTTGCGGAGCACGAATCGGGTTTGCGGCATGGGGCCTTCGGCAGCGTCCAGCAGCAAGAGCGCACCGTCTGCCATCCGCAACACGCGCTCGACCTCACCACCGAAATCGGCGTGGCCTGGCGTGTCGATGATGTTCACTTTGATTCCCTCGTACTGCAGCGCAATATTCTTGGCCAGAATGGTGATGCCCCGTTCGCGTTCCAAATCGCCCGAGTCTAAAATCCGCTCGCCCGAAAGTTGGCTGGCGCGAAATTGGCCGCTTTGCCGCAGCAGGCAATCGACGAGTGTCGTCTTACCGTGGTCGACGTGGGCGATAATGGCTACGTTGCGCAGATCGTTTCGGCGATTCAGAGACATCGGAAGGTGGGGTCGAAGGTGGGGAAGGTAGGGAAGGTGGGATCGTAGGAGGGGAAGGTTGGACGAATGCTGTCCAGGGTGGGCCGTGTGTTGCTTTCTATTGGGGACCGATTGCGTAGAGTGACTTGAGCGTGCGGAGATACAGCCGTCCGTCGGCAAAGACCGGAGATGCCGTGATCGGCTCGCCGATGTCGTTGCGGGCGATGACCTCAAAATCTTTGCCCGCTCTTACCACCGTCACCGTCCCGTTGCGGGCTGTGAGGTAGAGGTGGCCATCGGCATAGACCGGCGAACTGCGATGCCGGTCGCGGGTGGTCCGCTCCTCGTATATCAACTTGCCGGTCTCCGCGTCGAGGGCCATCAGATTGCCGTTTTCGCGGCAAAGGTAGACCAAGCCCTCATGGATCACCGGCGAAGGAACGTCGGGCGTATTACGGGGGAGTGTCCAGGCGATAAATTTTTCCGAATCGGTGATGTCTCCGCTGCCACCGGGCCGGATGCCTACCACTTTTCCCTTTTTTGCTGTGGGAACCACAATCAATCCGGGGCCGCAGGCGGGCGAGGCCACGAAGCGAAGCGTTTTGTTGTATTTGTCTTTCGGATTTAAATTTCCGCAGCGCCAGATTTCGCTGCCATCCTCCAGGCGGTGGGCGATGCAGTAGTCGGCGCCGTGGGTGACCAAAAACCGCTGATCGTCATCCTCGTAAATCACTGGCGAGGTATAGGAATGTTTGCACTCGTCGATCGCATTGGTCTTCCGTTCGTGCTTCCATACCTCTTTGCCGGTCCGCTTATCGATCGCTACCACCAGGCCGGTATGCGGATCTTCGTTCCAGGGACCGTGAATCAGTTGCACGTACAAGTTGTCGCCATCGAGGACCGGAGTGCTGGAGAGCCCGAACTGAATGTCGAACGCGCCGTACTCTTTTTGCATGTCCTTTTTCCAGAGTTCATTGCCCTCCAGGTCGTAGCAGGCGAGCAGTCCGTTGGCCATGAAGGTGTAGACTCGCTCACCATCGGTACTCGGCGACGGGGAGGCATAGTTGCCCTCATCCCCGCGGACCGCCTCGTTGCCACCACCGACTTTGCGGGTCCAGAGCAATTTGCCCGAGGTATCGGCGCAGAGCAGCAGCAGATCTTCCCCGTTCTCTCCGACGCTCGTTAAAAAGATGCGGTCGCCAGCCACCACTGGCGTGGCGCCAGCGGGTCCGGGGAGCGACATTTTCCAAAGAACGTTTTTTTCCGGATCCCAGTGGGTGGGCAGATTTGTTTCACTCGTTTTTCCATCCCCCTTCGGGCCGCGCCATCCGGGCCAGACCGAAGATGATTCTGCACCCGTATCGTCGGGCAAGATCGCGATTGAGGCGATCAGGCAGAGGAGAGCGAACAACGTGCGGAAAAAGTGGGTGGGCATGGAGGGGCTCCAGTAACTCACAGAATATCTCGGAACGACAGAACATTAGTTTCGGACAATTGGCAAAGCCGGTCAAGCAAGGTTCCCCGAGTACGTTGTCTCGCGCCCCCGGGGCGACTACAATCGGCCCAAAGACCGTGCCCTGCGGGAATCCAGCGGATGAAGATCACGACGCTCCCCCACCTCTACCGAAATGTGAACCGTTGGGGTGAGATTCTCACCATTTTGAGCAAATATGGATTAGCGGACTGGCTCAGTTCGTTTGACCTGCAATTTGCCCAAGGGTGGCTGAAAGACAGCCACGGCGAAATTCTCGCAACTCAGACCCGCCAGACCCGTTTCCGATTGGCACTTCTGGAACTCGGCCCGACCTTCATCAAACTGGGACAGATCCTCAGCACCCGGCCCGATATTGTCGGCGTCGCCTTTGCCAAAGAACTCACCCAATTGCAGAGCGATGTCGATGCGACTCCGCCCGAAGCGGTTCGCCGTGTGATCGAGTCGGAATTGGGGCAAAGCGTTGAAGAATTGTTCGATGCGTTCAATCCGATTCCTCTCGCCTCGGCATCGATCGGGCAAGTCCACGCGGCCCGACTCAAGACAGGCGAAGAGGTTGTCATCAAGGTGCAGCATCCGAATATCGAGCAGAAGGTGCGGGTCGATCTCGATATTCTCGCAGGGTTGGCGCACATGGCCGAGGGGATTCCCGACTTTGTGAACTATCGCCCGCGGGCCACTGCCGCGGAGTTTCAGCGCACGCTGGTCCGCGAACTCGATTTCGGTCGCGAAGAGCGTAACATGCTGCAGTTCATTCAGAACTTCAAAGAGAATTCCACCATCAAAATTCCCCGTCCGTTTCCTCAATTCAGCACCTCGCGCGTGCTGACGATGGAGCGGATTGATGGTACGAAACTCTCAGACAACGAGGCGATCCTTGCTGCGGGGCTCGATATGGCCGAGTTGGCGCGTCGCGGGGCGGAGCTGTATCTCGAGATGATCTTTTCGCACGGCTTCTATCATGCCGATCCCCACCCCGGCAACATTCTGCTGCTTTCGGGGAATGTGATAGGCCTGCTCGATTTCGGCATGGTGGGGCGTCTCGAGGAGTCGCTTCGCGAGGACATCGAAAACATGCTATTAGCGATTGTTAACTCTGACGAGTCGGCACTGACCGATGTGATCATCCGCATTGGCGATGTGCCGCCGAAGCTCGATGAAGGGATGCTTCGACTGGAGATTGCCGACTTTGTGGGCCACTACGGGAACCAACCGCTGGATCAGTTAGACCTCTCGACCCTGCTGAATGAAATGATGGAGATCATCCGTCG
>JAQWPY010000178.1 GCA_029245145.1 Pirellulales bacterium | reverse complement strand
TTCGCTCAACCAACTGACGATTTATCTATTGGTACCGAGTTTCCTCTTTCAGCAAGTCTCCACCAGTGAACTTACCTGGCATGACATCGTAGAAATCACCTGGGGCAGCGGCCTGCCGGTGCTGCTTCTCGGAGGGTTGTTGCTCCTGATTTATCGGTTGCGGAAATACCCCAGTAGCACGACCAGTGCACTGCTGCTGGGCGGCCTGGTCTACAACGCAGGGAATTTCGGCCTGCCAGTCACTCAACTCTTCTACCAGTCGTATCCGAGACTCTTCGGCCGTGATCCCGACGATGGTGTGGCCATTCAGGCGATGGTTATTATGCTCAGCAATATCGCGGTCTGGTTGGTCGGTTACGTAGTCATCGCATGGGGAAAAGGGCAGGGCCTGCGTGGCTTGTTCGGTTTTTTCAAGCTTCCCATGATATACACGGTGATTGCAGCATTTATCGTTCGTGAAAACAGTATCGAACTGCCCGCTTTTATCCTCGAACCTATCAAGATGCTCTCTGCGGCGACCGTACCCGTCATGCTCCTGACGCTCGGAGCACAGTTGGCTCGAAATGCCCGTTGGCCCGAATGGCGGCTGATCGCACCCACGATGGCAGTCAAACTCTTACTGTTACCGGCCCTTACGGCAGCAATGGCCTGGGGGCTCGGCCTCTGGCCCTGGCCCGGAGCACAACTTACGATCGCCGCCGCTGCACCAACCGCCGTGAACACTCTGATCATCTCGCTCGAGTTGGAGGGTGATAGTCGAACCGCCGCCGATTGCGTCTTCTGGACAACCATCGGCTCATTCGTCACGGTGACTGGCGTGCTTATGTGGCTCGCCCACACCGGGGGATTTTAAATCCCCCAACGGGATTCCGCATCGGCCTGATGAGCGCAAAAAGGAGGCCTCTGATGTGCCAAATACGATTTGACAGTGCCGTATGGCCAGGGGCAAGGCAACCATTCGACAGGAGTACATCAGAGGCCTACGGGCCAGTCTCATTGATTAAGTCGCACCGTTTCGTCTCAGTGCAACTCCCATAAATTGCAAGCCTTGTGCCGAACGGTTCGGCTGCCCGTCGCGAGGCAAAAAAAAGCACGCTTTGGCCTGGAAAACAGGCTTTAATTATTTTTCAAATTTATTGAAATGCTTGTTTTTGAAGCCGTGAGACCCCTCTATCTGACTGGATCAAAAAAGGCCAAATGTATTAATCTGCAACACAAAATCGTACATTCGCCCGCCGAGAAGTACTTCGGGCGAGACCCCCGTTTCGTCCTGAAGCACCCGGCGGATACGCTCCCGCCGTCGCTTGCTTCTCCCTAGCTATGCAAACTATATTGCCGTCCGCTGAGCGAAATGGAACTCACCGCCGGGCGTATCATGGAACCAGTCACTGTCGGCAACTATCCGTGCGGGGGTCAGAGTCCGCTGCTGGTCATCGCCGGCCCCTGTGTGATCGAGAGTGAGGATTCGACTCTCTCTCTCGCCGAGCAGCTCGCGGAAACGGCCCGCAACTTGAATCTCAATCTTGTCTTCAAGGCATCCTTCGACAAAGCAAACCGTACAAGCCTCAGCGCCTTCCGGGGCGTCGGGATAGAGACCGGGCTCAAAATCCTCGATCGCGTACGCGAGCATACGGGGCTGCCGGTGACGACCGATATCCACGAACCCTCGCAGGCCGCCCCGGCTGGTGAGGTGTGTGATCTGCTGCAGATTCCCGCCTTCCTTTGCCGGCAGACCGATCTGTTACTCGCGGCCGCTGCCACCGGCCGGGCGATCAATGTAAAAAAGGGTCAATTCCTCGCCCCGAACGACATGCAATTTGTCATCGATAAATTACGCGGAGGAGGGTGCAAAAATATACTTGTCTGCGAACGCGGCACTTTTTTCGGGTATGGACGCCTGGCAAGCGATGCGAAATCACTCGTTGCCCTCGGCCAACTCGGAGTACCCGTCGTGTTTGACGCGACGCACAGCGTCCAGCAACCGGGATCTCTGCCGGGAGCCACGGGAGGGGCCCGGGAACTGGTCGAACCACTCTCCCGTTCTGCAATCGCAATCGGGATCAATGGTCTCTTCTTCGAAACCCATCCGGATCCGGATTCCTCACCGAGCGACGGCCAGAATATGGTGCCGCTGGCCGATTTTGAACCCATGTTGCGCCGTTTGCTCCGGCTACGCGAAACGGTCAACGATTTGTTATCCTAAAGGCAAGAGCCGCTTGACGGATTTACCTAACATACCCGCCTGCACTTGAGCTATGAAACATTTCTGGATTTGGTCCGTCACAATTTTTTTCGTCTGGGCCGGAGGGTGCGCCGAGAAGCCCGTGATTCCCGTTTCAGCCGAGGGCCGAAGCCTCGACGCGCAAAATAGTGATTACTTCACCTTTGCCATCGAGAACCTCAACCGCCTTTCCGAGTTCGGGCCGACGCAGATACTCACCCAAATCGTCGATCGACTCAATCAATGGTCGCGGATCGAACAACCGAGCACGGTCTGGCAACTCGACCCGTTGCTCTCGACCTTGCCCGATCAATTCCAGTCCGGCGCCTTGATCGATAATCTCGAATCGCTTCAGTTCGACGCCTACGACGGCGCCTATCTACGCGAAGCCGCGATATTGCACAGCATTGCCGAATACGTAACACGCGATTCAACTAACGATCTCTCGGCGGTCGAGGATTTATTCCGCTGGACCAACATGCATATCGCACTCGACCCCGCCCCTGAATTGACTGCCCAGCCCACAGCGCAAATGCCCTGGCAATCCATTTTACTCGGGCATGGACGCGCCATCGATCGAGCATGGGTCTTTGCGATCCTCGCGCGACAACTCGATTATGATGTGATCCTGCTCTACCTTCCGGATCCCCGCTCAAACAACCCCTCGGTGTCTCGCTTCTGGTGCGCCGGTTTTCTTCACGATGGAGACATTTACCTTTTCGATCCTTTTATCGGCATGCCGCTGCCGGGACCAGCTGGCGGAATTGCCACACTCGCGGATTTGCGCCGCGAACCGCAACGCCTCCGCGCGTGGGACACGCCCGACCGCCCTTATTGGGTTACCGAAGCTGCTCTCTCGCGGGTCATCCCCTTCATCGAGGCGAGTTCGCAATCGCTGACCAAACGCATGAAAAGCATTCAGGACGAGCTGGGTGGCGATTATCGGATGCGACTTGTCGCTTCGCCCTCGCGAATTGCTGAACGACTCAAGGCGATTAACGAGACCGAGCGGCCCAGAATCTGGGACTGGCCCTTTAAGGCGGCGCAGATTATCACCGATCCACAAAATGAGACTCGCACGCGGATCAACCGCGAAATGCAGGCCTACGGAAAGTTTCGCACCGACTTGGTGAACCCGCTGTGGGCCGGGCGACTGCAACAGCTTGCGGGAAGATACACCACGCAGATTGACGGGATTCCCCGGCGGCCGCGGGACGCGCCGATCGGTGAGCAGGGTGCCAAGCCTCTGTTGCTTGCATCCCGCATCATGTTGCAGAAGGTACCGAAGGACGACATTCCTGATGACATGAAGGCACAATTGGAATTGATCTACGAGCGGGCCGACGTGATCCGGCGGGACGCCTCCTGGAATCTGGCGATGATCGCCCTCGACGAAGGCAACCATGCTCTGGCCGAGTACTATCTTGATGAAATGGACAAGCAACAGACGGCCGCGAGTTGGCCGGACGACGCCCCCGCGCGAGACGTCACCATGGCCCGCGCCCGGGTTGCCGAAGCGGCTGACGATCGCGCTAAGGCCGTCTCACTCTACGAGCGGGTCGCGGGGCCACAGAAGCGCGAGGCCGTACTACGCATCCGCAAACTCAAAAAACGCGAGCAGGGTACGTCGCCCGGGGCACCGCAATGATCGAGCGGCCCGGGTCGGCATCGCAGCCCCATTCCGTGGTTGCAGACGAGGCGGCCATTGCCTTTGAAAAACATTTTGGCCGTTCCCCCCAGTGGTTTGGCGTGGCCCCGGGCCGGGTGAACCTGATCGGCGAACACATCGATTATAACGACGGCTTCGTGCTCCCCGTTGCGATCGACCGCTACACCGCCATCGCCGCGGCAGCTTCGCGCGATGGGATCACGCGAATCGCCACCGCCGCGTCCGATGAAATCATCAACACCAAAGACCTTAATTTTACGAGCCAGCCCGATTGGGCCGCCTATGTGCTTGGTCCCCTGATACTCTGCCGCCAAGCAGGATTTGATCCCGGTTGTATCGAGGCCTGGATTCACTCCGATGTCCCCAGGGGTGCGGGCCTCAGTTCCAGCGCCGCGCTGGAGGTTGCCACCGCAACCCTGGCTGAACAGATTGCAGGAAAAGAGCTCAAAGCGGTAGAAAAGGCAAAGCTTTGCCAACGTGCAGAGCATCAATACGCAAACGTGCCGTGCGGTTTAATGGACCAGGCCACCAGTGTGGCAGCCTCGGCAGGGACGGCGCTGTTGATCGATTGTCGGGAGGAGACCTGGACGGAAATACCCTTCGCCAGCGACGACGTCTGCCTGCTGGTTTCCAATACCAACGTTCACCATCAACTATCCGATGGGCAATATGCGGTGCGACGGGAGCAGTGCCGGGAAGCACTCAAACTGTTGGGCGGCGAAAGCTATCGTGCGCTGACAATCGACACGGTCACCCGCGCAGCGATCGACGAAACACTCCGATCGCGTGCCCGTCACGTGGTCACCGAAATTGACCGCACCCGGCACGCCGCCGAGGCCCTGCGAGAAGGGGCATGGGAGACGCTCGGCCGTTTGATGAATGAAAGCCACATGTCGCTCCGCGACGATTATCAGGTCAGTTGTGAAGAACTCGACACGATGGCGAAGATTGCCTGGGAAATCGGTGCCGATCACGGGGTGTATGGCTCGCGGATGACGGGCGGCGGATTTGGAGGTTGCACCGTTTCGCTCGTCGCTGCCGATCGTGCCGTATCGATCGCCGACGTACTGGCCACCGAATATCGTAGAGCCACTGCAATCGAGCCGGACCTCTTCGTTGTCCGCCCGAGCCAGGGCGCAACCGGCATCACCTGCCCGCCGCCCCTCAAACCGGAAAAACCGGTGTAAAAGGCCGCCACCGCGGGGCCATCAAAGCCGTCTCCTGACGCTTTTCTGAGCTACACTGGAGAAGAAGGAAGCCCCGTATCATTTCAGGGAGCCATTGCGTTGGTTACCAAGAGTCTCGACGCCAAACTTGCCCGCATTCTTGAGGATCCCAACTGCGAGGATTTTCTCCTGGCAGATGCGAAGGATGCCGATATGGCAGGCGGCATGGCCGCCCCTGGAAAAAGCCCCGAACACCATGCGACCGAAGGCCGATTTCGATCCCTCGACGACTACCGAAACATCATTCGTCACAACGTCACGCAGGGACTCATCGACATCATGTTGATGAGCGCCAGTACCAATGAGGTTCTCACGATCCGGGAACGCATTTTCGATCACTCTCATGTAACACCGGCCATCCGTGCCAATGACACCACCGACATCTGGCTTGCGCAGGGCGGTCAATACACCACACAACCGGCGCGGCCTTTCCGGACCGCAGAGATCGATCACGGCATGTGCGGCAAGCTCGACTGCACGCCGGAGGAACGCCAACAGGGGGCCAACCTCGGGCTTTTTTCCGTGACCTACAACAACGACATTCATCTTGATACATCCATGTTGGAGAGCTACAAGACATTCCGCCAGGAGGCGGAGACAAAGGGTTTTCGTCATTTTCTTGAAATCTTTCCTCCCAACGCGCCGCAGGCGCCGATCAGCGATCTTGGCCGCTTCATCAACGACAACATCGCCCGGACAATCGCCGGAGTTACCGGCAAGGGTCGGCCGCTCTTCCTCAAGGTTCCCTATCAGGGTCCCGCTGCCATGGAGCAGTTGGTCTCCTACGACACTCAACTCGTGGTGGGAATCCTCGGCGGTTCTTCGGGCACCACCTTTGATGCCTTCCATCAGTTATGGGAGGCAAAGAAATATGGTGCCCGCGTGGCCCTTTACGGCCGCATGATCAACAACTCCGAACATCAGAGCTCATTTATCGAACACCTCCGCCACCTAGCGGATGGTGTCATTACCGATCCGGCCGAGGCGGTCCGCAGCTATCATGGAGCACTCGCGCGGGAGAAGATTGCACCGTATCGTTCTCTGGAGGAAGACCTCGGCTCACTCCTGCGTCAGAGTGCGTACGGCGGCACCACCCAAACGCAGAGCAGTGGAGCAAAGCCTTCGATAAACGATTCTGACTCGCCCGACTTTTCGTCGATGTCACAGCAAGAAAAGCTCGAGTGGAATCGCCGGCGTCTCGACGGTACGCTCGGAACCTAACCGCCTGCCCGGGCGAGCAGCGGCGGCAGGAGCGTGAGGAGGGCGTCGATCTGCTCCTCAGTGCCGACCGAAATACGCAAGCCATCACCCCAGTCGGAAAACGCGAGATAGCGGACCAGGATACGTTCCGTCTTGAGCCCCTCATACACTTGTTGCAGGGAAGCGACGGGGTGCGTACACCAGAGAAAGTTTGCCTGCGACTGTGGGATCACAAAACCCAATGCCGCAAGCTCTGAAACCATCCGCGCTCGGGTGTTCAAAATCGTCTGCCGATTCTCTCGCTGCCACGCCTGATCGCTGATGGCAGCCGTTGCCCCGACAATCGAGAGCGTGTCGCAATTGTAGCTGTCTTTCATCCGCACGATCCGATCAATCATTTCCGGCTGCGCAACGAGATACCCGAAACGGAGTCCGGCGAGCGCGTAAGACTTACTGAGCGTGCGAGTGACCACGACGTCGGACCGTTGCTTCACCAACTCAAGGCACGATTGATCCGCGAAATCGACATAGGCCTCATCCACCACCAGCGGACAAGTAAGCCTATCGGCCACCTCCGCGATCCGCTTCGGCTCAATGGCCGTCCCCGAGGGATTGTTGGGATTTGCCAGGATTGCGAGGCGCACGCTCTGATCAGTCTCCGTAAAATTCTCCCCGAGACTCCAATCCTCAGCGTAACGCACCGGATCGTGTCTCGCCCCCTGGATATCGCAAAGTGTCGGATAGAGCACATATCCCGGGACCGGAAACCGGACCGCTTGTCCTTCGCCCACAAAGGCACGGATGAGCAGGTTCAACAGCTCATCGCTTCCATTACCGCAGAGGATCCAATCTTCCGGAACGCTGAGTATTTCGGATACCGCGGCCCGAAAGGCATGCGAGATCGGGTCGGGATAAAGGGCGAGTCGCTCTGCGGTTATCGCGCCAATGGCCTGAAGCACCCGATCCGACGGCGGATACGGGTTTTCGCTCGTGTTGAGCTTAATGTATTTCCCGTGCTGCGGTTGCTCTCCCGGCGTATAGCCGACGAGCGATTGTATGTTAGGTCGAAAATAATCCACCGCGTCATGACCTCCCCTTATAGAGCCCGCTCATCGAACGCACCGCCGCGCCGTTAACTTTGATTTCGAAGCTCAACGCTGTAACCGTGTGCCGAGAGCCCCTCGCGTTGAGATAGCCGGCTTACCGTATCGGCCACCGCAGCGACGGCGGCGGGTTCGTATTCAATAATACTTGTACTACGCAAGAATGTGTTAGACGAAAGCCCGCTTGCAAATCGCGCCGTCCCACCCGTCGGCAGCACGTGCGACGGGCCCGCAACATAATCGCCGAGAGCGACTGGCGTCTGCGGACCGAGAAAAATGGCGCCGGCCGAGCGGAACAGGTCCACCACATCGCGAGCATTCTTTGTGGCAATTTGTAAATGTTCCGGGGCAATCTGATTTGTCAGCGATACGACCGCGTCGAAATCGGAAACCTGGATCAACGCCCCGTATTCCAGAAGACTCTCGCGTGCCTCATCGCCACGATCGACCTGTGTCAACAGTTGGGCTAATTCACTCTGGACCTCGGCGATTAGCTCGCCGCTCGTAGTGATCATCAGACTCGCCCCGGGCGCATGCTCGGCTTGCGCGATCAGATC
>JAQWPY010000112.1 GCA_029245145.1 Pirellulales bacterium | reverse complement strand
CGCTTGCGGCCCATTCTTTACCAACCGAGCTTAGTCGGTTGACAGTCTTCCCGCCGGGAGAGGACAATGTCCAAACTTCCTCGACTTCTAGAGAACTGGCCCATGCTGATACGCCCCCTCATACTCTTTCTCTCCGTGGCTCTTTTGGCGGGGTGTGGCAGCACAGCCTACGAGAAACAATTTGAGCGTTCACTCACCCACCTCCGCAACGAAGAACCGTTCCGCAGTCTTTGGCCAGAGCCGATCTCGATTCGGTTACCCGGAGAGGAGAGCAACGAGGTTTTGCAGTTGCGTGTGCCTCGACTCTTCGACACGCAAAGCGGCGAAGCGTACGCGCTCGATAAAAACACACCCGACCCTCGCGATCCCCAAGAAGCAGTCGCACCCGAACGACTCTGGCCGGAATTTCTTCGGATCGGAGAACATCTGCGGACCTACGAATGCATTCTGAACATGAATCCACCGGTCGAGGGAGAGAATCGGGTCCCGGTGCGGTGCTACATTGCAGTTGCGGATGAGAAAACAGCCGGGAGTTTTGGCGATATTGAGAAAACTCTGGAAGAACGCTTTCGGAGGCCAGCAACGGCGGCTGCAGACGATGACACAAAGAACCCGGCTGGCGAAGAAATTAAATGGAAGCAGATCGACATCCGTACGCCCGATGGGGGTGATTCACTGAAAGCGGCGCGGGGCGAAGAAGCCCTGGCACTCCCGCTGAGTTGGTACGAGAAACTGGGAAAGCCCAAGCTCAAACAAAAAACTCTCAAATCGAGTTGCCTTATCTATCTTATCCCCGAGGGTGAAAAAACGGTAATCCTCGCCTGGCTGATGCCCGCAGGTTTGGCGGAGCGAGAAAATATTGAGTCGCCGTCTCAAGCTCCGCCCCCAAAGCAGTACCCCATCGCGCGGGCGATGGCGGGAACGGTAAAAATTCTCGAAGCGGGCGGTGAGCCCTCAAGTGACGTACAAGCGGAGCCCAATTAAAATTCGGCGCTACCCGGGGTACGAGGGAATGGAATCACATCGCGGATGTTCGCCATCCCGGTGGTGAACTGCACGATCCGTTCGAGTCCAAGTCCGAAACCGGCGTGCGGCACCGAACCGAAGCGTCGCAGATCGAGATACCACCAATAGGCCTCGGGATCGAGGTCCTGCTGCTGCATGCGGTGCGAGAGTACGTCGAGTCGGTCTTCTCGCTGTGATCCGCCCACAATTTCGCCCACCTTCGGCACGAGCACATCCATCGCCGCCACCGTTTTTTCATCGTCGCTCAGACGCATATAAAAGGGTTTGATCGTACTCGGATAATCCGTCACGATCACCGGTCGGCCGATCGCGTCCTCCGTCAGATAGCGCTCGTGTTCCGACTGAAGATCTTGTCCCCACACAGGCTCAAATTCAAATTTTGTTTCGGCCTGCCCCAACAAATTGATCGCTTCGCTATAGCTGATCCGCTCAAACTGGCTATTGCAAATCCGTTCGAGTGTTTCGATGACCGTCTTATCGATGCGATCATTAAAGAACTGTATATCTTCGCTACTCACGTTCAGCACATCGCCAAAGATTCGTTTAATGAGACCTTCGGCCAGGTCCATATTCTGCGGAAGTTCGGCAAAGGCGACCTCCGGTTCGACCATCCAGAATTCGGCCAGGTGCCGCGATGTATTTGAGTTTTCGGCGCGGAAGGTGGGGCCGAACGTATAAATTTTTCCGAGGGCAGTCGCGTAAATTTCGCCCTCCAACTGTCCGCTCACGGTGAGATAAGCCGGGCGATCAAAAAAATCAAAGGCGTAGTTGACCGTGGTTTCTTTTTTGGCAAGCTGTTCCAGATCGAGCGTGGTGACGCGGAACATCTCCCCTGCCCCCTCACAATCGCTGGCCGTGATGATCGGCGTGTTGACGTAGAGAAACTCTTGCTCCTGAAAATAATTGTGAATCGATCGCGAAATCGTATTGCGTACCCGCGCTACGGCACCGAAGGTGTTGGTGCGGGGTCGCAAATGGGCCCACTCGCGAAGTTTTTCAAATGAATGTCGCTTTTTCTGCAGCGGATACTGCTCAGGATCGGCCCAACCGTGGACCGTAACTCTCGCCGCGTGAAGTTCCGTTGCCTGCCCTTTACCGCCGGAGGGTTTTACCTCTCCGCTCACCGAGACGCTGCAACCGGCGGAGAGTTTTTTGACCTCAGTCTCGTAATTTTCCAGATCGCCATCGCAAATGATCTGAATGTTGGCCAGACAACTGCCATCGTTGAGCTCCAAGAAGCTGAACCCGGCTTTGGAGTCCCGCCGGGTACGAACCCAACCCTGCAACATGGCCTGTTTTCCGATGGCCAGTTCCATGCGCGCCGCGGCAACCGAAAGCGTATCCATACGATAATCTTCCTTCACGCGTTATGTTGTCGCGCGGCGACGTGATTTATAGATGAACCCAACGACAACGAGCAGCAGATAGGTAATACTCACTCCAATCACCAGCGGACCCACCCTATTATGACTCGCCTTATCCCAGATCACTGTACCTGCTGCAGCGAGGGCACCCAACACGGCAATCGTCATCAAAATATTCCAGAGCAGCATCTTGCCACCCTGCGGCTTTTCTTCACCTAACAAGCTTTTGCTGTTCATCATCATCAGGAATGTAAAATAGGCGATCGGCAGCAACAGCATGCCGAAACTCGAGGTCAAGATGGCTAACCAAAGTTTCGCCGGACCATCCCAGAGCAGTGGCCAACTGGCGCCGGCCAGACCCGCGACAATGCAACCGACCAGATGGGCCCTTCCTCCCTGCTCGGCACCGACCAATTCACAAAAAGCGTAACCGTTGATCAGCATCAGAATAACGATGGTCGAAAACCCCATCCCCAGCACACCAACACCGAAAATAAGATTCGCCATCTTCGGTCCCAAAAGCGGGGCGAGTGCTTGAGAGAGTTCTTGCGCATTGCGGCGCACGAGAGAGGAGGCGATTCGTTTTTCGCTCTCCGGAAGTGCGGCCATTGCACCGAGTTGCTCGCTCTCGGTAAGGGCTTCGAATTGCGCCTCGGTTTTTTTGATTTTCAATCGCTCGAGCAGCACCTTACTGGCGCCCGGATAAAGCGGGCTCTGTTGCATTTCCGCAGGGTCGCCGCTCAACAGTGCCGAGTCGACCTTGGCGTGGAATGTCGCGGCCGACGCGATCACCACACAACTGGTCACCAGCACATAAGGAATCGCCATGCCCGTAGCCAAATCGAAGCGGGCCAGACCTCGAAACGGCTTGCTCCAGCCTCGATTGAGCATCGAATAGGGCAAGAGAAAAGTCATGTTGATCCCCACCGCGGTGGCGGCCGCTCCGATCATGACCGCCCGCTGCTCTTTCACCAGCCGCTCAGACCAAAAATTCTGGACGCCCTCCGGGAGGCCTTCGAGCAGGCTCGCGACCTGACCGGTCGGCTGATTCCACTGACGCAAATCAGGGATAAAGCCGGCGAAAATTTTCCCCCAATCGAGACGACCATCGAGGCTTAGATAAATGACCACGCCGAAAAAACAGAGGACGATGATACCGATCAGCGATTTCAGCAGTACATCAAACACTTTGGCGGCTCGGCCTTTTTGTCCGTTAAGTAACACGACCACCAGCGCCGCGGCGAAGAGGACTGCCGAAAGGGCCAGCTTGGTACCACGTGTATCCGTTAACGCATTGGGAAGAAGATTTTTCTGCAGCGCTGCGAACGAGACACTGTACTGAGGCATACACCAAATCATATTGGCCATGCAGGTTGCAATCAGCCAACCCCAGCCGAGGACCGGGTTGATGTGCTTGTTAATCGCACGGAACGGTCGCTCCCCGGTGGAGAGCGTCACATAACTAATGGCCGAAAGCATGATCACGCCCATCATGATCGCAACCAACTGTAACCAAAGGAGACTCGTTCCACCGAGCACACCGAGAAAGAGCGCGCCGGCGAGCGAGCCGCTTCCGAGAGTGATCGCGCTCTGCAGCCACCCGGGACCGGAGAGCCGAAAGTAGGTCTTCAGTACGGCCGAAGATCCTTGGTTCTGAGATTCAATCAGCGTCTGCCGATCACGATCGATCTGGGTCTCCGCCTGACTCATCGCTCAACTCCCTGCTCGTGGTTTGTGTGACTACGCTTCGTGCGCTGCCAAATACCGTTCCGCATCGAGGGCTGCCATGCAGCCGGTCCCTGCCGAAGTGATCGCCTGCCGGTAATAGTCGTCGGCCACATCTCCGGCCGCAAAGACCCCTTCGGCACTGGTGAGCGTGCGGAACGGTTCTTTCCAATGAATGTAGCCTTTGTCGTTCATCTCCAGTTTTCCGTGCAAGAACGCCGTGTTAGGGGTATGGCCGATCGCCACAAACATTCCGCCCACCTCAAGCTCCCGTTCCGAATCGTCGACCGTGCTTTTTAGCTTTAGACTGGTCACCATTTCGCCATCGCCCAGCACCTCCTCGACGACACTATTCCAGACAAGCTCAATCTTCGGGTGGTCCAGCGCCCGCTGTTGCATGATTTTCGAAGCCCGTAATTGATCCCGGCGATGCACCAGATAGATGGTGGCGGCATCTTTGAGATTGGCCAGATACGTGGCCTCTTCCACGGCGGAGTCGCCGCCACCGATCACGGCCAACGGTTTATTGCGGTAGATCGGCAATGCGCCGTCGCAGACGGCACACGCGCTCACACCTTTGTTTTTGTACGTTTCCTCCGAATCGAGCCCCAGATAATTGGCCCTCGCGCCGGTGGCCACAATCACCGTTTGGCTCTCAATCGGATCGCCACTGGCAGGCATCACCCGCAGGGGCTGGCTGGTGAAGTCGACGTCGATGATGTCGTCGCTCACCACGCGGGTCTGAAAATTCAGCGCCTGCTGCTTCATCAGTTCCATCAGCTCTACGCCCTGCACCGCATAATGCGGCTTGCCGTCGCGCTGCTCGCTCGGCACCGGCGGCAAATTCCAGTGTCGCTCTTTGTCGACCGATGTTTCGACAAATTCCCTCACGTTGCCGAAGGGGAAACCAGGATAATTTTCCACTTCGGTCGTAAAGGCCAACTGACCGAGGGGAATCATTTCCGGCTTGACGGTTCCCTCATACAGCAGAGGGTCTAAATTCGCACGCGCCGCATAGATGGCCGCCGCCCAGCCGGCGGGACCGCTACCGATGATCACAACTTTTTCAGACAAAACAATCTCCTTCTTCTCCCCTAGCAGTCACTCGATTTTTATTTCCAAAAAGCCACGCAGACGCGCTCCATGACGGGCTCATTATAGGGACTGCACCTGAGGCGTCTACTGACTCGGTGGCTTCGAGCTTGTCCGACTTTGCAGTGTGCGTTATCGTGAAGAAACTCTTCGTGTCGGCGGATTTGAGCATGAGTACGATCTTTATTGCTGTCGTTGCTTTTCTTGCCTATCTGATCGCCTATCACACCTACGGTCGCTGGATCTCCCGTAAAATTTTTGGGCTCGATCCGCTGGCGAAAGTACCGAGCCAGGAACTGCGGGACGATGTCGATTTCATTCCCACGCGGAAGGAAATCATTTTCGGACACCACTTCACGAGTATTGCGGGGACCGGTCCGATTGTGGGTCCGGCGATTGCCGTCTTTTGGGGCTGGCTTCCCGCCCTGCTCTGGGTCGTGTTTGGTGCCATCTTTATCGGTGCGGTCCATGACTTCGGCGCACTGGTGATCAGTCTGCGTAATCGCGGGCAGACGATCGGGGAGATTGCCGGGCGGATGATTTCACCGCGCGCTAAACTCTTTTTTCTCAGCGTGCTTTTTTTAGCCCTTTCGATCGTGCTGGCGATCTTCGGTCTAGTGATTGCTGGTATTTTTAAGATGTTTCCCGAGGCGGTTCTCTCCGTGTGGATTGAAGTCCCCCTTGCGGTACTCATTGGCATGTACGTTTATCGTCGTGGTGGCCGCCTGCTTCTGCCCTCCATCGCGGCACTACTCTTGATGTACGGTGCGATTTATCTGGGAGCCTATTACTTTCCAATCCCCGTGTCGGACGCGTTCTGTCAATCGCTCGCAAATGCTTTGCACATCAGCCCCGCGCTGCTTAACCCGATCGTTTTCTGGACCTGCATTTTAATGGTGTACTGTTTTATCGCGTCGGTGCTGCCGGTCTGGACACTGCTGCAGCCGCGCGATTATATCAATAGCCACCAGCTGCTCGTTGCTCTGAGCCTGCTTTGCCTCGGATTGCTCGTTGCCGGTTTGAGCGGCGACGCGAACCTGACGGAAACCGCGCCGGCGATCACCTCCTGGTCGGTGCTGCG
>JAQWPY010000096.1 GCA_029245145.1 Pirellulales bacterium | reverse complement strand
GGTTCTGTTGCTCTTGATCCTGTTGCTCTTGATCCTGTTGCTCTTGATCCTGATTCTGCTCGTCCTGATTCTGCTCGTCCTGGTTCTGCTCGTCCTGATTCTGCTGGTCTTGGTTCTGCTCGTCCTGGTTCTGCTGCTCTTGCTCTTGCTTGAGTTGCTCAATCAACAACTGGGCTAACTCCGCGTTGGCCCGGGCATCGGGATCCTGCGGATTGGCCTCAATCGCACCCCGATAGTGAGAAATCGCCGTCTCCAACTTTGCAATCGCCTCCTCCGGATTTTCAGAACTCCGTGTTACCGCCTCGGAATATTCGCAGTTTGCAAGATTGAAACGCGCTTTCGCCTCCAACTGGCGATCGGTCACTGCAGTCGAGCGCGTGAACAGCTGCCGCGCATCCTCATAGTTCCCGTCTCGGTACGCAGCCACGCCCTGGTTGTAGAGCGATTCGTAATTTGGCGGATCCTTTACCTGCTCCTCAGGGGTCGCCTCTAAGAGGGGCAACGACGGATCCTCGTCGGCCAGGGCCGACGAAAGCAGCAAGCACGGGGCCATCGTTGCGTACAGAAGCGGAAGCAGAAAATGTCGGGGAAGGTATCGAATCATGACTGTTGAATTCTCCGCGAAAATGGCCAACCCATGCCTGCCATCCAGAGTGTGTCAAGCGCAAGAAGCAGTAGCGCGAGGCCCACAAACCACGGATAGCGCGGTATGTAACTATTAATACGGGCTGATTCGAATTCGGTTTGTTCAACTGACGAAATATATGTGTGATAAATATCGCCCATATCAACCTGTTTTGTGCCGGCCGGAATATAGGCCCCCTCGCCCCCGAGCGCCACCTGCTTGAGAATATCGCCATTCATACGCGACCACACTTCCTCGCCGTTATGCTGCAAATAAGACCGGCCGTGACTGGCCATCTGCACGGGGATCCGCGATCCCTGTCCCATACTTCCAAGCCCGAGAGTGAACGTGCGAATACCCTGCGAGGCAAAGGCATCCTCTGCCGCCGCGATCGGGTCGCTCTCGTGGTCTTCGCCATCGGTAATGATCACAATTGCCTTGTGATCGTCTGATTCTTCCAAAAAACATGAACGTGCGACCCGAATGGCGTCACCTAAACGAGACCCACCCCGATCAAGACAATGTGGCCCTACCTCTTCAAGCATCAGCTTAAAGTCATGATGATTGCTCGTGAGTGGTATCTGCTGTTTTGCTCGGCCCGCGAAGACAACGAGTCCGGCTCGATCCCCCTCCATGACATCCAGCATGTCACCGATTTGTTGCTTGGCCCGATCAAGTCGATTGGGGCTCGTATCTTCGGCCAACATGGACCGCGATACATCGAGAAGAAAAACCACCTCGATCCCCTTTTGCGGAACATCTCTCCAGTTGCGGCCCCAGCGAACATCAAGAAGTGCTCCGACCATTGCCACAAGAGCCAGGGCAAGGCACGCAATCCGCAAACTGCTGCGTTTCCATCCCGAATGGGGTAGTACGCGTGCAATTAAATTAGGCGTGGCAAATCGTTTCACTGCCGACCGACGTGCAACGAGTGCTGCGACCATGACGACAATCGCGACGGCAACGGTCCAAATCCACCACAGACTACTTACGTTACCCAACTGGATATCCATCAATTATTCTCCTTAGATCACGCCACTTGCCGATAAACTGTCGCCGCTAAGACGCATTGCGCGATCACGACAACCAATGCTACGAGCACCAGCGGCGGCAGGGAAACAAATCCCGCAGTAAGAGGCTCGATCGCAAGTTCCCGATAATCGACGTAGTGCTGCTCTTCGACACGACTTTTTTCCAACGCGTCGATCTCCTCATAAATTGCGCGAAGCGACTCGGTATCCGTCGCGCGAAAATACTTTCCTCCGGTCGTCTCTGCAATTTGTTTCAAGGTCTCTTCATCGATGTGAACTTCCGCCCATTGAATGCTTTTACGACCGGTAAGAGGATTCATCACTGGAACCGGAGCCCGACCCGTGGTCCCCACACCGATCGTGTACACCTTCACTCCGAGGGTCGAAGCCAATTCGGCTGCCTGAAGTGGTTCCACTGAACCGGCGTTATTTTCACCGTCGGTGAGCAGAATCACGATCTTGCTCGCGACTTTGTTGTCTTCCTCCTGATTGCGTGCATCGAGCGACTGCAATTTTTCTAGAGCCAGGCTCACCGCATCTCCAATCGCGGTTCCATCTTCCTCTCGATCCGTCACAATCTTCGCTTGTTTCAACTGTGCAGTCAGATAGGTGTGGTCGAGCGTCAAGGGACTCACCCCATCGGCGTATCCGGCGAAGGTAATCAGACCCACAAGATCGGCAAACCGTCCTGGCAATTGATCACCGCCATGCACAAACTTGTCTGCAACATCTTTGATGGCGGTCAACCGATCGACCGGCTCGCCCTGCAATTCAAAGTCCATCGCTTGCATACTGCCCGAGCGATCAACAACCAATTCAATCGCAATTCCCTCGGAGTCAACCGTGGTAACCTTGCGACCCCACTGCGGCCGTGCGATGCTTGTGATCAACAGTGCAATTGCCAACAACCTGAGCACCGGCAGTATCCATCGCGTCTTCGTCTTCCAAGTCGGTCCGCTTGCTGCGGCTGCCGCGGTTGAACTGAAGGCAACCGCCTTCCTGCGGCGGCGGATCAGTAAGGCCCACACACCTGGCATGAGCAACAACAGCATCAGCAAAAACCAAGCGTTTGCAGTTTGAAAAATCATACTTCCACTTTCTCTTTCGTTGCATCGGACCGGTCGCTTGACTCAGTTGCCGTATCCAATACGAAATCCCGGGCCTTTTGAACCGCATCGTCCGCGTCGGCCACCGATGGCCGATGACACGCAAATTTGATCATGTCGGAGATTTGAAGGAATTCCTGCAGCGATGCGCGGTGTGATGCACAAAGCTGATTATCTCTCTGCACCGCTGACAGGAATTCCGATGTGGTTTGTTTTGGTGCCCGATATCCAAACCTCGCCTCAATAAATTGGCGAATAATATCGGTGACACGGCAGTAAAAATGTTGTTGGTGCCCCTGCTCCAACAAATTGCTTTCCTGTAATTTAATCAGTTGCTGAATTGCCCATTCGGATGGAGTGAGATTTTTTTGTCGACGATGCCAGAGCAACAAAATCAGACCGACTGCCAAAACAGCCCCACCCATCGACACGCCATAGGGCACCCAGGAAGGACGCTCCGAATCGGTTGAGGCCAGTTGAACCGCGCCCTTTATATCTCGAAATTTTCGCGGATCGACCTGTCCCTCAAGTAAGCTTGTCACCTCAACGGCGAGCGGTTGCGAAGATACGCTGCCACGAGTCGCCCGATCACCGCGACGATCCACGAACGTCAGGTTCATCGCGGGGATTGTTTTCTCGCCGGAAGTAAGTGATTCGAGTCGATACGATCGCTTCCATAATCTTCCATCTTCTGCAGGTACATCGAACTGATCGTGCTTATGAACAATTTCAAACGGCCCGATTTCTTTTGCCCCTTCGGGGAACTGTATCTTCACACCTTTGGGAGCCCATACGGTGACGCAGAATTCAAGCGGTTGTGCAACCTGAACCGACTGACGATCCAACTCCGCCGAAACTTTCACCTCACCGCTAAGCGACTCTCGTTGGACTTGTATATTCGGCGAATCGGTGCCCCTCTCTTGTGTCGGTTGGCAACCGGACAAAAAAGAAAGCGTGAAAGCGAGCGCTACGAGTAGCGTTGCGAATCCCACACGTCGCCAGATTTTCTCTAAGCTAAGACTCGTTGAGTTGCTTTTCATCGTCGAGTCTCCCGCTTATGAAAAAATCGTCGCAGGGGATCGATCATGTCTTGCCCCGTGTGGATATAAATCGGATCCATCTTGAGTTCACGAAAAATCTGTTCGCGATCGGCAACCTGCTGACGAGTGTATTCGGCATATCGTTTGCGTTGCTTGGCGCTAGTCGTATCCAAAACGACGATTTCTCCCGTTTCGGAATCTTGAAGATCGAGTAAACCGACGTTTGGCATTTCGTGTTCGCGCTCATCGTCAACCACAATGGGAATCACATCGTGTTTTTTGCGAGCGATCTGCAAGGGCTTCTGGTAGCCGTCCGTTTGAAAGTCACTGATCAAAAAAATAACCGAACGCCTCTTCGCCGTGCGATTCACATGACCCACCGCTGCGGCGATATCGGTCCCTTCCCCGATCGGCTCACAGTACAACAACTCGCGAATCACCCGCAGCACATGCCGCGTACCCTTCGCTGGCGGAATCACTTTCTCGATACCATCCGTGAAGAGCGTGAGTCCTACTTTGTCGTTATTTTTGATGGCAGAAAATGCGAGTGTGGCACCGAGTTCACTTACCAATTCTCGCTTGGACTGATACTGAGTCCCCAACAACTGAGAGGCACTCAGATCGACCATCAAATGAACGGTAAGCTCTCGTTCCTCTCGAAAGAGCTTTATAAAAGGACTTCCGCACCTTGCGGTCACATTCCAATCGATCGCGCGAACATCGTCACCAATCTGATAGGGACGAACCTCTTCGAACTCGATGCCGCGACCCTTGAATGCCGAGTGGTACTGTCCACCCAACATGTCGTCAACGACATGCGAAGTCCGAATTTGGATTCGCCTGATTTTTTTCATCACTTTGGCGGGGATCATTTCTTTCAGCCTCCGATTCACTTTTCGATATCAGGATTTCTCCTGCCCGGCCCGTTCACCGGGCAGGAGCCTAACCCTTACGGCACCTGAATTTCATTGAGAAGCGAGTCGATAACATCGGCCGAACTAATCTCTTCCGCCTCCGCCTCGTACGTCATGATGACCCGATGACGAAGTACATCGTGAGCCAAGTCTTTCACGTCCTGTGGAGTGACGTATCCTCGACCGGAAAGAAACGCGTTTGCCTTGGCAGCAAGCGTGAGGTTGATCGAAGCCCGCGGTGACGCCCCATATTGAATGAGGTGCTTTGCTTCCACACCATACGCCTCTGGCTCGCGAGTTGCGATCACCAGGTCAACGATGTAATTGCTCACGCGATCGTCCACATAAATGCGGTCGATCAATTTACGGGCAGCAACGACATCTTCAGGATTCAACACCGACTGAACTTCGTATTTTGCCTTCGTTTTGGACATTCGCTTGAGAATTTCCAACTCTTCTTCGTGATTGGGATACCCCACGATGACTTTGAGCATAAACCGATCCATCTGCGCTTCTGGAAGCGGATAGGTACCCTCCTGCTCGACCGGATTTTGAGTCGCCATCACCAAAAATGGCTCATCGAGCAGGTGCGTTTCGCCCCCGATGGTGACTTGTCGCTCCTGCATCGCTTCAAGCAAGGCACTTTGAACCTTTGCCGGCGCACGGTTGATTTCGTCGGCAAGAATCAGATTGGAAAAGATGGGGCCCTTTTGCACGACAAAATCTTGGTCCTGCGGACGATAGATCAGTGTTCCGATGAGGTCCGCCGGCAGCAAGTCGGGTGTAAACTGCAGGCGCTGAAACCCCGTGTTGATTCCCTTCGCCAAGCAGGCCACTGCGGTGGTCTTTGCCAACCCGGGAACACCCTCGATCA
>JAQWPY010000095.1 GCA_029245145.1 Pirellulales bacterium | reverse complement strand
AAGAGAATGTGGCGGAACTACTCGGGTCACCCAAACTGTGGCAGCGGGTTCCGGACGTTCTCTCGCCCGAGGTGGTTTCAAAACTGCTCGAGTCGCCGCGTAAGAGTGATCCGCACTACCAACGCGATCGGGCGCTCTTGGAACTTTTGTATGCGACCGGATGCAGGGCATCGGAAATCGCGACTCTTAAGCAGATCGACTACTCGGCTAAAAAAAGATTTCTTCGCTGTCGCGGGAAGGGTGATAAGGAACGCATGGTCCCGCTCGGTCGGCGCGCGGTGGAGGCGGTGGAAGCGTACCTTGGTTCGGATCGCGAAAAAATTGTCGCGCGGCTCGAGTGCGAACCGGAGTGGCTGCTACTTTCCTCACGGGGTGCTGCACTCCGCAGAGAGCGGATCTGGGAGTTGGTGAAAAAATATATCGCCCGTCTCGGTCTCGCAGACACAGTCAGCCCCCACACACTGCGCCACAGTTTTGCCACGCACTTGCTCACCGGGGGTGCCGACTTGCGGCAAGTGCAAGAAATGCTCGGTCACGCAAGCATTGCGACCACCCAGCGTTACACGCATGTTGATGTCTCCCGGTTGCAACAAATTCATCGCGAGTTTCACCCGAGGCGTTAAGCCTGAGGGTTTGGGTAACGGATTCATTCCATCTATGCCCGTTGATATGTTCTGTCGCCCGATTAGAATGGGGATCGTGTCGCTGTGGCGACCGGTCGCCTTCTCATTTTGATCCGACGGAATCATCGCTATGAAATGCCGCTGCATCGCCCTCGCACTGGGGCTCCTCCTCGGTTTCTCTCAGAACATTGTTTTTGCGGAAGACGAAAGTGTTGAGGATCGGATCGAACTGCTGGAAGAACATCTCTTTGCCATCGATGCGCAGTTGGGAAAGTTGGAGATGATCAGCCGATCTCTCAACCAGTTACGGGAGGAGGATCTTCGTCGCCTGCGTCAACTGATGTGGCCGGGCAACAAAAAATTGAACAAAAAGCCGGAGGCCGGCAAAGCAGAATCGCAACAAAAAGCGGATAAGAATCTTCCGTTACCGGTACTCGACGATGACGCGTCACCGGAAGAGCGGATCTCGGCTCTCGAGAAGATGACCGCACGGATTGCACGAAAGTACGAGTTGATCGACAGTATCGCCGAGCAGTTGCATCTTTTGCGGAATGAAGATCTAGCGGGAATCAGTCGCGATATGCGAGGCTTGACCGAGACGAGTAAGAAGGTCGGTCCGGGTGGCAAATCGATCGTCGTTCCGCCTTCAAGACATACGCCGCGCGGGGAGTTGATTTTCAACAATACCACTGGCATGCGTTATCGCGTTTCCGTGAACGGAAGAGAGCGGCGAATTCCTCCGGGAAAAACTGTGATCCGGTTACCGATCGGGCCGGTCGAGACACAACTGCTCGACTTTGAGGGACCGCGGACCTGGCCCGAGTCACAGTGGAAGCAGATCGACGGCAAGTACACGTTTCAGTTGGATCTGAAGAACTGACGGGTAGCGAAACCTTGCTCGTTTACGGATCCGCATCGTAGGCGACAGCTTACTTTAAATCGCAGCTGCCGTAGTAAGGATCGTCCTTTTCCTGGCTGCCAAGGGCATTCTCATCGTTGTAGGTGCTCTCGTCGGCCGCCGTGGTGCCCCAGGCGATCAACTGCATGCGGTCACGGTAGGGTAGCCAGTATCGCTTCTGGTTAAAGCAGTCGCTCGGATCGATATCGTCCGTGCGGTAACTGGCAACACTTTTTCCATGCGTGTAGGCATTAGCCGTTTCGAAGTGTCGTGGCGCAAAGGAGTCATCTTCGGTCCATGTATTGTCACCGTTTTCCCACACGTCTTCCTGCCAGGATGTATCGAAGGTGGATCCTGATTTTGCAACGCGCGCCACCCGTTGGTTGTACTCCAGCACGACAAGGCGGGAACCGTCGCGCGACCCGAGTCCGGAGATGCGGGCATTGAAACCGAAACTGGGGGTGTCCGCGTTGGGATCAGAGGGACACCGCCAGATCTCTGCCTCATCCTGAAGTTCCGCCGCCAGGACACCCTTTTTTCGCCAGTCCTCGGTGGCGGTCGCGTCCGGCTGCAGATAACGGGGGTCGAGTAAGTTGACCTGCTGGTCGTCCACCGTACGGGTCCTGCCTTTTTTATTGGCCGAGGCCTTTGTGAGCGCAATTCCGATCTGTTGCACGCGTGCACCGCAGACCGATTGTCGGCCGCGCTCACGCGACGAATTGATTGCCGGCAGCAGCAGTGCCGACAAAATACTCATCACGGTGATCACGATCAAAAGTTCGACCAGGGTAAACCCGTGGCGGGATGAGGAGCGGGACATGGATCGTTCATCCTTTGGTGAGAGTCTGCCTCTGCACATTATCTTGCCGTCGGGCAAGAACGTCAATGTTTCGGTCGCGAGGCACCGTGAAGCGTGCGAATTATCCGCTATCTCCCGGCCCCTCTTCGGGGTCGTGCGATGCATTGGTTTGGAAGTCAAAGCGAGTCGTACCTTGGTACTCCGTTTCCTCGTCGAGGGCAAGCGGTCCGGATTCGTCCGTCGAAGCCCGCAATTTTTTCGCAAACGCGGCGTCACCACGACCGGTCCACCAGACAATGCCCCAGATGCCGAGAAGAACGACCACAAAGAGTGTGCCCACCACGATACCGCCCCACTGCTCCAATGCACTGGGCTGCCGCACATCCCATTTGGGCGCGCGACCGATCAGCATCGGTGCGGCTCGCTCTATTGCCGCTCCGTCGCGCATGGCGGCAGTCTGATATTGCCAGTTTTTGAAATAAAAGCCCGCCACACGAATCGGCTCGAGGAGATGATCTCCCACCGGCATGTTCGGCGGTAAACGCAGCGCGCAAAAGGTTGCCGGATACTGCGTGACAATTCTCTCGTCGACTACTTCCTCGCCGGTGGCCTCGTCCTTTTCCACCTTTCTGAGCTTGACCTTATGTTCCAGGTTGACCCGCATGTCGATTTGATAGTAGTGGTCGATGCCGAATCGTTTGCGGATGTCGGCTTCCGGAATGCGTACCTTCACGATGCGATACGCAGTGCCTCGTAGCATGATGAGTTCGCCGACGACCTCATCGGGTCGGTCAACTAACGGCACGAACGGGTGGCTTGCATTTTTACGGATGTAGTCTCGTTGCACATTGACCAAGGCAAGTCGATTGTTTTCAGTTTCAGTGAGTGGTGTTTGTTTGCCCTTAAGTGCATCGTGTTCTTTGTCGAGTTGTCCGGCTTCATGCACCAGTTGGTTGTAAGCGCGGCGCGAAAGCTCGCCAGCGGCCGCACGGTCAGCGGCTGCGAGCATCTGGTAAAAAGCTTCGTGTTCCGCACCCCGTAACGGCTTCGAATTTTCGATGCGGTCAAGCAATCCCACATCCATTTGCAGGTCACCGAGTGCGGTATCGGGGTACCAGGCAAGCCGAGTTGCAGCAAACGCGAGGGTCGATGAATCTTCTGCTTTTGTCTTACCCAGAAAGATTGCAGTTGCTCCACAGGCGGCATCGAGAGGTTGCCGGTCGAGCAGCTCGGCAGGCACGTCCCAGACGTACAGCACACACTGGAGAGGTCTCTCTATCAATTCAAGCGTTACGTGACAGCGATACGCGGTATCGCGTCCATACGCTGCTTTTTCTTTTTGTGTCATCGTAACGCGGTCGATACGTGAAACGCGTCCCCGCAGCGTAAAGGTTTCCCCCAGCGACTGGTCATCGGCATTTTGCAGCGTTGCCACATCGGGTGCCTCCCGCGACCAGTGCTCCAGATTCGCGAGCGGTAACGCCGCGAGTCGGTAGAGAAGCCTGAGGAGTTCGCGTTTTTCGTCACCCGATACGGACGTATTTTCCTGCTGCTGGATTTTCTCGAGCATATCGCGACCGAGACCCACCTCGGCAAGGAGTTCGCGGGGACGGGGGGGAGGGGGATCGGCCGGCTTTTCCGAGGGAAGTACGCCGCGATTCTTCGGTAATGCGTTTTCGGGTGCGCCTACCGCGGGATGTACGGCGACGAGCAGGCCGACTGCGATGAGCAGAGACCGGCAGACAGCAAGGTCGTTTCGCGGGAGTGTCGCGCCGAACAGGAAAAAATGTTTTGGTTTCAGTTGTTGCGATTGGAGCAACGTTCTGTGGTTTAAATCGCGGGTCATAGGTCGCTCGGCGCCTCCCGCGAGGCCAGGTCCCGCAGATGTTCCCTGGCAGTCTGTTCTATATCTTCGGGATCGATCTCAGGTGGGGTGGTGACATTAAACCGCACCTTGCCGTCCGCGCGGGGCACACGATTGCTTCGCTTCATCAGCCACCATGCGATGAAAATTGAAATCACTGCGAGCCCGAGCGTCATGCCGATCGCCGTGGTCTCGTCGATTTTTTGATTCACCACCGGCTTCGGCTCCCAGCGAACACTTTTGCAGAGCAGCACCGGCGCGATCCAGGAATGTCCCTGCTCGCCGCTATAGAGCCAGTTTTTGTAAAAAAATGCAGTTGCACTTATGGGGGCGCTCAGGTTATCCCCAAGGGGAAAGTTTTCTGGCAGATGGAGTGCATACAAAAAGACGGGCCGGTTCACGCCGCCGCGGAGACGAAGGATCAGGCGATAGTAACCCTCAATCTTAGCCCGGTTGTTTTTTGCGGCCGTCACATATTCGGCACGCTGAACGGCGCCCTCGATAGTGACCAATTTTCCGCGAAAAATCTCAGGCTGCTCGAACAGTTCCCCGAATGTGACCGGCCCGGTCGACTCAGGGTCGATAAATTGATTTTCGTTTACCCGGAGTACCTGCCACAGATTGAACCAAGCGGCTGCCTCTTCGGGGTGTTGGTGAGTGCGATTGTCCTCCACGCGAGCGAGATGCCCGGGTATGACCCCGGGAAAATATCCATCGTCGAGACCCGCCACCGGAGGTTCGTCGTTGACAATTCTTATGGCGTCAGTTTTTTCGGGTGGGGGCGTCGGTTGATAGGAAGTGTCGTAGTCCGGCTGAGGCCTTGAATCCGTCGCATCTGATGATGGTTGTCGGCCGGTTAACCAATACCAGGTTTCCTCACGTGCCGCTTCCCGCATCATGACAACCACGAGCCCCAAGCCCATCACGAGCACTAGCAGGCGCCATTGCTCGCGGCGACTGAAGTAATTGCGGGTCGGTCGGCGTTTTGATTGCGGCGGTTTCACGTTGTGGGATATTTTAATGGTCGAGCGTCACGAGGGAAGACATCGACTTCGAGTGTGATTCGGGTCCTGCATAAGCAATACTTCTCCATTTTATCCGCAAGGGCTGCAAAGGGCGAACGCAACAATGGGTAGGAACTTGTCTTTCACCGTGATCTTCAGTCCATGGTGTAATAGCCATTTTGTGCCCGATTTGGGGGAGAGGAGCACGGGCGAGCATAAAACGGCCTGATGGTTGATGGACTATTCTAAAAAAGTTAGATTGAAAGCACTGCAAAACAACCCGTCAGCGGGATGTTTTCGACTCCTTGAGGCCGAGACGAATCGCGCGAGAGTTGCAAGATTGTTACAGCGTGCCGTATGCCGTTGCGAGGCATTGGCACACCCGCGGTTGCAGCAGAGAAACGCGAACAGAAGAGAAGCACACGCAGTGAAAAGTTTGTTTGTAGATGGTGCCACTAAACGCGAGTGCGGTGGGCGATGGCCTGCGGTTCACTGTCGCGCTCTCTGGAGCCTGGCGATTGTCCTGGGCAGCGTGGTGGGGAGTGTTCAGGGGTATGCTGCGGAAGAGCCCGAAAGATTTCTGAGCAAACTGCGGGAGCTTGGTTACTTCGATACGGCGAGCGAATATCTCGATTTCATCGCCAAAAGCGATCTCGTTGACGACGCGTTCAAGCAGACAATTCCCTTCGAGCAGGCCGTGACGCTCAAAGATCGTGCGGCTCGTTCGGGCGATGTGGTGAAGAAGCAAGCTTTGCTCGAGCAGGCAATCAAGGCCTTTGGGGCTTTTGCAGCCCAGCATCCGGATAGCACGCGAAGTGCCGATGTCCATCTGGAGGTTGCCAACGTCTACAGCCTGCTTGCACAGCTGACCATGACGAGTGTCAAACGTCCGAATGCGGACCGGAAGAAACTCGAAGCTGAAGCCACCGATTATTATACCAAGGCGATTTCCGAGTCGAAGCAAGCGGAAGCCATGTTGCTGTCTCAACGCAGAAAGGTGAAGGACGAGTTGGTGGAGTTGCGTAAAACGGTAGGTAACCCGAACGACCCCGGCCGGAAGGTGAGCAAGAAAGAAAAAGACCTGATTCAATTGCGAAGCGATCTGGGGTTTGATTGGATGCTGGCAAAATATCGGCAGGTGCTGATACTCGACCAGCAGTCGCTCGTGTTTGTGAAGGGGTCGGATCAGTGGAAGCAAGTGGTAGAAAAGGCGGCGAAGGCCTATGAAGAGTTCTTTTTCAAGTTCGATCGATTCACGGTAGGTTTTATCGCTCGCGTGGGGCAGATGCGCTGTCTTGCGGCGGTCGGCCGATTTGATGAGGCGCTCGATTGCTTGCCCGATGTGACTGATTTTGAAGAGTCGACTTTGGCGCATGAGCGCAAAATCTGGTTCAATTCGTTCGTCATCGAACTCGAATGTCTGATCGGCAAGGGTGAGTTTAAGCGTGCTGTGGATTTGTCAGAAACGAAGCTAAAGAAGAGTGAGGTAAATACACCTCAGGCTAAGACGATCCTCTATCTGCGGGCAAAAGCGGCGCTCGCACTGATCGACCAACTGGGACCGGACAAAACCAAGGACAAGAAAAAGCTGAGAGAAAAGGCAAAAAGAGCACTGGAAACGCTGGTGAAGACCAAGTCCGCTTACCAGGCGGAGGCGGCGGAAAAACTCTCATCACTGGGCATCGAGGCGAAGCAGCCGCAGGAAGACGCAGGGGCCCCCGCAACGTTCGACACAGCCTTTCGCCGTGGAGCAGCGGCGATGCAGCAATGGGGACAGCTCGGTAAACAGGCCAAGCA
>JAQWPY010000084.1 GCA_029245145.1 Pirellulales bacterium | reverse complement strand
CACTACAAAAACCTTCACGTTCACCTGCGAATGCGTTCCACGATTCGGAAAAGTTCTTGTCATTCAGCGCATCGCCCGAGACCAATTCGATGTACAGCGAGTCGATTGAAGTCATAACTGCTGGCTCGGGACTGCAAGGTGGTCTCGAATCATCCCGCACATGCTTTTGCTATGCGTTGACTCGCTCGTGATCGGGGGTCACCAGGCATCGCCTCAGATCGACAATCTCGTCTTCACTGCGCGCCTTGAGGTCAACGTCATCTGCAATATCGTTGCCAAGAACCAGCAATTCGCCGTGCGAAAGCAATTGATCCAATTCTTCTACCAACAGAGCCGCCAAGTGAGGTAATCGCTGATCGATATAAGCCAGATTGCGACCCTTTAAACGACTGATTGAAATGCCGGGGTCGAAAATTTTGACGTCGTATCCACGACCGATCAAAGTTTCGACCAAAGTAACAAACGGACTTTCCCGCAGATCATCGGTACCTGCCTTAAAACTGAGCCCAATCAGCCCAATCTTCTTTTTACCCCGATCTTCAATCAAGCGAATTGCGCGGTCCAAGTGCTCTTGATTCGACGGTAAGATCGAACGCAATAAGCTCACTTTCATGGCAGCCTCTTCCGCATGTCGCGTCAGCGCCCGTAAATCTTTTGGCAAGCAGGATCCACCAAAAGCAAATCCTGGTCGCAAGTAAGCTCGCGATACATTGAGTTTTGTATCGCGACAAACCAAATCCATCACCTGCTGTCCATCGGCATCGAAAGAACGTGCAAGGGCACCAATTTCATTGGCAAAGCCGATCTTGACGGCATGGTACGCGTTGCAAGCATACTTAAGCATTGCGGCGGTGGCGGTGTCGGTTATCACTTTCTCAGCATCAATACTGCGGTAGAGGTTCAACACCTCTTCTCCGGCTGCCGGGTTTGAGGCTCCTGCAATCACAAACGGCGGAGCATTGTAATCCCGAATTGCCACACTTTCACGAAGAAACTCGGGGTTGTTGCAAATCTGAATACGGTCACCCAGTACGGAGTCTGCGGACTCCGCCAAAAGAGGTGCCAAACGATTTTCCAGGATTCCCGGCAACAACGTCGAACGAACAACGACGGTGTAGGATTGATCGGTTCCACGCAAGGACTGTCCGATCGATTCGATTACCTTTTCAACTGCTATTGTTGAAACCGCTCCCGTTCGATCAGATGGAGTCCCCACGGCAATCATCGCAATGTCCGTTTCGGCAATCGCCTCACGAAAATCTTCTGTTGCTCGTAATCTGCCGGCAGCAACTTGCTCGGCCACCAACTCGGCAAGCCCCGGTTCGGCAACAGGCGAATCGCCCGCATTCAAAGCAGCGACTTTCTCGGCGTCGATGTCCACACCGACTGTCTGAAAGCCATCGCGACTCAAACAGGCAGCCGTGACACATCCCACATAACCGGTTCCAAATACAGCAATGCGACTCATTTAATTTGCTTCCTCATTCCGACCCGAAGGTTCCTCAAAAATGAAAAGTAAGTATCCCCTCCATCCCACTCTCTATCCTATCGCACCACAGCTTCCTGACATACCGCGTCAAACTGGTGGGCTACCGACTCTGCGGCAAATTCCCGGCAAACCAACTCCCGAGCAGTTCTTCCCACCTGTTCCCGCTCTTCCCGGTTGCCTAAAAGTCGATTGACGGCATCTGCGAAGTCCGCAACCGAATCAGCTAATAGTATGTGCTTTTGGTCGTCAACTTTCAAACCTTCGGCTCCGATCGAGGTACTCACGACAGCCTTTTCCATCGCCATCGCCTCAAAAATTTTGATGCGTGTTCCCCCGCCGACCAGCAGCGGAGTCACTACCACCGCCGCTTGATCCAAATAGGGCCTCACATCGGGGACCGTCCCCAGCACTTCGACCCCCTCATCATTGGTGAGTGATTCCACCTGACGCGATGGATTTCGGCCCACAATCTTAAATTCGGCATCGGGATGCGCTTGCCTTACTCTCGGCCAAACCTGTTTTACAAACCATTCAACGCCTTCTTGATTCGGCAACCAATCCATCGAGCCTACAAACGCAACTTGGTTTGGTAACGCCTCCGCGCGCGGCTGAAAAAAGTCGATATTGACCGCCGTATCGATCACATGGACGTGCTTCCAACCGTAGTCGCGCTCAAACTGCTCACGATCCTGATCACTAACGGCGATTACGGCATCAAAATATTGGCCCGACTCTTTTTCAAATCGCACCATTTTTTTCCATTGCAAATACATCACGAGGCGCCGCACCCAATGAGATGCGGTTTCGATATAACGCCTGAAAATTTGAGCCTCGACATTGTGCTGAAATAAAAGACGGCCGCGACAAGGCAATCCTCTGGCGATCGGCACCATCTGACAAAAATCGCAGACAATCAAGTCGTAATGCTCTTGAGATGCAAGTTGTTCAGCTCTGGCGCGCAATGCAGGATTATTATCCTTAGCTACACTGAACGGTAACCTTGAAAACATATTTAAAGCCAGACCAAAATAAAACTTCCATTCACCCAGCGCAGGGCTTCGCCAGGGTATCGTTTCTAGCTGCACACCGATCTCCCGCATCGCATCACAATGCGACTCTTCACCCGCCTCGAGATTACACAGGTACGTCACATCGTGCCACTTTGCCAAATATCGCAACACATTAAGCGTACGGATTCTTCCTCCCGTATTGGTGGGGAAAAGGATTCGGTTCTGAATAAATAGGATTTTCATTTGGCGGCTGGTTGCCCTGCTTTCATTTTCAAGTCTCGAAATACAAACCCGAAACCGCGCGGGAGCGCCATTTCGCCCCAAATGCGGATCACCGGGGCCCGTTGTCGAAAGCCGTATCCGGTACCGATCCAACCACGATCGGGTCCTTCTCCTCCTTCGATCACCTCAATCTTGGAATCGGGCCAATCCAAGACCTCAAACTCAATTTGGAGCCCATCCTCGGTTCGAATCAAAAGCTCTGATTCGTCGGTGCCACGACTTACGGACGATGGTGCCAGATGGAAAAAAATCTCGATCTGTCGGGTACCGCTTCCCTCCAAGTGATCCAGAATCAACCAAGTCTTCTGGCGATCGTAATAAATTCCACGGCGGTGCGTTACTGGGGGCGATACACCAAAAAATCCCGCGTGCGAAGACTCGCAGTAATCAAACAGAGTGCCGGAATGCGACCGCAATGGTCCGGGAACAGCCACTGAGGACCATGCGTTGGAGCGGTGATAGTTGGCATGCGATGCCCCATCGACCAACACCGTGTTGTGGGCAGACGCTTCCCGAAAGTAACGATGCCATGCCGGATCTTCATCGTACGTGTAAAAACCACCGTCCACGAGAAGTGGCTTTCCCTCGATTGTGAGCGTCAAGGATAAAAGATCGCTGTGCCCGTGGGCAGAAGAAGGAATGGCCGAGGTATGCAGACCAGCAGCCAACGGACCACAATCGAATGCCAGATGGCTATCGTTTTCATTCCAACCGCTACGCATCACGTAATAACCGCTCGCCGGGAATACTGCTGTTTTCTCCTGCGGCGCACGGGACGCAAGATTTTTGAACTTGGCGTAACCCTCGGCCCCGAGTAACCACAGTGCGTCCTCGTAAAAATCTCCAGCCACAAATTTCATGTCCGGCCGTTCGAAAAGCACGCTTCCAATCGCGAGGAGATTCCTGAAATCCCACAAAGGTAGTTCGCCAAAACAAAACGCACGGGCATTGTCCGCGTCGCCGATCCTCGGAACCGTACCATCGCCCCTCGTCATCCAGAGGGTAAAGTCGAGCCCTCGCTCGATGGCTTGCTTCAATCCTTCCGGAACTCGCTCGCCCCGCGCCTGCCGCACGAGTAGTGCCAAAAGTAAAAAACCGAGACAGTAATTGTGGTAGAACGTGGCCTGCTCGGTGCTCCCGCCATCCTCGTAGTATTGCTGCCCATAGAAATCTTCAATCACTTTCCATCCATGGAGCCGCCACGTTTCCGATTCATCGAATTCAGGAAAAAAGCAACCTAGGATGAAGAGCCCTGTTGCTTCGGCAATAATATGATTGTTGGGACTGTAGTAATACGAGATGTGCCGATGCAGGTAGGCTCCATGGTGATAGAACGCTTTGATCCAATCTAAATGGTCGTCTGGCGAAAGATACTGTTGATCGCGGCATAATTGGTAAGCCCAAATCCAATTCAGTGCCCGCACAGCCACCTCAATGGCACTGCTCCAGTGGATGCCCTCCATGTAAGGATTGGCCGCAATCCAACTCTGGACAAGTTGATTCACCCTGATCGGGTAGCGTTGATCGCTTGTCAGTCGGTAGGCAACGGCACACTCGATCAAAAAATCATGCCGCGAGAGCTCCCACACATATTTGACATCTCCCCCTCCTTCTCGACAAAAAGAAAAATCTAGATCGCCGTGGAATTGTGGTTCCCAGCGATAGCCCATTTTAGGGTCCGTATGCCAATCAATAGGATCCTCAAGCACCACATCGAGCCCGAGAAAAGAAAATTCGCCCTCGCAGACTTTATTCGCGTTTGCCTCAACCTCTTGAACTTTGGCGGGGAAGATTTCGTGATACAGTGCACTTGCGCTCGCGACTGCGCCGCTTGCCAGAAGCATGGGTGGCTCGTCGCGGGTTTGCATGTGACGCTCCCACCACGCAGCCAACGTGTGGGCATCGGGTGCCACCGGACCGGCACCACAGAGTTTTTTCGCCCACTCCGTATGGGACCAGCCAAACGCCCCCATGCGAAATTTCCTACGCTCTGCCGCAGTCGCAGCTCGGTGCTTGAGGCGAAAAATAATTTCCCCTCCCGACATGCCCATCAATTTGCGAAGACGGAGGTTCATTTCGTTGAACCCACTCCTCCCGATTCAACTGGCGCACCGCCTTGTTTGCAGTCCGCCATGATCTCCCCAGAGACATTGTCGTAACTCTCGCCATCCAGAAACACACGCGCCCAAATCTCAAAATTCATCAAAGTCCAAAGGGCATCTGTATGGTCTCTCCGGCCCCGTTGGTTTTCACTTAGAAGACGATCGAGAAACTCCACATTAAAAATATTACGCTCTCGGGTTTTCTCACTCGCCAATACGCTTGCAAACAATCCCCCGTAACTTTCATGCAGCCACTGTCTGAGCGGAACGGGAAATCCCATTTTCTCCCGCGACAAAATAGACTGGGGCACGATCTTCGATACCGCTTGTTTGACAAGATACTTTTCGCATTTTCCGTTGAGTTTCAATCGGTTCGGCACCCGCGAGGCAAACTCGACCATTTCATGGTCGAGGAATGGTACGCGACTTTCGATCGATGCCGCCATACTCATGCGGTCTTGCTTCATCAAGAGTTCTACAAGATACGTTTTCTGGTCGACGTACAGCAGTCGATCTAAATCATTTTTGCCACCACGACCCTCATAAAGATTCATCACGTCTCGATATGGATTCTCATTCTTTACTTCCGCATAAAAATCAGCGCTGAAGAGAGATTCGTGTATCCGTTGAGGAAAAATTGCATGGAAATTATCAAACACTAATTCCTCAGGTCGCATTGCGTGATTTAAAAATGTATGCGAAATCTTCTTTTTCACATTCAGCGGTAGAGGCCACTTCCAAAGCAACGGCCGCACACACTTTTCGCGCAACCAGTGGGGGATCATTTTTTCGTAGAGCGACCCCCATTTTAAATTAAAAAGCGTTGCCCAATAGCGAGAATACCCCGCGTAAAGTTCATCGCTTCCTTCCCCGGTCAGCACCACCTTGACCCGCTCACGCGCCAACTCCGCCACATGATAGAGTGCTACGCTGGAGGGATTTCGAATTGGTTTATCTTCGTGCCAGACCAATTTTGGTATCGATGCGATCAGATTTTCTGCACTCAGTACAACCTCGTGATGTTCGGCGCCGATCGATTTGGCAACCTCACGTGCAAAAGAAAACTCACTGTAGTATTGTGAATCGAATCCTACCGAAAACGTCATCAACGGATCGGCCATCTGCTTGGCCATCGTCGCTGCAATCGCACTTGAATCGAGACCGCCACTTAAAAATACTCCTAGCGGCACATCGCTCATCAGTCGCAAGCGAACCGTCTCCTCAAACAGAGCGGTAAACTCGTCGACCCACTCTGATTCTTGCTGTTCGTCCACCTGTTCTTCCGACGGCGGAACATCCCAATATTGTTCGATTTCTAACGTTCCGGACCGCCACAGCATGCGGTGACCGGGCAGGAGCACATCGATGCCTCGAAATAGCGTTTTTTGACCCGAAATGTACCCAAATGTGAGCAACTCGGGCAGACGTTCTCCATTGAGTTCCGCCGGGCAGAGCCCCGAAGCAATGATTGACTTCATCTCCGAGGCACAAAGTAGACGATCTTTTGCAACCGCGTAGTACAAGGGCTTGATGCCCAGTTTATCCCGCGCCGCAAACAACGTCTGCCTCTTTTCATCCCAGATGACAAAGGCAAACATGCCCCGAAAACGGTTAACGCAATCGGGTCCCCATTCTTCGTACGCGTGAATGATCGTTTCTGTATCGCTCTGCGTCTGATAGCGATGTCCGCGTTGGAGCAATTCGTTCCGCAATTCGAGATGATTATAAATCTCCCCATTGTAAGTGACCCAAACAGTTTGATCCTCGTTCGACATCGGCTGGATGCCGCCTGCCAAATCGATGATGCTCAGTCGTCGATGACCGAGCCCAACGTGCAAATCACCGCGGGAGAAAACTTGTTGCCCCTCAGCATCGGGCCCACGGTGTGTTTGGATATCGGTCATCTCGCGCAGCTTCGATTCAAGCTGCGGTGGCGTCGATGAGCTCAATAAAATAGAGGCGATTCCACACATAATATTGGTAAAAAGCTATAAGCTTCCCTTAAGACTCTTTTTCTTTCCGTGTTGCTCGGCAAAGCACTCGATTAAAAAACTTTCTCTAAACGCGCAGCTTACCGCGAGTTGATATTTTTATGCCACCATCTTCTAAAAAAAAGATACCTCCAAAGCACCTCTGTGCGATCACGCGTACCCGCCCAATGCTCTTTGGCTAACGCCTTGAGGTCCTCGGTGGAAAAAATTCCCGCCTCTCGCATGCAAGGGTCGTTTAAAGCCTCCTCCAAAGCGGGCCGAAGTTCCTTCCGCAACCAATATTCCATCGGCAATGCAAATCCCCACTTCCGTTGTTTCATCACTTTTGCCGGCAACTGCCGTCCAAAAAGATCCTTGAGTATCACCTTGGTCACCCGATTGTCAATTTTCCAGTTTGCGGGCAGGCGAAAAGCAAATTCAACGATACGATAGTCCAGAAAAGGGGCCCTTAATTCGAGTGAATGTGCCATGCTCATGCGATCCACTTTGACATTGATGTCGTCCGGGAGGTAATACTCCAAATCGAAACTCGTGTACGGTCGTAGAGGATCCCCATGATCGACCATTTTGAGGTCTCGACCGATTGCATCGTAGGTGGAAAATCGGTGCGTTGATTCAACGAATTCGCGGGACAAAACTTCTTGCGTCTCGAATTCATCGGTACCCACAATAAAATGCTGGTGATGATCGAGACCAAGGGAACGAAAATACCGACGCCCCGGAGCGCTGCGGGGAAGGCAGTGGTGTACCGCTTTGCCAAAGCGTCCGATGACTGATCGAACCAAACCGGGCCACGATGGCCGATTGAGAATTCGAAGGTAGCGTTCGTATCCACCGAAACTCTCATCCCCTCCGTCGCCTGCAAGGGCCACGGTAACGTGCTTTCGTGTCATCTCCGAGACGTACCAGGTGGGAACTGCCGAGGAATCCCCGAACGGTTCGTCAAAAGCATCAACCAAATCGTCGAGGATATCGACTGCCGAGGGATTAACCACCAGTTCATGGTGATCGGTTCCAAACTTTTCGGCGACCGCCCGGGCATATTGTTTTTCGCTGTATTCGGACTCGGAGAAATCGATATGAAACGTCTTCACGGGCCCACTGCTGTGGCGGGCCATCTGAGCAACAATGATACTCGAGTCGAGACCGCCACTTAAAAATGCGCCCAGGGGCACATCGCTAATCATCCGCAACTTGACGGAATCCTCGATGAGTTGAAAAAGCTCTTCGCTGGCATCTTCACGCGATCGCGCAAAGTCGATTTCTCCCTCCAACTGCCAATAGCGATCAATCTGTATCTTTTGTGCATTTCCATCAGCGACCAGTCGCCCGGCGGGGGGAAGTTGGCGTACGCCCTTATAAATGCTCCAAGGATGCGGGATGTAACCGAGCGTGAAGAAGTGGTGGACAGATTCCGGATCCATTTCGCGGGGAATGGCATCACAGACCATCAGACACTTTAATTCAGACCCGAAATAAAGACCATCTTTCGTCGAGGCGTAATAAAGCGGCTTCTGGCCGAGCCGGTCGCGCACGATGGTGAGCTTCTTTTTTGGTGCATCCCAGACCGCAATCGCAAACATGCCATTGAGTTTTTTGGCAAAATCGACTCCATACTCTTCGTAA
>JAQWPY010000073.1 GCA_029245145.1 Pirellulales bacterium | reverse complement strand
GTCAGCCCAGCGAAGCACAAGGAGGTATGGGTTGGCGCCGTATGTTTTATCTGGCGAGCCGCATGGGCTACTCCACGATGGTGCTCACCGCCATCGACGCACTACTTCACCGGGAAATATCGGCTTGGTGGCAGCAGCGCGATAAGGGGACGATGATCCGCAAAGCAGCAGAGGCGCTGGATAAAAAAGATGATCAACCGTGGGCCAAAACCAACTCATTTCGATTTACGAACCGTTTTTTTGAGGGTCATAAGGTAGGACGGTTGCTCGGATTCCACACCGGGGAAATTGCGATGCCCGGAAACCACGCGACCCCCTTTCAGGGGCATCTGCTTCGCGCGGCAAAGCGAGAATCGACCTTCGCCCCGAGTTATCACTTCGTGACTGATTTAGGCGAAGAGGGGGCGTGGACCAATCTTCCAGGGGGTCCGCGGGAAAGCCGATTCTCGAAGTATTATAAGACCGACATCGCTCGTTGGAGCCGGGGGGAGTATAAACTGCTCACGCCCTTCGATCCTGAGTAGACGAAGCATTTCCATTTGCTATCTTGGAACCAATGGAAACACCACAGGAACAACCAGAGGAAATCGTTCGCGCCGAATGTATCTCTGCAGGTGATACAAATGGACTCACGGTGGAGAAATCACCTCCTCCCCGCCGCCGACGGATTGTCCTACCCATTTCTCTTTTCCTGGCGACGTACTTCACCACTTTTCTCGCCGGTTGCGCCGGATGGAACCCGTGGCATACCCCGCTGACGCTTCGGCTCCCGAGTTTTCCCCAAGTCAATATGACGATTAGCGTACAACCGGGTGATACGTACGTCGATGAAAAAGGACAAGCGCAAACGGCACAGCGACCAGGCAACGTTATGGCGAGTTGGTGGGACGGGTTGCGCTATAACTGGAAAAATGGCGTTCTTTACATGGTATGGGTGATGGCCATCTTGCTCTTTCATGAAATGGGCCATTTTCTGATGACTCTCAAGTATAAAATTTCAGCGAGCCTGCCATTTTTTATTCCCATACCCAATGTTTTTGGAACATTCGGTGCGGTCATTGGTATGAACCCGAATCAAGCCAACCGGAAAGAAGTATTTGATATTGGAATTGCGGGACCACTTGCCGGGCTTGTGATTACGATCCCGCTTTTGCTCTACGGCCTGAGTGTGGCAACGCCGACACCGGAACGCCCTCAGGCGCACGGCTACGGGGATCCACTCCTTGTGAAACTCTTGATCCCGATACTACATGACATCGACGAAGTAAAAGAAGAGTATGCGCAAAAAAACAATGATCCCTCCGCCCTTGAAAAACCATTCACTTTTGTGGTGAATCCCATTTACATGGCGGCGTGGGTCGGCATGTTTATCACGGCGGTCAATATGTTTCCGGTAAAACAACTTGACGGGGGGCACGTGGCCTATGCGCTCTTCGGTCCACGGGCTCATATGCTGGGAAGGTTGGTAATCCTCGGTGCGATTGCGTTTATAACCATTAGTGGGTATTGGCTGTGGGCCCTGATGATCATCCTGGTCATTTTTATGCCCGACCATCCGCCCACGGTCGACGATCGCGTGAGGCTGGGGCCTTGGAGATACGCCTTGGGCCTCTTTTCACTACTGATCCCCGTCTTCTGCTTCACGCCCTTCCCCTTTATTAATCTCTATTAGAAGTGCTGCCCGCTGAATTTCCGAGCGGATCTTGCTCGTGCGGGGTGCTTGTGGCAACCGTGGGACGTTTGAGATACTGTCTTTCAGTCACTGCATGCGCATACGCCTAATGACCGAAACCTCGACAGGGAACGTCGGAGAAACTCCATGACTGCCACGTACCGCACCGCCCCCGAACCGACCACCAAAATGCCGGGCGGCATCCCCTACATCATCGGTAATGAGGCAGCGGAGCGGTTTAGCTTCTATGGGATGAAGGGAATATTGATCATCTTTATGACTCAATACCTCGTCTTTTTGGAGGGCTCCCGTCCTGGGGATACGATGGCTAATGCGGAAGCTACCGCAAAGGTCCACCTTTTCAATTCGGCAGTTTATTTTTTCCCGATTTTTGGCGCCCTCTTATCAGATATTTTTATTGGTAAATATCGGACAATCCTCACTCTCTCAGTGGTTTACTGTTTAGGGCATGCTGCTTTGGCCGTCATGGGCTTCCAGGGAGTGCCTTATAACTGGATGGTTCTCGGGCTCATATTAATTGCAGTCGGTTCCGGTGGGATCAAGCCGTGTGTTTCGGCCCATGTGGGAGATCAGTTTGGAAAGACCAATGGCCATTTACTAACAAAAGTTTTTGGCTGGTTTTACGTTTCAATTAACGCAGGTTCCTTTGCTTCCACGCTGCTCACACCATGGTTGCTCGAGTGGTATGGGCCTCATTGGGCCTTTGGTGTTCCGGGTGTGTTGATGGCCATTGCCACGGTTGCCTTTTGGATGGGAAGGAAGGTGTTTATTCACGTTCCGCCAGGAGGATCGCAGGCATTTTTTGGAGAAACGTTCAGCCGAGAAGGTCTCACCGCGATCGGCAAACTATTAATTATCTACGCCTTTGTCGCTGTTTTTTGGGCCCTGTTTGATCAAATGGGATCTACATGGGTTCTCCAGGCCGAAGATATGGACCGTCGCTGGTTGAAGATCACCTGGCTTTCCTCACAGATCTCAGCCGTCAATCCCCTCCTGATTTTAGTCTACGTACCCCTCTTTCAATTTGTGTTGTACCCGCTCATCGATAAAGTCTTCCCATTGACCCCGATGCGCAAGATCTCGATAGGCCTTTTTGTCATGGTGGGCGCGTTTGCGGTCGTGGCTGTTATCCAGGAGCGGATCGATTCAGGAGAACAACCCTCTATCGGCTGGCAAATACTAGCATATGCACTTTTAACCGCATCTGAAGTCATGGTTTCTATCACATGCTTAGAATTCAGCTACACCCAGGCACCGCGAAAAATGAAGTCCGTTATTATGGCTCTTTTTCTCCTGAGTGTTTCGGCGGGAAATCTTTTTACAGCCGGCGTCAATAGTTATATCATCATTCCCAATGGGCTCGCTCCAGCGGACGATCTTGTGGACTCACTGCAAACAACGAAGTCGCATATTTCCTCACTCACAAAAAAAGGAGGGAAGCTGCTAAAAACTCCGGAGGGACCATACCACCTGAACTTTGACTCCAAAAATCATCCCGGCTTAGCCGATATTGAGGTTTTTTACTCTCTCGATGGAGAGATTATAGAAATCAAGAATTCAGAGACGGAGAATTTCCAAGAGGGGCTTTCAAGAATCAAGGGTTATTGGCAAGAGAACGAACGCTTGCCTTTGGATGCAGAGGGTCAAAAAATCATAAACAACTTGAAAGATATTTATGGAAATCCGCTTCGGTATGATCTTATTAACAGCAAAATATTTTTGCTGAGTAGCACCGGGCCAGATGCCACGGCCCGAACCGAAGATGATATTAACTTTAAGGTCAACCGTCTGGTCGAAACCGAAAAAGAAAAGGCTATGAAGAAATCGGATGACGAGAGTTCTATCTTTAGCTGGATTCGCCCCGAAACCCCTTGGATAGAGATTCGAAAGGCAGAGAAAGGTAAATTAGAAGGAGCTTCTGTCGCAGCATCAGAAGAGGAGAAACCAAAAGATTTTTCCCCGGAAACGTCGATCGGTGGGGGCGAAAAAATTTCAGGGGCTTCATACTTTTGGTTTTTTGCGCAACTCATGCTGGTAACCGCGTTTCTGTTTGTGATTGTCGCCTGGTTTTATAAACCGCGCGAGTATTTGCAGGAAGAAGCCACGGCGTAGTGCGTTGTGCTGCGAGGATACATCGATGGGTCATCACCACAGCCACAGCCACAGCCATGGGCCGCCGAACTATCGATTTGCGTTCGCTTTTGGAATCGGCCTGAACGCAATCTATATTGCTATAGAGACCGCCTACGGATTGGCATCTGACTCCCTGGCCCTGCTGGCCGATGCGGGCCATAACCTCAGTGATGTATTGGGGCTCTTATTAGCCTGGGCCGGTTATCGGCTGAGTCGAATTCCGCGCTCGACCCGCCGGACGTATGGCTGGAGGAGTGGATCGATTCTCGCCGCCTTCCTCAACGCGCTCCTGCTTTTAGTTGCGGTGGGCACTATTTCCTGGCACGCGATCCTTCGTTTTTCCCACCCCGTTCCAGTGGCAGGCAACACCATCATGGTGGTGGCCGGTATCGGAGTCGTCATCAATCTTGCCACCGCCCTTCTCTTTCTCCGGGGCCGTAAGCAGGACATCAATATCCAGGGGGCGTTCCTGCATATGGCAGCTGATGCCGGGGTATCCCTTGGGGTCGTCTTCGCCGGACTAATGACCAGACTCTATGCGGCAACGTGGATCGATCCGAGCGTCTCTCTCTTGGTGGCGTTCGTGATTTTGATTAGTACGTGGGGACTTCTGCGTGACTCAACATCGCTTCTCCTGCATGCGGTTCCTCCCGCGATTGACCCAGTCAAAGTGACCGGCGTACTTGAATCACATCGCGAGGTTCAATCAGTTCATGACTTGCATATTTGGGCCATGAGTACCACCGAAACGGCACTCACCGCTCATCTGGTCGTGAAGGATGATAATCGATCGCCACACGATGAAATTATCGTTGCGCTACGAGAAACGCTAAAGCATGAATTTGCAATTGAACACGTGACCCTGCAAATCGAAAGTCGGGCTGCGTCCGACTGTCCGCAGGATAATCTAGACTCCGTCTGAGCTAAAACGGCTCGCTGCAAGTCCATTGCATCCGCTGTCTGGTGTGCGGATGATCGAGCGAGATTGCCGTAGCATGTAAAGCGAGTCGCGGAAACGCCTTTTGAGACTCGTCGGTACCATAGAGGGGATCTCCCAGAATCGGATTACCCAGATAATTCATATGGACCCTGAGTTGGTGACTGCGGCCAGTAAGTGGCTCAAGTTCCATGCGCGCGTATCGCTGCTGCGAAGTCACAACCCTCCAGTCCGTACTCGCCTCACGCCCCCGAATGGAGTCGACACAATAGCGAGGGGGTACGTGCATTGCTTTCCGAATTCGCGTCACTATCGCTCCCCTCGATTCGACGGGTGTCCCAAGCACGAGGGCGCGATACGTTTTTTTTACCTTTCGCTCCTGGAACTGTCGACTAAGACACCTATGCGCGTCTCGATCCCGAGCCAGAACAATAATCCCAGACGTGTCCCGATCCAAGCGATGGACAATTAGAGTATCAATCCAGAGGTCCTGCGCTTGCTGAATTAAAGAATCTTGATTGCCCTTACCCAATCCCGGCTGACAGAGCAGTCCACTCGGCTTGTTGAGGACAACTAAAAATTTATCTTCGTAAAGAAGCCGACTTTGCAGGTCGAGGGTATTTTCAGAGCACGCAGGTAAATTACTCAAGAGCACTACTTCGTCTTTTTAGCGAAGGAAATGAAGGTAGTAGAGTGAAGCATACACACGACCATCGACAAATTTTCCCGCATCTAAATTCGTTTCAATCCACTGCGGAACATCAGGTAGCGGTATTTCGTGGACAGTGATCTCCTCCTTCGAATCGCCACCCCCAGGTCCGACACGCGTAAGCCCAGTGGCAAAAAAAAGCGTCACGCATTCGTCCGTCAGGCCGGCCGAGGAGGCAACCGTGATCCATTCCCTCCATCGCGTTGCCTCATAGCCCGTTTCTTCCAACAGTTCGCGCCGTGCCGCCTGCTCCAGTTGTTCGTTAGGCTGATCTTTGAGGTCTCCGACCAATCCGGCCGGAAGTTCTAAAACTGTTTGATTAACCGGTGGACGATGCTGTTCCACTAGAATCAGTTTTTCATCATCAGTAAGGGCCATGATGGCGACCACTCCCACCCCGGTGGTCCGCTGCACGAACGACCATCCACCCCGATCGATGAGTCGCAGGTAGGGGGTTTGTGCGAGAGTGCAATCAGTAGGCTGAGCAGACAAAGTAGCTATCACCGCTCGTAAAGGAAATGAAAAATAATCACGAAAACTATATGGCAACCGGATGGATAAATCTACCGCAGATAATCAGATCACCGATCCGGTTTCAAATTACCATCTGTCAGTATCAACCCATCGAGATAAACTGCCGCCGCATTGCCCATCAAATCGCGATGCATTCGCCACGGATCGGAAAAATACCCTGCACCAATTTGTGCATCGAGGAGATTGGTCCCCAGGATTTGAAGTGTGCGTCGATCACTAAAAACAGATTCAGCGTAGGTAATTTTCAGGCCTTCTCCTCGGACTCCGAAAAGCTTCGAAAAATATTGGACCGCAAGGTTGTTCGTTCTCGGCATCGCTGCCCCCGAGACGACAACACGCAATCGTTTCCATTCCTCCTCGGTCATTATTTTCTTCCAATCCATCATTTGACGATGGAAGTGATCAATCCGAAACTTTGCCGCTTGTTGCACGTTCTTGAGTATTTGCGGCCTTACCGTTTGCAAGAAAGCGGCCAATTCTTGCGACGTCCAACGGCGATGGTCGACAACCTTTTGGATAAATGCGCGACTCGTGTCAATCAGAAATATCTGGCCTTCGGCGAGGGATGGGTCGAGTCGTTGTGCCAAACTCGCTTTCGCCTCGAGGGCGAGATCACCCAACTGCCGAAGCCGTTCAATCTTTTCCTCCGAAATTTCTCCCTCTCCATACGGTTCGAGAAGCAGAAAAATAGTCAGTGTGATATGGGAAACGGTCGTCAGTGCGCGATAGCCCCCAGGTGGGTTTACACTATGTATCGTCTTTCCATCACGCAGCAAAACAAGATCTTCACTCCGGGCGATAATGATCGGTTCTGACACTTCGAGAACATGGGTCCGTGCCTGGTCATAGGTTCCGCGAAACAGGCGATCAATTTGCTTTAAAGGGCCAGCATTGGTTTCATCCGCCCACCCGCTCATTGTCACAAGGCCGAGTGACACAAAGATGAGTGTTTGCATGAGCGATGCGATCTGAAAAGACAATGCGCGATCAGAATGTTTAGGACCATCAGCTCGATCGTATCTTGCGTAAAAGAAATCCATTACATACTCTCCGCTTGGTTGATTTATCTTGCACTGTCAAGAAGTTTTGATTCTGCTGCCCAGAGACCAAGTGCAGGGTTACGGATAAAAAATATTTCTTCACCGTCCGACATTTGATTCCAGCCATCGTGTAACGTATCGGGGTTGTAACGGGTGAGAGCCTCCCGTAAATCTCCATATCGATATCCGACCGACTCGACCTCTTCTTGCGAAAGAGCGTCACAGCAGTAACGTACTTCAAATCGGTTTTCCGAAGAGCCGTGAATTAAATGTGCTGCCGCGGCCAGGTTATTTTTTAAATCATCTGAGGTGTTCACCGAGTGGATTATCTCTGGAGTCGTTCGGTATCCGTACTTACGGATGAGAGAATCTATTTGAGGATCTTCGCCGAAAGTGCTCACCCCAGGAGCGAGAATCAATAATTGACCTCCGTCGGCCAGGGCCATCCGTGTGCGGTAAATCGCCTTGTTTCCTAACCAGGTACTTTGAAATTCTTGGGGATCCAAATAGACGACCGCCTTCTCGATTTCTCTGTCCAATCGCTGAAAATTCAATTTCAGCGAAAGTTCACAGGCTCGATAAAAGCATTCCTGGTCATCACCAACATAGAGTCCGCGCAGCAACGGTTCCCCACACGCATCGGGAGCCACGACAGTCAACACATAGACGATCGGCAGATGCTGGCAGAATTTCTGTTCCGCATAATTGAGTATCTTCCGCAGTGGCGTATCGGCGCGACCCATCATCCTTTCAAGCCCATAGGCGGCCCCGATGAAGTGACTTTCATTGATTCCCGCACTTCCTCCGGTTCCGATAAATAAATTTTTATTGTGATTTGCCATCCCGATCACTTCATGGGGTACTACCTGCCCGATCGAAAGAATCAAATCATGCTCACCCTCCCAGAGAAGTCTATTAATTTGGACAGGCCACGGCTTGCAATAAACTCCCTCGGTGGCCTCTCTGACAAAGTCAGCAGGTACCTCTCCAATTGTGACCACATCCTCTCTCCAGCGATGCGGTCTCATAAGATTTTTTGGCACAGAGGGAAACATGCGCTCCAGTTGCCAGTCGGCCATTGGCACATGTGTGCCCAGGGCCGGTAAGACATCGACCAACCGGCTTTCATAATAGGAGTGCGCCAGACATGTAATGGGACCAGCGTGGCTGTGAACTCTCGTGTAATCGGGCGGAACCGCAATCACGCGGCGGCGAAGCTCCAACTGATCAAACGCAAGATCAAGGCTCGACTGGAGTTCCTCCGGAGAAATCCCATCCTCGACAGACTCCATGGCGCAGTAGAGGGTCATGGTGATAAGAAATCCGCCGGCTTGATGTTTTTATTCAACCAGTATTCATCAGACTGAAAACCAAAATCGCTCGGATTGTAGGGTTCCACGATATCCGCGCGCAAGCCGTTGGCAGGGATCGATTCCTCCAAGCCGACAGCCCAGTAGATGTCTTGCACAATCAGTCGCCGCAATCCATCAGACATCAGGTCATTTGAAGAGCCCATCGTGGTGGTAAATACTCGCCCTCGCTCGCCTGCTGGGAGTTGATAACTTTTAGTCCACGCGATGGGCATCTGCGGGTTATTCTTCGCCCCCTCAACCGGCAGATCAGCCGGCTGCATTCCAGAAAGGACTTGTCCGAAAACCAGCGTGCGGCTGTCGCCGGGCAGCGGTAACCTCACTCCATACACATCGGTCGGTCCCCAAATGTCACCCGTTTTTATGCCGCGGACAATGGGGTGTTTTTTTTCACTCCCCGCGATCACACCCCGTGTGCTTTGCTGACGATGCGCACCATGGTGCGAAATCCACTTTTCACCCAAAATGGCACGCCCGAAGCCCCCTCGCCAAAAATCCAACTCTCCTTGGTATCCGTTTCCGTAATGCGAATATTTTTTCCCCTTAGAAATGTTAAATGCATGGGTCGCAGTTCTCATTCCCACCACGGGACCTCCGCGTAAGAGATACCGATCTAATTCCCTCATTTGATTTTCAGGTAGGTCTCTGAATCGCGTAGCAATCACCAATCCATCAGCATCTCGTAAATGTTTCATGCCGGGAATGTGGTTTCGGACGTTAGGATCGATGTATCCAGCTTGAGGGTGTATTGCAAACAAAACCACACAGTCAAATCCGTGCTGAGAAGATAAAATTTTTGCCAATTGAGGGAGCGCCTCCTCTGATCGATATTCCTCATCACCCGAAATCAAAACCAATTTTTTTCTCTTTGAATGAACTTCGTTCTTATCCCCTCGCAACACCAACGTTTTTCCCTTGTTCTCCGTCGGTCCAGTGTTGGCATATACTAAATCACTCAAGCCTATAAGTAAGATAATAAAACACACATGTAATTTTGCTTGCACGACAAATTCTCTATTTCTATGGCGAGGAAAATTAATTGTTATTTTTTTGAACAGGGCAGCTAAGAAAATGATATTTCAAAATTGTCTAATAACAATTCCGACAACCTCACCTACTGCAAAATAATTAGAAGAGCTTAATGAAATTTTGTCTTCTTCGGATTGAAATTCGTAATGCCAAGTGGATTCCGAAGGGAAAGCCCGGGAAACTACCCAGGAATTAGAGTTTCTTGGTGTAATAAAATCGATTTGCTGAGGTCTGACCATCCCCAAACTTCGAACAGAGTTTTCCAATATTTTACTTTCTACCGCAACTTTACCAGAATTAATTAGACTTACAGAAATATCAACGACGGCCCCGGAAAAGTCTGCGCAGCGACGACTTTTCGGATGCCAATAAACATCATCGACGCGTCCTTGTTGAATTACACCTCCACCATCTAGCACAGCAACATGATCGCAAAGATTGGCAATTTCCTCCCATTGGTGAGTCACATAAACAATTGTCGTCTCATATCGAGCGTGCACATTTTTTAAGAGGGATTGTATCTGTGATCGGAGTTGTTGATCCACATTCACTAAAGGTTCATCAACAAGTAGTAACATTGGTTTGGCGGCAAGTGCCCTAGCCAAACCAACTCTCTGTAATTCTCCAGCACTCAGTTGATGAGGATACCTTGACCAAAGCGTTTTTGTGATTCCACACTCTAATAGTATCTCTTCGCCAGGTCTTTCCTGTCGTGTGTTTGGCGACACAAGATCGACATGCTCTTTAACTGTTGCATGGGGCCACAAAGCTAACGATTGAAAAAGCAAGGAAACATTCAATTCCGACTGTCGTAACTCCTTCCCCTCGCTCCCAAAAAATTGAATCGTTCCGCGACTCGGCTTATTTAGTCCAGCAAAAAGACGGAGTAAGGTAGTTTTTCCCGTTCCAGAGGGTCCGACAATACCAAAGAAACACCCTTGCGGAATGACTAATGAAATATCATGAAGAATAGTTCTTTTTTTGATGTCAAATTCGACATTTTTGCAATCTATGGAAACACTCATGACAAGAGAACACCATCAAAGGAACTTAAATAGTTTTTTATAGCAGGCAAATCCAACAAAGATTGGCGTTAGGGCTATCAGCATTTGAAATAGGGCCAATCCTGCAACTTCATTTGCGGGCGCAAAATGTAAAAATGTCATTAACCGCAACGCGAGGGTACCGTAGCCTGGAGCACACAGCATCTGACTTATTTCGATCTCGCCTATCGAGAGAGAGAAAGCGAGAACCATTGATAATCCGACGTATGGTAAATAATGTGGAAGGCCAATCTTTGTAATCTGCTGGATTTTTGGAACGCGCGCCATTTGAGCTGTTGCCTTCCAATCTGCGTGATACTGCTCGTGACCGCTTGAAATAGTCCGAAATGCGTATGGCCATACCCGAAGTAATAACGCGTAGCAGAGTATTGCATTCGCGATAGTGATGGAACTAATTCGCGAACCAAACATGCTCCCGATCCGTGAACAAACTAAAGCTATGACTAAAGGTGATACACCAATCGCCCAGAGGTTAATAAATTCCCATATAGTGCTGTGACGCCTTGGACCCCCGCATACTGCTGCCCACGGCAATAAGCCAGCAAGCAGCGCGCATCCACTTGCAATAACCAGTGAATTAAAGGCTTCTGGAATTGATACACGAACAGCTTGAATAAACACTTTAACATCACCACATTGGATGATTAGGGCCAGAAGAGGAACCACTGAGAAAATTACTAAATACCCAAAGCAACTTAAAATTATAAATAAGCGTAACCAACTCTTTCGGTGAAAAATTATTACTTCGGAAGGCTGAAGCACTTTTTCTTTTCTTTGAAAATTAAGGGCCAAAAAAGCAGCGGGAAACATCGCAATTACAAGCACTGCCAAAGAACCTAAAAT
>JAQWPY010000072.1 GCA_029245145.1 Pirellulales bacterium | reverse complement strand
GCGACCGCTGGGACCAGCACAGCGGACTCCGCGAGGGGCATACCAAAAATGCCTTGGCTGTCGATCAGCCTATCGGCGCACTGCTCGCCGATCTCGAGGGTCGCGGACTACTTGACGAAACCCTTGTCCTCTGGGCGGGCGAGTTCGGCAGGACACCGTTTGCCCAAGGCACCGATGGCAGAGACCACAATCCCTTCGGTTTCACCGTCTGGATGGCCGGAGGCGGGATTCGCGGTGGCACAGTCTACGGGGCGACCGACGAATTCGGCTACAAAGTGGTGGAAGACAAGCTAGAAATTCACGACCTGCACGCCACCCTGTTGCATCTACTCGGCATCGATCACGAAAAGCTGACCTTCCGCTTCAGTGGTCGCGATATGCGACTGACCGATGTCCATGGCCGCATCATCCACGACATCATCGCCTGAGCCGTTCCCGTCCGGTCGACTCGCACCGAACGTTTCGGTGATCTATCCGCGGACTGCGATCGGTACCCTAGTGTCGTTTTACGCCCGCTTTACCAGGCGAGTGATCCTTCCCGGCGCGACCCATTCGGCAACAAAGATATTCCCAGCAGGATCAAAACACGCGTCGTGCGGGTGAAGAAAACGTCCCGCCTTCCATTCGTCCGGGCGGGTACGGAGTGCCATCCCATCTTTGAGCACCGACTCTCGCCATGCCGGATCTTCACCCAACTGCGCGACCACGCGATTCTCGCGGTCCAGTAGAGTAATCCGGGCGCTTAAATCGGGAACCAGTAGCGTATCGCCGTATACATCGCAGTTCGCAGGCAGGATGAATCCATCTTTCGTCCGGCGATGTTCACCGTCGAGGGTGAACCATTGAAGTCGGCCGTTAACGCGATCCGCAACGACCACCTCGGGATCATCTCCCCGCGCATCGAGCCAGAGTCCGTGCGGGAGGTTAAATTGTCCATCCGCCTTGCCGGGCGAACCGAAGGCCGACATCCATTTCCCGTCAGCGTCATAGCGATGGATGCGAAAGGAGCCATAACCGTCGGCGAGCATGAAGCCGCCATCCGGCATGAACGCGAAGTTGGTGGGCATAAAGCGGTCGCGACCCCACGTGCCGGTAGTCGCCTGATTCTCCCCATCCGCATAAAGCCCCGACTCCATCGGCGCACGCTTGAGCCATACTCGTTCCCCTTGCAAATCATACTTTGCAAAGTTTTTTAGGTGCTGATAGGCCGTGATGTAGAGAAACTCGCCGTCCGGTTCGCTTCGAATTTCAAGCCCGTGTCCGCCACCCTGAAACTCGCTGCCGAACGACCGCATGAAACGGCCCTCCGGATCGAAGACGAAGATCGAAGGATGATCCTCGAGTTTGCGATTGCCTTCATGAATCACATAAAGATTACCACCTCGATCCACCGCCACATTGTGCGTCGTCTGCCACGAATATTTGTCCGGCAGCGTTGGCCAGTCGTGCTGGACTTCGTAGGTGTGCTCACCGCTGCCGACAACCACTGCCGGTTCGCCTCGCTTCTCGGTGTGGACCGCCGGTGATCGTCGCCGCCCGCGCCATTTCCGTGCCAGCGCTTCGTTGGCCGACAACCCGCCAACCACGCCTGCGGCGGCGGAGAGCATAAATTTCCTTCGTGACGATAGCATGTGACACTCCTATAGATTCCGCCTCGCTGGCCTTAAAAAATGATCGGATGACCCCCAATTCCCACAACGTGACCACAACTTGCGGTCTTCTATACCCTAACCTCGAGGCTGAATTCAGGAAAGATTAGGCCACAATCACCGCAAATAAAGATTTTTGCCCCTTTTCTTCCCGGCTATCGCTTAAGGGTATGAGCGGCCACTCGCATAGGCCAGGGCGGTGTCCGCTTCACAGCCTGTTTGCACTCGCAGCACCCCATCGACTCCACAGCCGTGCAGACAGGCTTTTTTTATTCCTCCCGACTCGTCACCTCGAGCAGGTGATATCCGAACTCGGTACGAACCGGACCCTGAAGTTCACCTACCGGACTCGAGAATACGACCTCGTCAAATTCCTTGACCATCTGGCCTGGCGAGAATGAGCCCAGATCGCCGCCGCGTTGTCCGGAGGGACACATCGAGTGCTGCAGGGCGAGCTCTTGAAAATCACCACCCGCCTCGATCTGCGACTTGATTTGATTGCATTCCTCTTCCGACTCGACCAAAATGTGTCTCGCAGTTGCACTGCTCATTATTTCCTCCCTGTGATTCGGCGCCCCGGCCCACCATAACCGGAAATATCCGAAGGCGATAGCTGCCCGCGATAGCTGCCTAAGAACACCGCCTCCAACCGTGCGGTAGATCAGGCCGCACTGTCGAACATCGAGACGACATACGTTGCAAACAGTAGTAGGTGGACCGCACCCTGCAACACACTGGTCCGCCCGCTGCCAAAGGTCACGATCGATACCATGAGCGTCAAACTCAACAGAAAGACATCGAGCCAGTTGAGCCCCAGCACGATACCTTGATCCAAAAAGATAGAAATACCCAGCACACATGGAATCGTCAGGCCAATCGTCGAAAGTGCGGCCCCGAGACTGATATTAATCGAACGCTGCAACTTGTCAGATCGCGCCGCCTTGAGCGCGGAGATTCCCTCCGGAGATAACACCAGAATCGCAATGAGCGCACCACCCAATGCCGAAGGAACCTGCGTTTTTTCGATCGCATGGTCCACCACCTCTGCCAGTGTCTCCGCCAAAACGACAATCGGAATCATCGTGACAATCAGCAGCAACCCCGACCGTGCGCATTGCCATTTGATTTGCGTGTTGTCCCGCAATTCGATCCCAAGGGATTCGCTCGGGTCGCCCCCGCGGAACATATCGCGGTGCCGTGTCGTCTGGATTCCGAGGAAGATGACGTACAGCAGCGTAGTCGAGATCATCAAATAGATGCCCAACATGTCCGAAACTCTTCCCCCAGGCGCCGAATCAGTGAGCCGGGGAAGTACCAGCCCCAGGAGAGAAAGCGGTATCAAAACGCCGAGATACGCGTTCGCACCCCGCAAATTATAGGACTGTTCAAAGTGACGGATCCCACCGGCAAGTAAACTAACGCCGACGACACCATTGAGGACAATCATCAGCACCGAAAATATTGTATCGCGGGCAAGCGTCGGGTTATTTTCACCGTGGAGCATCACGCTCGCAATCACTGCGACCTCAATAATCACCACCGACAGCGTGAGGATGAGCGTTCCATACGGTTCCCCTAAGAGGCCAGCGATCCGCTCGGCATGCCGGACTACCGAAAAAGAGGAGATCAGCATCACCATAAAAACAATGATGAATAAAAGGCCAATCGCAACAGGCGAGAGCGAACTCACCACGAGGGATTCACTCAATGCAATGGAGGCAATCATCATCGGGTAACTGACGAAGAGGAGCCAATTGCTACTCCCGCCCGCAGCCCGATCGACTTTACTTGAGCCACTCACTCCCAAATCCCCTCCTGTCAATAAACATCGTTGCCGCCACTGCCACTGCCACTAGCCACTAAGAGCACCACTAAGAGTACCTTAGCTCTCGCCACCCTCTGCACACCAGTTCCGATTGGCCCATTCACGTTCTGCATGTGTTGCGTTGCGGGGCAATAAGGCAGACGTTAACCTAATCGCATGACTGTTCAGCGCTTAGAGGGCCCCATTCTAACTCGATCATCCGGCCTTCGCATCGGGCGTCTGGCGATCTGCATCGTTGCGGTCGCGTATCTCTGGATCCAACCGCCACCGGACGGATTGTCGCTGAGTGGCTGGCACGTCTTCATCGTCTTTTTGGGCACCATTCTCGGTTTTATCTTGAGGCCGCTTCCGATGGGCCCTCTTGTTCTGCTCGCCCTCGTCACTCTCATTCTCGCTGAATCGATTGGCGGGGCACCTCATCTATCGGTCAAATCGGCACTTTCCGGTTTTGCGAATTCCACCACGTGGCTCGTCGTACTCGCGATCCTTCTCTCGGGCACGGTCATCCGTACACAATTGGGTACCCGACTGGCTCTGCTCTGCTTTTCCATGCTGGGCCGCTCTTCGCGGGGCCTCGGATATGCCATTGGCCTCACCGAATTGATTCTTGCGCCATTCATACCCTCCAACACCGCTCGTGGCGGCGGCGTGATTGCGCCGGTCGTCCGCAGCATCAACGAGGCCCTCCGCGAATCACTCGACGCGCCTTCGCTGCCGATCGAGCGCTATTTCATCAGTTGCGGCGCACACTCAAACCTGATCGCCTCGGCGATGTTTCTCACTGCCATGGCGGCCAATCCCCTCGTTGCTGCGGCTGGACGGGAGGTGTACGGGATCGATTTCACCTGGACCATGTGGCTTGTGGGTGCCATCGTACCCGGACTCATCGGGCTGCTCCTCCTCCCGCTGTTGCTTCACTTCATCTTTCCGCACGACGTGTATGCTGTGACCGCTGCACGGCGGCGAGCGACGGAGCAACTGGAAGAACTCGGCCCGGTCACTCGAAACGAGCTTTTGCTTATTGGCATTTTCGTCGCAATGATCTCACTCTGGATGAGCGCTCCATGGCACGGCATATCGACCACCGCGGTCTGTCTTTGTGGAGTCGTGGCCGCACTCCTGCTTCGCATTGACCGCTGGGAATCTTTAATCGGGCACGCGGAAGCATGGGACACCCTGATCTGGCTCGGCGGGCTACTGACGATGGCCAACGCACTGAAACAGTATGGAGTCATTCACTTTTTTTCCGACTGGGTAAGCCAGGAACTATCTCTGACAACCCCGCTGCTTGTCGCCCTCGCACTTGCGCTACTCTATTTTTATTCTATGTACGGTTTCTCGATGCTGACCGGACACATCATTGCACTCGCCGCCGCATTCTTTGTTCTCGGACAGCAAGCGGAAACCCCGCCGCTGTTGATGATTCCATTGATCGCCTATCTTTCAAGCCTTTGCGGATGTCTTACCAACTACTCGACTGGACCGGTAATCATCTATTTCAATCAGGGGTGCATTCCGCCCGCGATCTGGTTCCGCAGTGGCTTTTTGATTTCACTTTTCCACCTGGCACTCTGGCTGGGCCTGGGGCTTCCCTACTGGAAATGGCTCGGTTGGTGGTAAACAGGGCACGAACAGCCCGACGCGAGTCATCTATCTGGCACCCCTAGAGCTGCCGGTGCACATTTCGACGAAAAAGCGCGCTTACCTCAAGCGCATCTGCGAGGCGATCG
>JAQWPY010000033.1 GCA_029245145.1 Pirellulales bacterium | reverse complement strand
GCCAATTGGTCCCCAAAATACTTTGCGTGATTGCACATGCGGCGGGCTGAAATTGTAAGGGTACTCGATTGGCATACCGCAATACATTCATCGTCTGCCCTTCGCCGAGATTGAGGTTTCGCAGCGCTTCGTGGAGGGCGTCGACCTGTTTGGCCATAAGTTTTGCGGGTGAGAGACGCGTACCGAGGTCCGCTTCCTTCATTATTCTTTCTGCTGCGTTACTTCCGATTCCATCAAAAGTGTGGATAAGAAACTGGCGGAGAGTTCTTAAGTCGGTCTCACCAATCAACTCAATCAGTGTTTCCTTGGTGATCCGCTGTGCGGCGGTGGTTCCCCCGTAGGCAAGTGCCACTTCAATCTGAAAGGGATTTCCCCGATAAACGTTGGGCGGACGCGTCGCCGCCGCGTAGAACTCACCGGGAACCACTTGGTGTAACCCTTTGAGTAAATGTTCTTCTCCGATAGGCGCAATGCAATCAGTTTTTGGCGCACTTATTTTTGTTTTCTGAATCGATTCATAAAGTCGGTCCACTTCGCCGCGACCGATTTTACGCGTGCTTGCCCGTACCTTCAGGCCGGCAGTACTGCAGATTTTGCGAGCTACAGCGGGGCTCACCCGTGAAAAGGATGCGGTCAAAAATTGAGAAAGTGTGGAAGTATCAGTTCCCTTAATCATCGCTAAAAGTCGTCCCAACTCCACGCCATAGGGATGCGGCTTGATTTCTTTTGGCTCCGTCGGAAGGGTTTCTGTCGATCGCTGGTAATGCCGGTATCCGCCATCCGGATCGAGGTAATGCAGCGTCACGTGGGGGTTGGCAATGGCTGTCTGTTCCAGATATTCGTCGATACTCCCTCGCCCCCGTTGGTATTTTGCTTCCAGTTCAATCGTCACGCGGGTGCCACTAACGACTTCCTTTCCGCTTGCATCCTCCGGATCCTCACCATAGGTTCTGACCCATTCGACCCCGTGCTTTTCCATCCACGGTTCGCCTTTGGGACCGGCAGGAATGTCGACCCCATTCCCGCGACCATTGAGAATTTCAGGCTTGTTGTTTTTGGTGTCGATTTGAATTTCGTAATAGTGGATAGGTTTTCGCTTCGATATTTTGGAAGAGATTTTTACCGGCTTACCAGTGGTTAAAACCCCATACATTCCAGCCGCGCTGATCCCAATTCCTTGTTGCCCTCGACTCATCCTCAGCCGATGAAACTTTGAGCCGTAAAGCAATTTTCCAAAAATGAGGGGGATCTGTTTTTTGAGAATACCGGGTCCGTTATCTTGGACTCCCGCCTTGTAACGATTATTTCCGGTTGCTTCGACATGCACCCAAATCTCCGGAAGAATCCCCGCCTCCTCACAAGCATCGAGCGAATTGTCGACCGCCTCCTTGATCGTGGTCAGTAGTGCTTTGCGCGGATTGTCAAATCCCAGCAGATGCCTGTTTTTTGCGAAGAATTCACTTACTGAAATGTCGCGTTGGCTTGCCGCCATCGACTTTGCCGTGGCGCGGCGTCCCGATCGTCTGCTGGGGACCGCCCCATTGGTCGATGCGGGTTTTACCTGCCTCACCGCAGTACGAGACTTCTTTTTTTTGGTACCACCAGTAGATCCATTTTGGGAAACCGAGGTTTCGCTCGCAGGAACTTTTTTTGTTTGGCGTTTCTTTTTTCGCCTTGCCTTTACTTTTGCCAAACGTCTGCCTCCTCGCAAACAACGTGTTGGCGGAAGTCCAAAGACTTCCAGGGGCTCCCCGAACCGTGAGAGGCCAGGGGCAGGGACCCAGAGACTGGTAAATTTTGCTGTTGCTGCGGATTATACCGACACAGGGCCCGGACTCCCAGGTGTTTTCGAGCCTTTAACCGCTGAAATCCGTTCTACCAACATATAAAGACTCACCTGTACAAGCCCGAGGAGCCGAATTTCCTTCTAGAGGCCACTCGCGTCATCGACCGCGCTATCCGTTCCCCGCCGGACCTTGAGCGGTTCGCCAACCTTATCGGAGAAAACCGATGAATCGCCGACTTCTCAGATCCACGATCCTTTTGGCAGGATTGTTTTTCGTATTGCTCGCGGCACCGCAAACCGATGCTGGTCCCCCTTACTACGGCCGAGCCAACATGCAGTGTGGATCTCCGGTAAGTCAGCAGGATCTTTTTTACAACTACTACGTCGGAGCGCCGGGTTGCCCCTGTGGTCCTCCCGCACAACTCTATCTCTGTCCGCGGCCAACGCCTCCGCTGGTCGGTCATACGTACTATACGTACCAACCATTTCTGCCTCACGAGATGCTCTATCGGCACGATCGTACATACTTTCGCGTTCATCCGGATGGTACCGGCGTGAAAACGAAGGTCCGGTGGTACTGAAATAACAGAATCACACAGGGATAACCCAAAGATGAACTGCAACGTTCACAAAAATTATTTACTCAAGCTTTCGGTCATTGCATCGATTATTTTTATCGCAAGGTCGGTGCCTGCTCAAACACCTGCCGAGGCAACCTATCCCGGCGGTTGTCCCACGTGTAGTGTCCCATCCTGTTATCCCGCAATGGGTGGGCAGATGGTGAATTACGGACACTGTGGCCCCCGTTGCCGAGCGGCCCTGAGTTATCCCTGGCACTGCGGTTATTACTACACACCCTGGGGTTCCCCAGTCGCGCTGGTTGTTCCCCCCACCGCCGAAAAACAGTACAGCATGGGTTGGGGTGTAGGAAACACGCGCCTCACGCGGATTTACCATCAGTTTGGTCGGCCCTATCCAGGGACTACCGTGGGACCCGGAGGTCGCTTCCGCGCTACGCCCTATTGGCCGAGTGACACCGCACAGTTCGGTGTTTATTATGTGCGGGGGCCTTGGTAGAGACACGATTAGGGGTTTGCAATCTTCTCGTTGCACTCGGTAAGCAACTTCTCAAATCGATTCCGCAACTCCGTTCCACCCAGTTCCGGATGCAAAACCTGCAGCATTTGGACCATCTGAGCGGCTTTCGTGGCGTTGCCGAGTTTAAGTTGTGCTGTCGCCTGGCCATATTTTGCTGAAAACCAAGCGGTCGTCTGAGGGGGTGAACGGCGTACAATTTCGCGGTATTTTTTTAATGACATTTGCAGGCTCTCGTCATCTGGTTGCTGCAACAGTAACTCGGCATAACGCCGCTGGACCCGCCCATTATTTGGATGTGCTTCGGAAAGTGTGCGGAGTATTGTAAGCGAGTCAGTCTCTTTTCCTGACAACCAGAGGGCATTTGCCTCGATCAATCGCAAGGCGATGCGGTCTTTTTCATCGACCTTCTGGGCGGATTTTTTCAGTCCCGCAAATGCTGCAAGCTTGAGCGACGCAGCTTCATGGCGATTTATCCCCGTCTCGCGGGAGAGCAGCCGTACACCGTCGGTTACCTGGTGCAGACCGAAAATAAGATCTACCCAACTTCCATCAAAACGAGCAATTTGTTGATGTGCCTTGGCTACATCTCCGCTTCCGAGAAGCGCTTCGATCTGTAATTGATCAAGTTGTTTCTTTTCCCTTTCACTCGAGGGACCGAGGAGCTGAAGTGCGCGATCGATTAAGTTCAAAGCAGACGTGTATTCGCCGCCCAGGTAGCGCATTTGCAATTGTGCCGTATGGGCCGCCACCTTGGGAGCAAGAGCATGGTTCTGGTCGAGTAATTGTTTGGCAGGCGGAACGATCGTTGCCAGAATAGCCTCCACGGATTGAATAAATCGGTCGGTGTCACATTGGCCGCTGGAGAATTGTGAAAATGCAGCGCGACATTGTTGTTCGCAGCAGGGAACGGCTGCATCGACGGCTGCGGCATACACCGGGCTTTCAGGAGAGATCGCAAAAAATAAGTCGCTCGCCGCCCCCACTTTGCCCTCTATGGCAAACAATCGCCCGAGCCAAAGCCGAGCCCGATTGCTCGTTGCACCCGATGGCCAGCGGTTCAGGTGTTGCTCCAGAAGAGTGCGGTATTCTTCGTTTTCCGCAGTCTCATTATCTTTCGAAGTTGCACCTGCTCGCATCGCTTGCGCCAGATTGTAAATACCCAATAAATGAATTTGTGATGCTGCTTCATTTTGCGGGTATGTATCTGCCAATCGCAAAAAACGCCTGCTCGCCTCACGATAATTTTTTTGTTTGCTTTCAATTGCGGCGGCAGTCCGTCCGATCGTAAACGCAAGTAAAGCATCCCCGTCGGTTGCCGCCATATTTTCGGCGCGATCGTACGACGCTACGGCATCCTCTACCTGTCCACTCTGATATAAACCTTCAGCAGCGCGGATCAAGAGCGACACTTCTTTTGCGTCGCCCGTTGCAATGGACTTTCCGAGAAGAATTCGTGCCCGTAGCGACCAGTAAGGGTCGTGCAGGGACTCAATTAATTCGAGTTGGTGTACGGCACGGCGATTCCATTCGTTTGCCTCAGGGCCTGAGGCGGTGACCGCCGTGGCGAGCAATAGTTTTAATTCGATAAAGTCGAGTTCCGCTTCAACTTGTTGATTGCAATTAATCGGCCGATTGAGCAGTTCGAGCGCGTCCATATATTGCTCATCTGCAATTAATTGTTTTGCCAATTGGCAACGGAGTTCCCCCCGCACATCCACAGGAGGGTTACTCTGTTTGAGAAGATCCACAGCTTTCTCAAACAGCTTCTTATCACCGGTGAGTCGCAGACAGGTGAGATGCGCGACACGACTATCCCAGTCGATCGGATTCTCCTGAGCCGCGAGCGGTTTTAGCAACTGTTCAGCCTGCTGAACTGCGTGAATTCGATCTGGACTACCTTCCTGATAGCACAAGGCCAACTCGATCCATGCTACTGCTTCACTTTTTTGAAAATCATCCTGCAGCAGGCGTAGCGACTCTTCGCCCAGATGGTTCTTTTGTGTTGATGATGGAGCGAGGCTTGGGAGATTTTCCTTGACTTTCACTAAGCCATCCTTTGCCAAATCAATACAGCGTTTCAGCTCAGCAATACCCTGATTGTGATTTGATTGAGATTGGAGAGCCACATGGCTCATTTGTCTGGAAAACTTCCCGCGCGCGAGCGCTATTTGAATGGATTGCCGCGTGACCAGAGGCGTCAAACCGCTTTTCGGATATTGGTCTGACCATTCCTGCAGCACTGCTTCGGCCTGCTTCCAATGTCTGGTTCGGCGGCGTGCCCCGCTTTGCAATGCCCAGGCGGCATAACTTCGTGAAAGATCTACCGTGCTCTCGGCGCGATCCAACGCACTGAGGTCTTCGCGACTCAGGCGTTCTTCACAGGCAAGGATGGCGAGTGGGAAAAGACGACGCTCAATTAAACCGTCAATAAAATCGTTTTCTGTCGACAGTGGCTGCGGGAGACTCTCACAAAGACAAACCGACGCGGTGGCTGCCATGCACCAGGCGATCGCCAATCGCACGGCCTGTAGGGCCGACGGCACGCCGAGCTTGGGAAAGTGTGGCAGACCCATAGGGATGACGACCCTGTCGTTTGAGGTGCTCGGCTACGTTATTTTATCGTTGCAGCATCGAAGCGTCGGCCGCAAATTGAATTTCTGAAAAACCCGTATTACGACTGACATCGTAAGCATCGATGGCGATACCGAAGGGAACCGGAGCCTCGACGTCCACAATGATGGGTACCGATGAATCAATTGTAGCGAGCGCGTCAAGTTTTTGTTTCACTGCCAGAAGATCAGCGCACGACTGTCCGCTGACGGACCAGACTGGTTGGTCATTTCGCCAGTTGATCTTCAGTAGCACCGGTTCGATATCCTCGGTTTCCACTTGTTTGTTGGCAAGTGAATTTCCCGCCGGAACCTCTAATTGCACCTGGCTCGGCAAGTTGTGTTCCACAATCTGAAAACTCGCCGTGCAGATGAAAAAAATGAGCAATAAAAAAACCACGTCAATCATGG
>JAQWPY010000032.1 GCA_029245145.1 Pirellulales bacterium | reverse complement strand
CCGCCACCGCCGCCACAAGAGCCAACGTACCGAATGAGCAGGGCATCATTGGCGTCTCTTACGAATTTCCCGCCGAGACACAACCGGCAACGCTCCCTCTGATGCTGCCTGTCGGCCCGAGCGAACCGTGGTGGTTTGAGGCGGAATATTTGTATTGGTGGGTCAAGCCGATGAAAAACACGCCACCGCTAGTGACCACCAGCAATGCGGCTGACGGAGGCATCATCGGTTCCCCTTCCACCCAGGTGCTCTTTCCTACCGGTTCACTGTTTCGGTCTCCCGGGTCGGGTGGACGAATCCGCTTTGGTCGCTGGTGGAACCCGGAGCATAGCCAGGGTATCCATGCCGATCTGTGGGGTCTGCACGGACCGCGGGAGCAATTCAGAGTGAATTCGAACGGTAGCCCACTGGTTGCCCGTCCGTTTTTCGATACCTCCACCGGGACACAGAATGCCGAAATTGTCGCGACAACGCTCGGCCAACCGCGGTCGGGAGGCATCGCCGTTGAGGCGGACAGCGATCTTTATAGCGCGGGGATTGCATGGCGGTGGCAATTGGGAGTCCTGCGGCCGAGCAGAGCAAGGCCGTGTCGCACCGTCAACGGAAGATTTTGCTATCTGCCGCGGGGTGATATTCGGCTCGATTTCACCTGCGGTTATCGCTACGCGCGACTCGGCGAGCAACTGTCAGTTTTTGAAAGCATCTCGATTCCCGTCGGCAGCACGCCCGTTCCGGCAGGTGATTACAACGTGCAAGATCATTTCAAGACGACCAACGATTTCAACGGTGTTGAACTGGGTCTGCACTACCAGCATCACCACTGTCGATGGTTCGTGGATCTGAGACCCCGGTTGGCCTTTGGGAATGTTCGCCAGCGGATTGAGATCGACGGATCCACGCGTTACGCTCCCACAACGGGTACGGCGATAAACGAATCGGGTGGTTTGCTTGCACTTGCGGGCACGAATATAGGAAACACGACGCGGAATCAGTTCTCGTTTATGCCGCAACTCGACCTGGAGCTTGGCTACCGGTTCAGTGATCGGTTGGCAATGACTGTCGGATATTCCTTTCTTTACTGGATGCGGGTCGCCCGTCCCGGAGAGCAGATCGACTTCAGTGTGAATCCGAATCATTTCCCGACGAGCAATCCGTTTGCGCCACCCAGCGGCGGGCCTCCGTTCGATCCTTCGCCTCAAAACGCTGACGCCGCGTTTTGGGCGCAGGGCTTGAATTTTGGGTTTGAGTACCGCTTTTAAAGGCCCTCTAGCCTTCTTCCGCCGGTCGCACGAGTAGCCAATCGGGAATCCGCTGTACGCGTCCCTGACCATCGACGCAGGCAAGCGTGCTGGCCGCTTTGGAAACCAATTGATCTTCCTGGAATAATTCGTACTCGTGATCGATGCGTACCATGGTGACCTTCATGGTCCGCGTGCGCAGTCGGAGCAGGTCATCGTATTTTGCCCCGCGATGATATTGCACTGAAATTTTGGTCACGACGAGATAGAGTTTCGATTCTTCGAATTCTCGATAGGTTTGGCCGAGCGCGCGAAGCTGTTCGGTGCGTCCCATTTCAAAATAGTTCAAATAATTCGCATGGTGCACTCGACCCATGGCATCGGTCTCGCTGTATCGCACCCGAATCTGCATTTCATGCTCGTTGATCATGGTCTCTCTGCGGGTTTGTTGACGCTCGAGATTCAATGCTCTATAGTGAGCGTCCGAGCGGCGAGTTCGGAGGGATCCAGTTCCAAATCTGCTAACAGCTTAGTCGAATCTATGAGTACCGGAGAAGGCACCGGGACGGAGTTTTCCACGATTCGAGGTCGTGATTATCCGACCATCCGACAATTCACGGTTTTTCTTGAGAACCGCGTAGGACAACTTCTCGAGGTCGTGCGGCGTTTTGAGGGAAGTCACGTTCGGATCTGCGCACTGTCGATCAGCGATTCATCGGAGTGTGCTTTTGTTCGCTTCCTTTTAAGTCGACCTGAGCAAGGCCGAGAAATTCTCGAGCGCGCCGGCTTGGCAATGATCGAGAGCGATTTAATTGGCGTGGTCCTTCCTCAGGAGCCCCAACCATTGCTCCGCATCTGCACAGCACTGCTCCAGGCGGAGGTGAATATTGTCCAGGCGTATCCGATTCTTGATCGCGATGCCGTGGCCCTGATGGTCGATAACATCGAAATGGCGCAAGATACTCTTAGCAGCAAGGAATTCACGATGTTGACGGAAGATGATCTTTCGGATCCGTCTTGATTCCCCTTTCCGCAGGCTGCGAGCAAGCGGGAAATATTTGGGGCATCACATCGGGTCGATTTATCGAGTCGTAATCGCGTACCAAACTTATCATGTCGATTATCGTCGTCTGTCAAAATTGTCTGCAAAGATTCAAAGTCAGCGATAAATTTGCCGGCAAGCAGGGACCGTGTCCGAAATGCAAAACGGTGATTCGCGTACCGCGCAAAGATGAAGAGGTTAAGGTTCACTCGGCGGAAGAGACGCGAAAAGGACCGAGGGGAAAGTCGGGCGATTTGGTACTCGAACCGATTGCCCGCGAGTCCACCGAGTTGAGCATTTGGGTATGGGGAATCATCGGTGGCTGCGTGCTTCTGGCCTTCGGAGTGGCGCTGTTCGGGCGGAGCATGGAAACCGAATCGCAAATGCTGCTTGCTCGCATCGGCGTGATTCTGCTCGCCCCGCCACTGGTCATCGGGGGTTACTGGTTTCTGAAAAACGACGACCTTGAGCCGTATCGAGGTGGGGGGCTTTGGTTGCGGACCGGTATCTGCTGTGCAATCTACATCCTCTGTTGGGCCGCGTACGGATATTGGGTGCCAGCGGAGTGGAAGGATGAGCTCTGGAAATGGTCATTTCTCGGGCCTTTGTTTGCGGCAGTCGGCGCGGTCACCGCCTTTGCCTGTTACGATTTGGAGTTGAGCAGCGGTTTTTTTCATTTTGCCTTTTATGCCGGAGTGGTTGCTCTGTTGGGGATTCTGATGGGAATTCCCGTGATGGGTGGCTGAGCGATGTCGAGCATTTTAGATATCCCTGAAATTCGCTTGCTCGATGCCAAAAGTTCCCTTATTCGGATTCCTGCCGAACTTGATGTACCGGTGAGCCCTCGTGTATGCCGCTTGATCGATACCCCTGAATTTCAACGGCTTAAAAATATCAGTCAGTTGGGGCTCGTCGGACTGGTCTACCCGGCAGCCCATCATACCCGCTTCGAGCACTCGTTGGGCGTCTACCGACTTTCGCTACTCTATCTTCGTCGGCTCGCGCACGACGCGCGGTTTCGAAAACTCGTATCACCGACCGATGCCGAGTTGCTGATCGTTGCAGCATTGTTGCACGATCTGGGGCACTGGCCCTTCTGTCACGCGATCGAAGATATTCAATTGCCCCGGGTGCCTCGCCATGAATTTTTCGCGAGTAGTTTTTTGCTCGAGGGAGAAATTGCCGAGTTGTTGGTGCGAGATTGGGGGCTGCACGCCCGTGATGTAGCCACTCTCTTGAGTGGGGAACCCCAGCAGCCAAGTCACCAACTCCTCGCGAGTTTGTTGTCGGGCCCGATCGACATCGACAAGATGGATTATCTCTCCCGCGACAGCTTGCACGCGGGCGTGCCTTACGGTCGACACTTCGACCGCGAGCGATTGATCGGCAGCCTGTGCCTCAATGAACGCGGGACTGCAATTGCGATCGGGGAGAAAGGGAAGACCGCAGCGGAAATGATGGTGTTTGCGAGGTATGTCATGTTCAGTGAGGTCTATTGGCACCATGCCGTTCGTTCGGCAACTGCGATGCTGCAGCGAGGTTTTTATCATCTCTACGAGTCTTTAGATCTCGACACGCTCTTTCGGAGCAGTGAAACATCGCTTATCGGAGAACTGTCCGCAGCAGCTGCCGGGACCGACGTTGCCCCACTTTTTGATGGACTCTTCGGGCCACGAAGGCGGCTTTACAAGCGGTTGCTGCAGTTCAGTTTGCTGGAGGATGCGGATCTTTATCGTCGACTTGCCGGCATGCCCTATGGCTGGCTCGCTGAAGTTGCTCGGCAGTTGGCGGATCGGATTAGTCGGCAGGAAGGACTGTCGGTGGGGCCGCACCAAATTCTTGTCGATGCTCCCCCGTCGTCCCGCGAAGTGGAGTTTCATCTCGATGTGTTTTTCGCGAAGCGGGAAGAGTATTTAAATCTGGCGGACGTCTCGCCGGTGGTTCGAGCCTTGGCGCAGGAGCAGTTTGATGACTATGTGAAAAAAGTCCGCTTCTTCGTCGACCCGGTGATCTGCGATCAACTTCGTGGGGTCGATAATCTGATCGGCCTGATCGAGGAATCGTTGAACGAGTTGGGAGATTAGCAGAATGATTGATGGATCGTTTCTACACGAGTAACAGCCACCGAATGGAGCCATATTCGTTCGATGAATTTCCCACCGATCACGCATGCGTGGTTCCTTGCCGGGCCGACTGCATCGGGCAAATCTGCGGTCGCGATGGCGATTGCCAGCAGGCTCGACGCCGATATTATCTCGATGGATTC
>JAQWPY010000021.1 GCA_029245145.1 Pirellulales bacterium | reverse complement strand
CGAGAATGAACTGAGGGGAATGCCGGTCGCCGTCGCGCACGCCAACTACGCCGACCTGCCAGAGGTGCTGACGGAACTCGATCTTGCCCAGGTCGAGGGGATTCTGCTCGATCTGGGCCTCTCGAGCGATCAACTCGAAGATACCAATCGCGGTTTCAGTTTCGCCGCCGATGGGCCGCTCGATTTGCGGTTCGATCCGACCAGCGGACAGCCCGCTTCGCAGTTGGTGGCCCGCCTCGGCGAGCGGCAACTCGCCGATCTGATCTATCGCTACGGCGAAGAGCGACACAGCCGGCGGATCGCGCGGCGGATTGTCCGGGAGCGCGGGCAACAGCCGATCCGCTCTGCCGATCAACTGGCCCGGATTGTGCGCAGCAGTTTGCCGAAGGCAAAAACGCGACAACGGATCGATCCGGCCACCCGCACCTTCCAGGCACTCCGGATTGCAGTGAACGAAGAACTTAAATGGCTCGAGGTGGCACTCGAGCGGTTGCCGGCCTGCCTTGCGCCCGGTGGACGCCTGGCAATAATCAGCTTTCACTCGCTCGAAGATCGGCTCGTGAAAAATGCCTTCCGCGACGATGCGCGTCTCGAGGTGCTCACGGCCAAACCGGTGGTCGCCTCCGAGGAGGAGGTGGCAGAAAATCCGCGTGCCCGCAGCGCCAAGTTGCGCGTGGCCGAGCGAATCGCAACGGAATAAAGCCTGCGAAAGAAACGAGAGAGTATGAAGTGGCCTCCCCGCATCAAAAAAATTGTCTCAGGCGGACAAACCGGCGTAGATCGTGGCAGTCTCGATGCGGCGATCGACCTTGGCATTCCGCACGGTGGCTGGTGTCCGCGGGGCCGAAGGGCTGAGGATGGCTCGCTTGCGGAAAAATATTTACTCGCGCCAACCGGCTCGAGCGATTATCGCGTGCGGACGCGTCGCAACGTACTGCAATCGAGCGGCACGCTCATCTTCTGCTGTGGCCCGGTCAGTGGCGGAACCCGATTGACCCGCGATGCGGCGGTCTGCTTCGGACGACCCTGGCACCTTGTCGATTTTGCAGCTATCGACAACGGGGACACCGATGCTACCGCGGTTCGGTTGTCGGTCTGGCGCTGGCTTGCGCTTGAGAGTATCGTGGTCTTGAACGTCGCCGGCCCCCGGGAGAGCCGTCATGCGGGGATTGCCCAGCGGACGCGGACACTGCTCGGTCACCTGCTCCGGTCGCCTTAGTTGGCTGGAGCGACTGTGTTTTCCAGTACATCGAGCAGCGGGAAGTCGTTCGGCAACGCGCGACTGCCATCGTCGCGGACTTGCGCCAAGAGTTTCTGGTATTGCTCGATCTCCTCCTTGAGGTCCTCGATGAACGTCTCTTCTTCAAGCAGTTCGGGCTTCTCATCCAAGATTTCGCGCCAAAGGTTGAAGGCCTGCTCGTAATCCCTTTGGGCTGTGGGGATATCCGACTCTTTGAAGGCCTGATCGGCGTCGTAGAGCAGTTTTCGTACCCGCATCAGCTCCGCTTTCTGTTCCGTCTCGGCACGGTCTCTCCAATACCCGTAGTTCATCGTGATATCTTTGTACTGGCTCGCCACCCGGTATTGTGCCGCATACTGAAAATATTGCTGAGCAAGATTCAGCGCGAGCGCGCGGTTTTCTTCACTCGTGGACCTCGCGATGTCTTCGAGGCTTACCGTGGTTTTGCGAGCCACTTCCGCCGCCAGCTTGGCTTGCTCCTCGTTGCGGTCTTCCGGCTTGATGTCGATGATCTGCTTCTCTTCGTCCGAGAGTTTTTCGATCCGCTCTTTGCGGAGCTTATCGAGCAACCCCGGTTCGAGATCCATGATCGCATTGTACGCCTCATCCCGTTTCTGTTTGATCAGATCGACGTCTTCAAGTTTTACTTCAAAGCCCAAGGTAGTGAGAATCGGCCGCAGCCCATAGGCGAGCCACTCGCGGGCTGCCTGTTTCCAGGCATTCTGCATTTCGGTGCCAAAATTGCCGTCCGCCTCGAGGGCATTGGCGTACTGCATCTGCTGCATTGCCGCATCGGCATGAATGATAAACGGGTTCATCGTACCGATCGGCGTAATACCGCTGTCGATCAGGTCCTGGGCTTGCTGGTACCACCATTTGGAAACCAGCCAATTGTCGGTCAGGTTCTCGGGCCGATCTTCATAACGAGTGCCGGTGAGCGGATTTTGATTGCGGGGCGGGGCGTGATAATCGCGATCGGCTGCGAACATGGGGCGATAGAACTTCTTTTCATCCGATCGACCGATTTTGATACCGATGTAGTTGGCCAAACGGCGTATCAGCCGCGCCGATTTTTCGTTGTAACGGATGCCATCTTTCAGCAGATTGAATCCCTTGATGATGTGACGATATTTGTCGCGGTAGTCGTCGAACTCGACCGAAATATTGAAGGCCACATTGTGACCCTGGAAATCCCAGACCTTGACGAAGTGCGGTTGCAGCTTTGTGATCTGGTTGAGCGTGGCATCGAAGTTGGTCCAGTCTTCGCGTTCCTTGTACTGGATCGCCCGGGTCCAGAGGATGTTTGTCGCGGCGCCTTGCAGGCCGAAGGTCGCCAGTTTCATGCTCACACTCGTCGGATCGATTTGCCCCAGGTCGGCCTCCGACAGTTTGTATCGCGTTCGCAGTTGGGCGAGTTGTCCCCCGGCACTTTTGGTCGTGGCCGGTTGACTGAGGGCGAAGAGCGGAAAGAGCAGGGCGCAGATGAGTGCGAGAAAAATAATTTTTCGTTGGAAGAGACGGCGTTGGTTCATCGGGCCAGTTCCCTCGACTTAAGAACAAAATAACCGAGCACGTAGGTTGTCACGAGGAAGGAGAGCACGGAAAAGAAATGCTGAATCAACATATCCCAGGGGATATTATATCCGTGCGAGAGGTACTGGACTTCTAAAAACTGCTCGAAATCTGGCAGCAGATGCAGGACCATCGCGATGATCTGCATGATGAACAAATCGATCGCTTTGAGGCTTGAAGTGAGCATGTTTTCTTCTAATTCGCCCGTGATGTTCAGTTGCAGAACGAGGCGATAAAGCGATTCGAGCGGGCCTCCGCCGTAAACGCGTTTGTAGGAGACCGTTTGCTTGAGCATTTCGGGGTAAAGCACGCTGTTGGCCAGGCGCTGGAGAAAATCCTTGTTGAACGCCAGGAGCACAGTGGTAAACGAGATCAGGGTGGAAACGGGCCCGGAGAGAAAGGTGCTGAAGAAGACGGCCAGCGCGGTGACCAAGATCACCTGCATTGTGATCCCGAGAAAGCCTTTGAGAAAGTTGAGCGTGAAGGAGGCATCGTCGGCCCGGATGTAAACGTCGGCCTCCGCCATGCCGAAGTATTGGCCCGGGTTGACGCAGCTGATCCAGACTTCCATGCGGCCGTCAGGGGTTACGAGGCCGTCGGCAAAGAGGTCGACCAACTCGTCGTCCATGCTCCAGGCTTTGCGGGCGATGTGCATTTGGTCGATCGTGAAATCCTTGCCCGAAAAAATCTGTTCCCGGGTCCGCTTCCCGGTCTCGGGGTTGCGGACGAAGATGCTCCCGACGATGGGAGCATCGATTTTTCCGATGTAGCTTCGATAGACGCGGATATTCACATCAAGGTCAAAACCATCCGGATATTTTTCGGGCGTGAGGTTGTCGAATGTCCAGATGGCGGCGGCCAACGTGTTACCGCGGATGTAGCTGCGGTACGAGAAAATTTTGCCGATGTTCACGCCCTGTTCGTTGAATTTCCAGGTGCGTGAGTCTTTCGGATCGCCCTTGCTGTCGCGAAATCGCAGGGAGCCGTACTGCGGCACGCGGGCGAGAAACATCCCCTCTGCCGCGCCGAGCGTGTACTGCCGCGGTTCCGCCGGATCGTTTGAGTCCCTCGCCACGATCCGGTGTTTGTGTCCCCGGTTGGTCTCGGTGAAGGTCTCGAGAATCGCCCGCGGAGCGTCAATCCGAAGTTTTTCGCCTCTTCGTGTGATTTCGAGAGCCACCTCGCTGCGGGCGGTGCCGGCGAGAGTGCGAATGGCACGTCCCACGTTTTCGCTCGAAAACGGAGTGCCGTCGATGACCGTGATCCGGTCGCCCACCCGCAGGCCTGCCGTGCGAGCCGAGTCGCCCACGCGGGTGATTCTGCCCGACTCGGCGAATTCGATCTCAGGAAAAAATCCGCCCGCCTCGATATCGACTTCGTGACGGTGGCGATCATCAAGACTCGTTTCGCCCGTGTCGCGGATGATGCGGCCACGGTGCGTCTCGGAGACGAGGTCGCCTTTTTCGAGCTGATGCGAGTGACTCAGGCCGCGTACGACAAAGACGTAGCTCGAGAGTCCCATGGCGGCAAGCAGCACCGTCGCGACGAGCGAAAAGCCGATCACGCGACCGAGAATAATTTCGCTCGGGCGCACCGGTTTCGTCACCACGGTATAAATGGTGTGATTTTTGATATCCTGCGGAAGACTGAACGCTGCGGTGAATACGGCGACCGGCAGCATGATGTAGGTAGCGGCCGTGAGGACGAAATTGAGATAAATGACTGCCGGTTGCTCGCTGTTGGGAGCAAGGTTCCAGCTGGCGAACATGAGCACGACAAAAAAGAGCAGAAGTGCTACCCAGATGCGTCGTCGCAACGCTTCGCGGACCGCAAGACCCGCCAGGCCGATCACGCGTCGCGGCGAGATGCCCAAAAGATCTCGCGGCGCTTGACGCAAGACGAGCAGGTAACTTTTCCAGCCACGGGCCGGCCCGTAGCGGAAGATGCTGACCAACAGACCGAGCAGCAGACCGAGGACAATCAGCACGAGGGTGGCAATCAGAAACTCGGTGGCGGCGCCCCGGGCGCCCGTCTCGGCGCTGCCCCAAAGCCACTCCCAGGTGGGCAATATCCGTTTTTCAATGACCATGATCTTGGTCCGATCCGCGTGCTACTGCTGCGTTTCCGATTTTTCGCGGGCGGCCCGTTTGCCCGGTTTTTCCTCGCTCTCCCGGACAATCGAGAGGAATAAGTCTTCGAGGGTGCTGGTGGGGTTTTCGGTCGAGAGTACCTGGCCGCCCCGCTCGCGAATCAGATCGCAGACCTCTTTTTCCACTTCCGGAGTCAGTTGGGTCGACTGGATTTGTGTCAGGTCGCGTTTGCGGAGCAGGGCATCGACTCGGCCGAGTTCTTTGAGTTCTCCCTGATGTAAAATGGCAATGCGATCGCAGACATCCTGGACATCGGCCAGTAGGTGACTGCAGAGTATCACGGTTTTGCCTTGCTCCTTGAGATTGAGGATCATGTCCTTCATGTCCTTGGTCCCGATCGGATCCAGGCCGCTGGTCGGCTCATCGAGTAAGACTAGGTCCGGGTCGTTGATCAGGGCCTGGGCAAGTCCGATGCGCCGCGTCATGCCCTTGGAGTACTCTTTGAGCGGACGCCGGGCGGCGTGGGAGAGACCCACCGTTTCGATCAACTGCCGACTTCGCTTTTCTCTCTCGGCAGCCGGCATATTGAAAAGCCGACCGTAAAAGTCGAGTGTTTCGTATGCATTGAGAAAACGATAGAGGTACGATTCCTCAGGGAGGTAGCCGATTCGATGATTTTTAGAGACCTCGGTCGCCGGTTGACCGAAGACGAGGGCGTCGCCTCCGGTAGGAAAAAGTAGCCCGAGCAGAATTTTAATCGTCGTCGATTTTCCCGAGCCATTGGGACC
>JAQWPY010000018.1 GCA_029245145.1 Pirellulales bacterium | reverse complement strand
GAGCAGGCAGACCTGCTGCAGGCCCTCTTTGGGCGTAATGGAGAGTGTCCGATGCCCGTGGTCGCAGCGAGCAGTCCCGCCGATTGCTTTGACGCCGCATTGGAATCATGGCGGATCGCCTCCAAGTTCATGGTTCCCGTGGTTTTGTTGACGGATGGATACATTGCGAATGGATCCGAGCCTTGGAAGATTCCGGATTTCGCGAGTTTGCCGGAAATCAATATCAAGCATCCCGAATCACTCGCAGAGGGCGAGGAGTTTATGCCCTATGCTCGCGATGAAAACCTTGCAAGACCTTGGGCTATTCCTGGCACTCCGGAACTCATGCATCGCGTTGGAGGTTTGGAAAAGCAAGATGGCACCGGTAACGTGAGTTACGACCCTGAAAATCACCAACACATGGTCAATCTCCGACAGCAAAAGGTGCTCAATATTGCGGACGAGATTCCATTGCAGGCGATTCACGGTCCGGATAGCGGGAAGGTGTTGGTTCTCAGTTGGGGTGGAACTTTTGGAGCGTGCAGAACTGCGGTGAATACGCTGCTTGCTGAAGAGAAGGCTGTTTCCCACGCTCATCTTCGCTACTTAAATCCACTTCCAAAAAACCTAGGCGAAATTCTGGATCGGTTCGATAAAGTACTCGTCCCGGAACTCAATATGGGACAATTAAACATGATTGTTCGGGCGCGTTATCTGACAGACACGATTGCAATGAATAAAGTTCAAGGAAAGCCGTTTTCCGTATATGAGTTAGTCGAAAAAATACAGAGCTTGTTGTAATTAATATGTTTCAATAAATGCGGTGATACGCCGCGTTGTTTTTAGGATTTTTTATGAGTACCGACTCCCCTCTGCCAGTTTTAAAGGCAGCCGATTTTGCAAGCGACCAAGAGATTCGATGGTGCCCGGGTTGTGGAGACTATTCGATTCTTGCACAAATGAAAAAGGTATTGCCCGCCATGGGCGTTCCGCGAGAGAACACGGTGTTTGTATCGGGAATCGGCTGCTCGAGTCGTTTCCCCTACTATATGAACACTTATGGTATCCACTCGATTCATGGTCGAGCGCCTGCCGTTGCTACCGGGTTGAAAACGGCAAGACCCGATCTTTTTGTATGGGTGATTACCGGTGATGGAGATGCGCTGAGTATTGGGGGTAATCACTTAATGCATGCGATACGGCGCAATTTAGATATCAATATTGTTCTTTTTAACAATGAAATTTATGGTCTCACAAAGGGTCAGTATTCTCCCACGTCACCGCTTGGAAAGGTCACCAAGAGTACTCCCATGGGTGCCGTTGATAATCCCCTGCATCCGCTTTCGATTGCCATCGGGTGCGAAGGGACATTTGTTGCTCGCTCGATCGATATTAATATCAAGCACCTTGGAATGGTGCTGGCGCGGGCGGCGGAACACAAGGGAACAGCGTTCGTGGAGGTGTATCAGAATTGCAATGTCTTCAATGACGGAGCATATACGTATGCTACGGATCGTGATACGAAATCTGATACGGTTCTGGAACTGGAACACGGCAAGCCTCTTATCTTTGGCAAGAATCGTGACAAGGGTATCCGACTTAACGGAATGGACCCGGAGGTTGTGGAACTGGGGAAAGGAATCAGTGAGGATGACTTGCTATTCCATGATGAAAAAGCGAGAGAGCCAAGCCTAGCGTACCTGCTGAGCCGGATGACTCACCCCGAATTTCCGGAACCGATTGGGGTTTTCCGAGCAGTCGATCGCCCCCGCTATGAAGAGGAGGTTGATCAGCAGGTTCAGGATGCTAAATCCCAAAAAGGTGAAGGAGAACTGGATACCCTCTTTCGTACCGGAGATACCTGGGAGGTTTCCTGAAGAAAGCACGCGTCTAAAGTTTGTTTTTATATGGGAGATGATTTGCCGGTGGGGCAGCATTCGAACGAATCTTGAAGCATATAAGGTAAAGATAGTATGGCTCTCATTTGCCCAGATTGCGGTGCAGAGAATATTGATGGCACTGATACATGTGAATCATGTGGCCAGTCGCTCACAATGCTAAATAAGCCGCAACGGCGTCCTTCACCAGTAGGTGACGGGATGCTTCGCGAGAAAATCGAGGCCCTCGAGCCTAGGCATCCCATCGCAGTCGCCCCTGACACACCGGTCGAGGAAGCGCTTCGCGTGATGTTGGAAAACAAAATCGGTTCAATTCTCATAACCGAAGACGATAAGCTGATTGGCATCTTTAGTGAACATGATGCCGTGAATCGGATTGGAGTCGAATTTACAGACCTCCGATCTCATGCGATCTCGGAGTTTATGACGGCACTGCCGGGAACTCTTGAAAAAGAAAACAAGATTATTTTTGCAGTGCATAAAATGGCGTTTGGTGGATATCGCCACATTCCGATTGTGGAAGGTGATCGACCGGTCGGTGTCATCTCGATTCGAGATATCCTTCGCTATACCGAAGAGAAAATCGAGGCCTCAGTAAACTAAGGCTGGCCGGTGTCCGTGCGCCGCTTACAGTTGCTCGCGCGTCTTCTCAATCCGGTTCATTGCCGGCTTGCATTCAGATTTTCCCCGGGCAATTTTTTCCGCTTCGTCGAGCAGTTTGCGGGCCTGGGTCTTTTTTCCCGTATCGACAAAGACCTGCGCCACGTCAATCAGCAAATTTGCCTGTTGGTTGGGCTTGCTTGAAAGCTCGGCTGCAATTTTTTGCGCGGTCTCCAGATCGGTTTCACCCCCCGCAGAATCCTTGAGGACCTCCATTTTTTCTCGCGCAATGAGGACCAGAAGTTTGGCTTGTGTCGCCTTATTTTGATCCTTTTCAGCCCACTGTTGAGCCGATTGAATCGTCTGCTTAGCGGCTGAATCATCCCCCACCTTTACGTAGAAGCGGGTAATTTTTCCCAGCAGGCGAACACGTTCGACTGGATCATCGATTGCGTCGATGCCCTCAGTGCCCGCCGCCAGATGTTTTTTTGCATCCGCCTTTCGGTCGATATCATCTTTAAGCGCAGCCAAGTCCAAAAGTGCTTCTGTTTTTTCTACCGGACTGTCGATGTCGCGCACCGCCCTCTCCGCATCCCGATAGGCATCCTTACAGTTGTCGCGGTTGGTTCCCTCCACCTGGTACCAGGCTGCCGAAAGCAGAATATATGCCGCCACCCGCTGCGTGGGCTCCCGTTTTTTGATTTCCTCGGTCGCCCTGTTCGACTGAAGCAGTGCGCTGCGGGCTCCCATACTGTCGGCAGCCTTGAGGTAACTCAATGCGGCGGCGGTGAGTGCTTTACTCCGTTCGGCGGGGTTTGCCATTTTTTCTGCCTGAGCCAATTGCGCTGCGGGCGAGAGCGGCTTTTTTTTCGCCTTCTCGCCTCCGCAACCGGCGCAAATGAGGGGTAAGATCAGTAACCAAAAGAAACTGTATTTGATACCGAGCCGCCACATACTTTTCTCTGCCTCCGTGAAGAAACTTTGTTCATCTACTGATTTTGACCGGGGGAGAAAACCAGACTCATCGAGTACCCGCAGTATAAAAGATTCCTCGCCCGACGAAACCGTACAGATCCAACGCGAGGCACTGCTAAAATTCGAACGAGATACTCTTGAGGCGGGCCTCGGTCTCACTCATTAATTCATCCTCTTGTTGCTCGTTTTCCGCTTCATAGGTTACGGAGAAGCGCAAATAGGGGCCCGCATCATCCCACGGGACCGTGCAAATGGAATGTTCCGTGATCAAAAATTGGCTTGCCGCTTCAGCCGACTCAAAAGTCATCTCCCCGGCAACCCCTTTCGGACTTGGAGTATAAAGAAAATACGTTCCCCCGGGCATGCTCGCTGGGATGCCGCATCGCGTGAGCATCGCGACCAGTTTTTCCAATCTTCGCTCATATTTCTTCGCCACAGCGCAGGGTATCTCGTCGTTCTCGAGCGCCTCGACAGCCGCTTTTTGAATAGCGATAAACTGTCCCGAATCGGTGTTGTCCTTGATGTCGGCAAAGGCACTGACAATCTTTTCGTTGCCACAGACCCAGCCCATCCGCCAGCCGATCATATCGAATCCTTTCGAGAGCGAATGGATCTCGACTCCCACATCCATGGCCCCGTCGACCGACAGAAAACTCAGCGGCGAGCTATCGAAACTGAGCATGATGTGCGCCGCATCCTGAATCACCACGATCTGATGCTGGTGACAAAAATCGACAACCTTTTCATAAAACGCTCGCGTTGCCGTTTTTCCGGTGGGACTGTTTGGATAATTGAGGACCAGAATCTTTGCCGCTTTCAAGATGTCGCCGGGAATGGCATCGAGGTTGGGAAAGAAATCATGTTCTTCCACCAAGGGCAATGTGTAGACACAACCACCGTAATATTTCGTATGAGTTGCGGCCACCGGATATCCGGGCACCGTCATCAGTGTAACGTCACCGGGATTAATAAATGCTGCAGGCAGCATTGCCAACGCGGGCTTCGACCCGATCGAATGGTTAATTTGGGTTTCCGCGTCGAGTTCGACCCCGAGGCTCCGCGACATAAAACGTGCGGCCGCTTCTTTGAATTCAGAAATACCATTGTCGGCATATCCGCGATTTTCAGGGCAGTTGATCTCGCGCGCCATCGCTTCGCGGACTTCCGGCGCAGCCATCGCATCATTTTCACCGATGCCGAAGTCTAAAAGTGCCCGTTCCGGATGTTCTTCCTTTGCTTTTCGCTTGGCCCTTTTGATCTTTTCAAATTTATAAATGTCGGTGCCCTTGCCATACGCAGCACCCCCGATGCGTTCGGCAAATAGCGTCTGAAAATAAGGATCGCTCATCGATAAAACCAAGTTATCCAATGGTGTTCTGTGGAAAACGCGTAGCCTAACCGACAATCGAGACGTAAAAAAGAGGTCGCACCGGAATGGCGAACGATCTTGCGCCTATTGCAAAAGGGGGGGCTGCTGGATAATGAGCCCCGACTGTCGAAAGAGAAACCACTAATACGAAAAGAAAAGATGGGCACCCCGTCCCGCATTGCGTCACTGCTTCCAAGCGCGACGGAGATGCTCTTTGCACTCGGTTTGGGCGATCGTGTGGTAGCCGTCAGTCACGAGTGCGATTACCCGGAGGAGGCTACATCGTTACCGCGGATCACTGTATCTCGCATCGACAGCAATGCATCGAGCTCGACTATCGATCAGGCAGTACAACAAGCACTGGCGGAAGGCCAGCCGCTGTATGAAATTGACCTCGCGCTGCTCGAGAGTGTGGATTGTGATTTATTGATCACACAATCTCAATGCGATGTATGCGCAATCTCACAAGATCAGGTGCTCGCCTCAATCAAAACCCTGGGACTCTCGGATCACATTTCTGTAATGACGCTTCATCCGGAAACGCTCGAGGACGTTTTTCGCGATCTTATGCACATCGGACGGGCGTGTGGCGCGGCGGAACGGTCCGAATCTCTGGTGGAAGAATACCGCCAGCGCGTCGCCCGCGTGGGTCACCGGTTGGGCCATCTTAAAAATCGAGACAGACCGCGGGTGGCGATGGTTGAATGGATTGATCCACTGATGCTGGCGGGTAATTGGATTCCGGAAATTTTCCATCTGGCCGGCGGCCGGGGCCCGGCAGATGAGTCGGCTGGAAAGAGCATCACGACGAGTTGGCAAGGCGTGGTCACCTTTGCCCCTGAGGTCCTCGTACTTTGTCCCTGTGGGTTCGACGTCAACCGCACACGTATCGAAGCAGAACCGATCACTGCGTGGCCACACTTTTCTTCGCTCCCTGCCGTGCGTGATGGTCGTTGCTATGCAATCGATGGAAACGCGTACTTCAATCGAAGTGGTCCGCGACTGGTCGAGAGCCTTGAGATCCTTGCGCATCTTCTGCATCCACGAAAGATCGCGTCACCCGATGCGGCCAATCGAAGGCAGGGAGCGTGGAAGCAACTATTTCACGAAAAAAGTTCCCCCGCACGCCAAAAAATTTGAGTCCGGTCAGTGGCAGTTTGTTTGATACAATGGGGAGAGATAACTGGCTGTTTTTGCGGATTTCCACCATGCGCATCACCGTCCCTCCGACCAAAAGTTTGCTGGCAGCCGTTTTTTTTCTCGTTGCCCTGAACGTCTCGGCACCAGGGGGGCTCGTTGCGCTGGCCGCTCCCCGGGAAGGTCCCGGAGAGGTCGACTTCGAGCAAGAAATCTGGCCGATCCTTAGCGATCACTGCATCCGTTGTCATGGACCGGACGCGCAGGAGGGGCAGCTTCGGCTCGATGGTCGGACCGCTGCCCATCGTGGCGGGGTCTCCGGAACTCCATTTGCGAAGGAGGTCTCCGAGAGCTTGCTCATGGAGCGGCTAACGAGCGAAGATCCCGAGGAGCGAATGCCGCTCGATTCGCCCCCGCTCGAGCAGCGGCAAGTTGAGTTGCTTGCGGCTTTGATCAAGGCAGGGCACCCGTGGCCCGAGCACATCGGCGCGAAGACGACTGCCAAAGAAGATCACTGGGCTTATGCAAAGCCATCGCTTCCTACATTTCCGGCCACTCGCCGCTCGATGGATGCTGGGAACCCGATCGATCTTTTCGTTCGCGAGCGTT
>JAQWPY010000012.1 GCA_029245145.1 Pirellulales bacterium | reverse complement strand
CCGCCATGATGACATATCTTGTATCTGGGGTCTATTGGCACCAAAACGTGGCGATATCAGAGTACACCAGCGGCCCGTCTTCGGAGCGAGATGGTGACCCATCCCATTGTACGGAGACATTCCATCAGTGACCACTGCCGGGTCGCAACGTGGTGCGTGGAGCACTAGTTTTTTGCAGGGGGTCCCTGCGGATGATGGCGACGGTTGAAGATATCTGCGTCGAACGGATCGCGCGGCTGTCGTGGTGTATTTGCGATTGACCGACTCAAGTTGCTCGACCCGATTTCAGCAGATGGCTTGCTTTGCGGACTGTAGAGAAAGCGATTGTCCCCGGGGCCCGGTGGCCCCGCGACCACGTCTGTCGGCGGGGCATTGGCGGGGGCATGTTGCGCTACCGCTGCGTCGCGTGCACGGTCCGCAAAGCGATCTAACCAATGCAACAATTGCCGCGTCTGTAGTGAATCGGGACTCAGCGGCTGACTTGCCCCGTGGGTTCGCTTGGAGAAGTGAGGTGTGCTGGCGAAATGAAGCAGGGGACTTTCGTTTACATTTTTTTTGTCGACCCACATCAACACTGCCTGCATGTTACGTAGCGTCAGTCGGCGCGGTAGTTGGTGTCCGCGCGTCGAGCGGTGCAGCTTAAATTGGTTAATCTCTCCCCCGTGGCAACCGCGAGTTCCACAACCATTGAGCAGTAGCGGTTGAATGGTGCGGGTGAATGACTCGATCGTCCGGTTTGGCACCGACCGGGAGAGTGTTTCCAGTGCGTCGGCATCGGTCGGCGCAAAAACGTCTCGATCCCCATACGGCTGCTCCGCGTCACTGGCAGCGGAGATCGCCTCACCGTCAGTGGGGATTGCCTCGAGCTGCCGGCGAATAAGGTCAATACGCCGATGGTTCGGTTTTTTCAGGATTCCTTCCTCAAGTTGTTCTTGCGCCTCGGCGGTCAATCCTTCGTCGAGACACCATTGAGCCAAATGCAGGTGGCCCCCTGCAGAACCGAATCGCGTTTGATGCTTGAGATAACGGTAAGCTTCTTGCATCGAGGGGCATATGTGTTCGACGCGGTCTCGAGCAATCCGTACCTCACTGGTCGGTTGCGTGATCAAGTAATCGTCCCCGTAAATCGCAACTTCGCCACGGAGTATTTGTCGGTTCGTTAGGAGGATCACCTTGCCGGCGGAAGAGTTCACCCGATCAGCCGTCACGAGCGGAACGTGAAGTGTAATTGCGATGACGAACCAGAACAAAATTTTTAAATGCAATATCATCCGTCCGAGAGATAAGAGGATTGATGTACCCGGTGATGTTTCCCGATACGGTGTTTCCCGCTATGGCGTGGGCGGTTGGGAGAGCAGAGCGAGGCGGGAGAGTACGGCAACACGCGCGTTTGGGTCAAGGCGGCATTCTTTTGGCCCTTTTTTGACGAACTGACCCACGGTCACGTGAAAGCAGCGATACAATAAAATGCTTTCAGAGGACTGCAAGCAATTCTTGCTTTGTCACCTACTCGACCACCTTTTTCGCAATTTACAGCCGAGGATTGAAAATGAATCGAGACCGCACCGTCAGGTGCTATACAAGCGATGGGCAGGGTATTGATCGGTTGAGAAGCGATGAGCGGCCTGCCGCTTCCCGGCTCGGTCCACAGGAAGTGCGAGTTGCGGTCCACGCCGTTGCATTGAATTACCGCGATCTCCTCGTAGCAGAGGGACAGTATGGTGGTATGCAAAATCCACCCATCGTTACGGCTTCAGACATGTCTGGAGTCGTGGTCGAAACGGGCGACGATGTTCGTTATCTCGCCGCCGGCGATCACGTCATCAACGCTCCGGTACCCGCGTGGACGGAGGGAACGCTGCGACGAGAATGGTCACGATCGTTTGTGGGCGGACAAGGAATAGACGGTGTCCTGGCTGAGGAAGTGATCTATCCGGCGTCTGGCTTGATCATCGCACCGAATCACTTATCGCATTCCGAGGCCGCAACACTGGTGGTTGCCGGGTTGACGGCGTGGGCTGCGATGGTGACGCACGGGGCCGCACAGTCGGGCGAGTGGGCGCTGGTCCAGGGCACGGGAGGGGTGGCGATATTCGCGGCACAGATTGCCCGCATGTTGGGCGTTCGTGTGATCCAAACTACCTCCGACAGCGCCAAGGCAAAGCGATTGAAAGAAGATTTTGGCGTTACCGAAACGCTCGATTATCGCAACGCCGACTGGCCGGAAAAAGTGCGCGAACTGACGGAGGGCAGGGGAGTCGACGTCGTTGTTGAGTTGGCTGGAGGGCGTTCCTTGGGCCAATCGGTCGATGCCTGCAACTATGGTGCTCGGGTGGGTGTGATTGGCGTACTCGATGGATTAGAGAGTCAGCTCAATGTGTTCTCTCTGATCATGCGGCAAGTCACTCTTCGCGGCATCTACATGGAGTCGGTTGCCGAACTAAGGGAATTTGTCCGGGCGGTCGAGACAACCGGCCTGACACCTCTGGTGGATCGTGTTTTTTCGTTTGCCGAGGCGCAGGCCGCGTACGATTATTTGAAAAGTCAGCGGCACTTTGGCAAGGTTGTAATTAGCGTTTGTGATTGAGAAAGTTTGAGAAAGTTATTTTGCAGTCGGCTCGTTGTTTTCCTCTTGCGTTGACAGAGGAGCGCAAGTCTCTGAGAATAGCGGGAAATCTTTTTTTCAAAACAGTTATTCGGATTGATCGAAAATGGCCACACGGGCTCAGCCAGAGACCATGAACCGAGAGAAGCGGTTTGAAGGGAAAACGGTTGCGATTACCGGTCCCAGTTTGCACGGTATCGGCGGGGCGATCGCCCTGCGACTTGCGGAAGAAGGTGCATCGCTCTTTCTACTGGCCCTGGAAAAGCCATCAGAACTTCTTGATCGCTTAGAGGCGATGGGTTGCCCTGCGGAATATTTGGTTTGCGATGTGGCAGATCCTCAGGCGGCCAGCCGGACAGTTGATGCGATGGATCAAAAACAGATCGCAATCGATGTTCTCATCAACAATGCGGGTGTCGATTGGTCGAGCCCATTTCATTCGATGGATGAAGTCCGCTGGCGCGAAATCGTCGAGGTGAACTTTGTGGGGGTGCTGCGGATGAGCCAGGCCCTGTTGCCGCAGCTGCAACGTCGCAAGGGAGTGATCGTCAACATTTCTTCCGCAACCGGATTTTCGGGGACCGTGGGGCTCGCTGCGTACGGGGCGAGTAAGGCAGCCGTCAATAGTCTGACCCAGTCGCTCGCGGCAGAGTATGCCGATCGCAAAGTACGAGTTGTCGGTGTGGCTCCGGCTTTGGTTCGCACGCCGATGGTCGCGCCCTATGTAGAAAACGTGACGGCGGAAGACTGGGATGCCATCCAGCGGTGTCACCCGTTGGGTATCGGGTTTCCCGAGGATGTCGCCGCCGCGGTTGCTTTTTTAGCATCTGCCGAAGCGCGATGGATTTCGGGGGTTACACTTCCGCTCGGCTGGATTCCGCACTGGCCCATGCCTCCGCTTCGCGATGAATCGCCCTCGACGCACTAGCGGCTGACGCCAACAAAGAAATGGAAGTTTCGGATGCGGTCGGTTGGGGCACGCTGCACAGGCACGGCAAATCCGAGCGCCAGGGGTACCGGTCCAAGTGCCGGAACGTTCAGACGCAACTCGAAACCCGGCGAGATACGCACATTGGACCAGTCGATCGAAATATTCCGCTCGACTGTTCCGGCATCGACGAAAAAGGCACCGAAGACATTATCGCTCGCTGTCAAAGGAAAAAGATACTCGACACTGGTGAGTGCCTGGAGATGTCCACCGACAATCACATCACCTACTTTGGGAGATGCACCACGGAAGAAGAAACCGCGAATCGTGGCAAAACCACCAGCATAGAAGTTGTCGTAGATTGGCGTATCGCTTCCGGTCACCCCGAATGTGCCGGCCAGACCAAGCGTGTGCCGACCCGATCCATCCGGTCGCTGTCGCATCACAAAGTATTGGCGACCGTCGAGTACAAAGGTGGGGTATTGCCAGGTACCAATCGCCTGATCGAACGCCAGTTCAATGAGGTGTCCTTCGGAGGGGAGGAAGGCGTTATCCCGCGTATCATGCATCACGTCCCAGCGAAACGCGATCAACTGATTCTCGCCCACCACCTCCTGCAAGACCTGTGGTGTGGGAACCGTGGGATCGAGGATATTAATCTCTTCGTATCGCGTCGAAAATGTGGTCGAGAGGTCTGGCTGTTCGGGGAAAATGTAACCGAGACTTGTACGTGCACCCCAACGCCGCTCATCCCAGTTGAGGTATTGTCGTTCGTAGTAGAAGGCGCTCAAACCAAAACTCACTGAACTATTGAACAAATACGGTTCCGCAAAGCTCATCGAATAGCGTTGCAATTCGGTACCGGGCAGAGCCTCAAGTCGGAATTGCTGTCCGGCACCGCGAAATGCAGTTCCATTGCGCCAGTCGTCCAGTTTGGTTGGCCAGCGGAAAAGGTCGAAATTTTGTTCATCGATCACAATATTACCGAGCAGTCCCGAGTCGGAGTTCACGCCGACGCCAAACATGATCCGTCCCGTTTGCGCCTCTTCGAGCATCACATCCAGATCGATCGGAGTGGGATACGGAGTTTGGACGAGAGGCGTTTGTGGCAGGAATGGAGTGGAGTTCTTTGCCCCCGTATATTGGGCCAGTTTCACGGGAGGGACTCCCGCGGTGGCTCCCGACGCATTCGCTGGCTGTTCCAATCCTGCACCTGCCGGATAGGGATTGACCGGTGTCTTGCTTGCCTGCGGCACCGTAGCGGCACCAGGTGCCGGTCCTGCCGCTGGGCGATATACGGGGACCCGGCCGGTGGGAGTCGAGGATGGGGCGGCCGCAACGCTCTGCGGCGCCACCTGTGTGGTTCTCGAGGGCTCACCGTACCGCGGATTGGTGCGATACCACGGCGCGGCCGGGGGGGACGCCGATGGATTGCTCGCCGGGGCTGTGGATGCTGGTCTGCGGTAGTTCGTTGGCGGACGTACCGGCGCCGTTGGAGCAGGTGTCGTTGCGGGTGAGGTATCGCTCGCTCGAGCAACTCCCTGCGGGAGGTCGGAGATGCGGTACCCACCGTAGGTCGGCTGTTGGCCCCGCACCACCGGCAGTGCGGCATCGACCGGGCGGCCGGCAGATTTCGCTTCGTCGTGGAGCACCGGAATGGGCTCAGCGAGGCGGCGACTTGTCAAACGGCAACAACCCGTGGTCGCAAGCAGAGCAACAATCGCAATCAAATATCCGATATTTTGCTTCTTCATCGCTCGACTCCCTTCGGTTGTTCGGGAAGGGGGCGATGAGGACTTTGCCCGCGGAACTTCGGTTTCCGTTCTCGGTCGGCGATCGACTTCGGATCGTTGGCTGAGCTGAAGAGAATTTTGGGTTTCACGCCTCTTTGCGTGTCATTTAAAAAGAGCCCACTTGCAGTCAAGCGTCGTTCGCTATCCCGAATTTTTCGAATGTCGACGATATCGCCGGGTCGCAAGTCGATTCGGTTGAGGGCCACAAACTTTTGAGTGTGGGGATTCTCACCAGCAATTTTCACGTTAATCCGACCGACGCTGTAGCGGTTGCCTTCATTGATGTCGTAGACCAGATCGATCTCCGGTGTTTTCTCCAAGGTGCGAGGTGATGGCTTGATATCTGCCAGGATAAAGCCCAGGGCACCGTAAGCGTCGGTGAGTGCTGCTACATCGGTTTGCATCGCCGAAAGATCGAAATACTGTCCGGGCTTCAAGTTGAGGATTGGTTTGAGTTGGTCGCTGCCGAATATTGCATTCCCCGAGAAGTTGATATCGCGAATCTTAAATCGAGGGCCTTCATCGATAACGAAAGTCAAATTCATCCACCGGTCATCGTCCGTAAATTCGAGAGAGCGACCGACCCGCGCAACCATGTAACCGAGGCTCCGGTAATAGGAAGTAAGCCGATTGACATCTTCGTCAATCTTGCGACGGTCGACATAGCCGCCGGCGATCGGCGTCGCATATTTGATGATGCTCGGTTTAGATCCGATTTGCGTTTTCAATCGCGCTCCCGAAACGATCGAGTTGCCTACAAACTTAACGGTCCAGATCCGTTGCTGCGGACCCTCATCGACGAGGAAAATAGCACCTCGATCGGAGCGACTGGTGCCCTCTTTAATTTGAATCTGCGCTTTATTGAAGCCTTTTTCGTTATAAAAGGCGAGTACTTTCTGACGTGCGTCTTCCACGGCCATGATGTTTAACGGGTCGCCGACTTTCATTTCGGTCTTTTTCGTGAGGGTGCGATCTGAAATTTCGTCGTTACCGATAAAGTAGATGTAATCGAGTTTGGGGAATTCAAATACTTCAAAGATGACAACCACGGAATTCGATTCAGCGGAGGGTTGCGTTTTTACTTTGACGTCGAAGAGCCCCTTCAGTTTTATGAGATTGCGAACATCGCGCTGAAGCTTGATGGTATCGAGAGGATCTCCGGGGCGGGAATCGATTTGTTCTCGAATTTTCTTTTTGCTTACCGAGCGATTTCCCTTGATTTGGATATCTGCGATTGTCGTTTCGCCTTCCTGAGGCGAGCGGGTAATCGGGTTATCGAGAGCAAGTTCAGTGATTGCTACCGTTTCGTTTTCGTCTTCTTGCGCAGCGGTAACCGCAGGAAGGGCTAAGCACCCGATGGCCCAAGCGCAAGCCAAGAGCTTGCGATCGACGAAACCTCGCAACATATAAATTTTCCTACTGCGAATGCAAAGGAGTGATACGAGTGGCCCGACAGAGACCCGCTATCCGCTGTCGGTATGGATAGGTCCACCGCATCAAGGGTGCGTAGAAATACAGGAACCGCAGAAAAGCAACAAGTCGAATTCCACAACCCCCTCGTGTCGGTGGAGATGCACCCGTTTTCGGGTCAAATTGCACGCCGCATGCAGGTGCGTCAGCGAAGGTAATGCTGGCATGAGAATGCCATCGCGCGGGAAGAGAGTTGATTATCAGGGAGTCATGTAGAGAAAGAACCGACTCAGAATTCTGATTCCGAGTTATACGATTCGAATTCGCTGTACTCGTGCCGCTCCGCATTTTTGAAACGCGTAAATTGCTGAAACCAGTGCAACTTGACTTCACCGGTGGGGCCGTTTCGTTGCTTCGAAATAATAATGTCGGCCTCTCCCAGGCAATTGCGCGGATGGCTACCGTCGCGCATTTGTTCCCGCTCTTGTGCCGTGAGGTAATATTCCTCGCGGTGAACCATCAAGACCACATCGGCATCCTGCTCGATCGCTCCCGATTCTCGCAGATGGCTCAGTTTGGGCCGATTGTCTTTTGTCATTTCGGCCTGACGGTTTAATTGTGCCAGGCAGATGATTGGCACATCCAATTCGCGGGAAAGAACCTTTAATCTTCTGGCCATTTTGGCAACTTGCTCTTGGCGCGGGTCCGACATGGTGTCCGGTTGGATCAACTGCAGATAGTCGACGACAATCAGACCCAGATTTCCGTGACGGCGCTTCAGTCGACGGGCCGTTGCCCCGATTTCTGTTACCGTCCGCGACGGACTGTCGTCGATAAAGAGAGGGCTCTTTCCCAGGGTTGCGGAGACATCGATCAGCTTTTTGTGGTCCTCGCCCGAGAGAAATCCACTGCGAAATGTGTCTCCAGCAATTTCGCCGCGCGAACACATCATTCGCTGCACCAACTCCAATCGCGACATCTCGAGGCTCACGAACAAAGTTGGCTGGCTCTCCTCAACCGCCGTGTACTCGGCGATGTTTGCCGCCAAGGCGGTCTTGCCCATACTCGGACGTGCGGCAATGATCACCAATTCCTTCGGGTGGAGCCCCCCGGTGAGTTTATCCAAATCAGTAAACCCGGTCGGTAGTCCGGAGGCCCCTCCTTTGGCGCGGGCATCGATCTGTTCGAATGCCTCCATCAGGACATCGTGGATTTCAGCCACCTCATTCGACGGGGAGCGTTGGTCGCGAATACGGAAGATTTTTTCTTCCGCGTGATTGAGCATTTCACGGCTCGGCTCGGCCTCCTCGTAGGCATCGCGAACGATTTCGGTTCCCGTATGGATCAGCCCCCGCAGCACCGCCTTATCCCGTACGATTCTCGCGTAGTAAGCTGCATTCGCTGCGGTCGGCACCGCCTGTGTGATTTCTGCTAAAAAGCCTGCCCCTCCGATATTCTCGTAGTCACCTGCCTTTTTGAGTCGATCGACAAGCAGCGTCATATCGATGCGTTCGCCATTCTCGTACATCTCTTTGATATGGGCGTAAAGCGTTCGCAGGGCTCCATCGTAGAAGTCGTCAGGATGAAGAATCAGAGAAATCTCATCGCAGGCTTCGGGCAGCACAAGAATGCTGCCGAGGGTGTTCCGCTCAGCTTCGATGCTTGCCGGCGGTTGTCGATCAAAGAGGTGGGGTTGATTACCCCCAAACTGAGCCCCCGTTTTTTTCTTCGATCCTTCGATCGTTGACATCCACCTACACCCTCTGGGCTACCTGTTCGATCTGTCGCCGAGCGTTCAAACTGTCGGCGGTTCTACCACGCCCTTGTTGTAACCCACTTTTCGCCCGGGGGCGAGGCCCGCAATTGTTCGCAAGACGGCGCAGTTTTTCTCGCCTTAGGAGGCACTTTCGGCCGGAGCATCCTCATCTACGGTCGGCACAATCCAGACCTTCATGGCACTTTCGATCTCACGGCCGAGATGGATTTTTACTGTATAGAGGCCAAGTTCTTTGAGCGGCCCCTCCAGACGTACCTGGTCTTCGGTGATCGAAAACTCGATTTTCTTGAGGGCCGAGACAATCTCCGCAGCTCCCACGCTGCCGTAGAGATGTCCCTCGTCGTTTGCGTTTGCTTCGATCGTCAGGCTTTGCTCAGCCAGCGTTCCGGACAGCGTACGCAGACCCTCTAGCCGCTGTTCGTCGATCGATCGCAATCGGGCTCGATGTTTTTCTACCATCCGCTTGTGGTGGTCCGTCGCCAGCGTGGCTAGGCCTTGTGGGAGTAGATAATTTTTTGCAAAGCCCGGTTTGACCTCGACCACATCGCCTTGCTGGCCGAGCCCGTCGATTGATTGGATCAGTAACAGTTCGATGCCACCGCGAGGACCATGTGGCAGCCGTTGTGCACGGGCCATGTCGATTTTCTGTTTGCGTTTTTTTTGTCGGACTCGCGTCATGAGACACCCTGTGATGCTCGTGGTGATTGATTTATTTTAAGATATGGATTGCCGTGAATGATTGGAAGGACCCTTCGTTGAAAAGGACCCTTGCCTTAAAAAGGAATGTCGTCTGCCGGTGGTTCCGGTTCAAATCCCGGCTCGTTCTCGGGCGTTGCGCCACCCGCAGGGGCCGCCGATGCCGCGGGGGCCGGTTGCGATGCCTGGGAACCTCCTCCACCTTGTCCGCGTTTGTCGAGAAATTCAAACTTCTCACCCACAACACGTAACTTTGAAAACTTTTTATCGTCCTTTTCCCAGCGGTCGAGTTTGAGCCGACCTTCAATCAAAACAGATGAACCTTTGCCCAAGTATTGGCTGACGACCTCGGCCGTGCGACCCCATAAGGTGACATCGATAAACTGGGTGTCCTCAACCCACTCTCCCGACTGATTCTTGCGACGGTCGTTCACTGCCAGACCAATTTCAGTGACCGCCGTTCCACTGGAGATGAAGCGCACTTCGGGATCTCGTGTCAGGTTTCCAACCAAAACAACACGATTGTAGCTAGCCATGGCGTTACTCCTTCAGCAACGAGAATGTGAACAAATGTACACTCATGGTATCCCCTGGCGACCCTTAGGGCAAGATCCCGGTCTTTTTTCCTTTATTCGGCTTCGACTGCCGCAACGGAAACATCTTTCGCCGCCGGAGCCGCGACCGCACCTTCTGCCTTTTTCGCAGGGGCGGGGGCTTGGGCGACCGACTGTTGGGCATGGCTTATCAAGGCATCTGCGATCCGGGGGTCGATTCGGATGATCAAGTGCCTCAGTAAATCATCTTCCCGATTGGCTTGTTGATTCAAGGCGGCGATTCGTTCTCCATCCATCTTGAAATACATCAGCCAATATGTCCCCTTACGCTGCCCGCTGATCGGGTACGCCAAACGCCGCTCCTCCCATAGACGACTGACCACAATGGTTCCCTCCTGCTTCTCGACGAGTGCCTGGAGGTTTCCTGCCACAGATTCGGGGTCCCGTGCGTAGCGGTTGGAATTTAGGATGAACAAACCTTCGTAAATGTATTCTGCCAAAACAGTGATCCTCGTTTTTTGTGATGAACTCTTATTTTCGTATTGATGGTCTCGTCAATAACTTTTCTTTTTCAGGTAACGTCACCATTGAATCGATTCATTGCTTTATCGACACCTTCGGTGACCCAGAGGTTAACTGCCTGGCAGGCCTCCGCTACCACATTACTGATTTCTTTCTGTTCGTGGCGGTCAAATTTACCCAACACAAATCCTGCGGGGTCCCAGTTTTCGGGAACAGGCCCGATACCGAGTCGTAACCGGGGAACCTGATCGCTCCCCAACCGGTGCGCAATATCGGCCAGCCCTTTCTGGCCGCCCGAACCCCCCCCGGGCCGCACCCGTAACTTGCTCAAAGGCAAATTGAAGTCGTCGCAAATGACAAGTAACGCATCGTCGGCCAACTTGTAGAAGTCTCGTGCCGCCAAAACGCTTCGCCCACTTTCGTTCATAAACGTGTGGGGCGCCAGAAGCAAAACTTGCTCTCCGGCGATCTCCGCTTCGACCACCTCGCCGTGAAATTTCTCCTTGGGTTGTCCGCTACCGTAGTTTCGTTTCAATTCGGCCAGTACCATCCAGCCGACATTATGTCTTGTTTCCGCGTATTTTCGACCGGGATTTCCCAGACCTACCACGAGTTTCATCGAATCATCTCATGGGTGGGAGTGATCTCTAGGACTCCTCGGCTCCCCCTTCTTCCTCTGCGGGCTTGCGACCGATCACTTCCGGCTCCACGCTCATACCGGCTGCCATCTCACTCTCGTCGACTTCCGGCGCCGGTTCGTTGCACTGCACCACGACCGTACCGGGCGTGCAGAGCAAGGCGACCTGGTCGGGCAGTTCGATTTGCTCAGTCAAAATGGATTCACCGATTCCGAGATGGTTGATATTAACTTCGATTTTTTCAGGAATGGACATAGCCGGGCACTCCACCAAAATATCGTGGATCACCTGATTGATGATGCCACCGTCCTTGGTGCCGGGCGAGATTCCCCGTAATTCAAAGCCGACGGAAACTTGAATGCGCTCATCTGCTTTCACTCGAGCAAAATCAATGTGCAGAATCTGGTTGCCCATCGGATCCCACTGAATGTCGCGAATCAGCGCACTCTCTTTGAGGTCTCCTGCCAATTCAACCAGAGGACTCCCGTGCTGGACCGAAGCTGCCAAGGTGGCGCTATCAACCGAGAGGCTCACATTCTCGGCCCCGTGTCCGTAAAGTACCGCTGGCGTAGTGCCTGTTGCGCGATCGCGACGGGCATTTCGTTTGCCTCGCGTTTCTCGTTTTTTGACTTCAAGTGTGTCTGCCATCGAACCGCCTGTTGCCACCTGCTTGTGAAAAATCAATGCCGCTAAATGTAATTCGGCAATTCTCGCATAAAGGGAGACAATTTCAAGGCCGAGAGCAACTCCGGGAGCTTCCTTTGGCTGCGACCTTTGGCTGCGACCCGCGTTCCGGGGCCAGTGCATGGGTGCCGGAGGGCATTTCCCGCCCAATTCGCCTCCTTCAGCCCACTTTCAGTCGAAGAGGCGGCTGACCGACTCGTTGCGGTGGATTCGCTTGATTCCCTCGCCCAGCAGTGTCGAAACGCTCAAAATCGTGATCTTCGGCAGCAATTGCTCCTCGGCCAGGGGGATCGTGTCGGTAAGGACAACGCTTGTGATCGGTGCATTTTTCAGCCGCTCGGCAGCCGGGCCGCAAAGGACCCCATGGGTTGCCGCCACGTGGATTTCGGCTGCACCGTTCCGCTGGAGAATCTCGGCCGCCCCGCAGATCGAACCGGCGGTGCTGATAATGTCATCAAACATTAATACGGTTTTTCCTTTCACCGGTCCGCCGATAATATTTTCTTGCTTTGTCTTTTCGGCGCTACTGCGGCGCTTGTCGACGATGGCCAACCGTCCCCCAAGTCGCTTCACGTGCCCCAAGGCGCGCTTAATGCTTCCCTCATCCGGGCTCACAATCACGATTTTATCGCCGGTGAGTTCGTGGGCGAGAAAGTGTTTGTTCAAAACGGGGGCCGCATAAAGGTGATCGACCGGAACGTCGAAAAATCCTTGAATTTGCGCCGCGTGCAAATCCATGGTCAGCACCCGGTCGGCACCCGCCCGTGTAATCAAGTTGGCCACGAGTTTGGCAGTGATCGGCACCCGCCCCTCATCCTTACGGTCTTGTCTTGCGTAGCCATAGTAGGGCATCACGGCCGTCACCCGCTCGGCACTGGCTCGCTTGCAACTCTCGATCATGATCAACACCTCCATCAGGTTATTGTTGACCGGTGGGCCGGTGGGTTGGATCAGAAAGACATCGCGACCTCGGATGTCTTCCTCAATTTTGCATGAGATTTCCCCATCCGGAAAATCGCCGAGGGTAATTTTCCCCATGGGGAGTCCCAGATATTGGCAGATGCGACTTGCGAGTTCTGGATTCGCGCGGCCGCTGAATATTTTGATGTCTTTCATGACGTTTGTGCCCCGAGGCGATTCATCTCCTCTTCGACGACTTCGAGGTCCTCCATCGTGTTGATGCTCAAAGACTCACACGGCTTGAGTGCATCGAGTGCGATCACTTCTTTTTTCTCCGCCAACAGTAAGCCGGGGCAATCGGTGATGTAATATTCCCCCTGGGCATTGGTATTGTCGATTGCATCGAGCGAAGCGAGCAAGTCCCCACAATTAAACACGTAGCAACTCAGATTGACTTCCTTGATCTGCTGTTGCTCCTCGGTCGCATCCTTCTGTTCGACAACGCCGACAAAGCGGCCCTCGGCATCCCGCACGACTCGCCCAAATCCCGTGGGGTCGTCCCGGTACCCGGTTCCCAGGATACATGCCGGTTCACGAGAATCAAATTCGGCGAAGAGTGCAGTGAGCGAATCGGCTTGCATGAGCGGTGAATCCCCGGCGACGATCAGGACCGGACCCTCCGTTCCGGCGAGATCCTCACGACACATCATCACGGCGTGTCCGGTTCCCAATTGCTTGGTCTGCTCGGCGAACACCACATCTTCACGCGTCGCCAACTGCTCGCGCACCAGCTCCGCGCGGTGACCGACCACGACGATCTGCCTGGTCACCCCCGCCTCACGGAGCGTGTCGAGGACATATTCAATCATCGGTCGTCCGCTCACGGGCACGAGTACTTTGGGCAAATCCGACCGCATTCGGGTTCCCTTTCCTGCGGCCATCACAATTGCCGTCCGCTGTTTCATTTTTACGCCTCTTTCAAGCTATTTTTCACCATGTTGCTGCACCGAAAGATAACGGGAACCGTACTATGACTTATCGCTGCAGGGACGACTAGACTCTTCGCCCGCAGATTCGCAAAAACGGCCTCCCGCTTTTCCGGCGCAGACCCATCTGTTAGGCTCAAAGCGTACCCGAGTTCCTCCCGTGGAACTGGGGTTTCTTTGTTTAAGGGGCACGAGGTCGCTTCTGCCGAGGCGAGGGCGTTCATGCAGCAGGCAATCGAAAAGGCCGATGTATTGATTGAAGCCTTGGGCTGGATTCGCGCGCTGCGCGACAAGGTCACTGTCATCAAACTTGGTGGCAGCGTGATGGAAGATGAAACGGCCTTGGCCCATCTGCTCCTCGACGTCGTCTTCATGGAGACAGTGGGGATGCGACCGGTGATCGTGCATGGAGGGGGGGCCGCGATTAGTCGCGCCATGGAGGCGGAGGGGCTTTCCCCGCAGTTCGTGGAGGGACGCCGCGTCACCGACGCTGCCGCTTTGGCGCTCGTTGAGCGGGTCCTGGCGGAGGAGGTCAACGAAAAAATCGCCAATAAAATCGAAGAGTTAGGCGGCCGCTCGATGCCTTTGAATTTCCAGTCCAGCAACGTGCTTTTCGGTCGACCTCTTCGCCTCGAAGATCGTGCGGGGCAACCGGTCGATTTGGGTTTTGTGGCCGAGGTGACGCGGGTCGAGCGGAGCGTGATCGAAAACTTCTGCTATGCCGGGACCGTCCCGGTGATTCCCTCGATGTGTCTGGATGTCGAGGATGAAACGCAAAAATACAACGTGAATGCCGATACGGCAGCCCGCGCCGTGGCCGAATCTCTGGGGGCCGAAAAGTTGGTTCTCCTCAGCGACGTGAGTGGCGTTTGTCGCGATAAAGCGAACCCTGCATCGCTGATCAGCACGCTTTCGCCCGAGGAGGCGGATGCGCTGATTGCCAGTGGTATCGTCGATGCGGGGATGATCCCCAAGGTACAGGCATGCTTGGAAACGTTGCGGGCCGGAGTGGCGAAGGCACATATCATCGACGGCCGCTTGCGACATTCGCTCCTGCTGGAGGTATATACTAATCAAGGTGTGGGTACCCAGATTTTGAGAGACTCGGCATGAGTACAGAGCCATCGATCGTCGACGAGGTTCGGGAACAGTTTGCGCGATATGTCATCCCCAATTACGGCCGCTTTCCGGTGGAACTTGTCCGCGGTGAGGGATCCCGCGTCTGGGATCGTACCGGCCGCCGCTATCTCGATCTTTTCCCCGGTTGGGGTTGTAACCTTCTGGGGCATTGTCCCCCGCCAGTGGTCGACGCGGTACAGTCGCAGGTCGGGCAACTGATCCATGTTCCCAATACGTGGTACACGGAGTTGCAGGGCCGCTGGGCCGAGTTGCTTTCGAACCGCTCGTTCGGCGGACAGGCCTTCTTCTGCAATTCGGGTGCCGAGGCGAACGAGGCGGCGATCAAGCTCGCGCGATTGCATTCACCGAAAGACCGCTTCAAGATTATCACGTTCACCGGCGGCTTTCACGGTCGCACGCTTGCCGCCACTGCGGCCACCGCCCAGGTGAAGTACCACGAAGGGATCGGTCCCTTGATGGCCGGTTTTCGCTACGCACCGTTCGGTGACCTTGAGGCGGTTCACAAATTGGTGGACGAACAAACCTGTGCGATTCTTGTCGAACCGGTACAGGGGGAGGGGGGGGTGCAACTGCCGCCATCCGGTTTTTTGGAGGGACTCCGCGCTACCTGTGACGAACACGAACTCCTCCTGATTTTTGACGAGGTGCAGACCGGGTGTGGACGGACCGGAGAGTGGTTCGCCTATCAGCATTTTGGTGTCCTGCCCGATGTGATGACCCTCGCCAAATCACTCTGTGGCGGGATTGCCGGCGGTGCCTTGCTCACGACGCCGGAGATTGCTCCGAGTCTGCGTCCCGGCATGCATGCGGCGACCTTCGGCGGCAATCCGATAGCCGCGGCTGCAGGAATCGCCACAATCGAGATGATCGAAGCGGAGGGGCTGCTCGAGCGGGCCCGGACGCTTTCCGATTATTTCCGCAGTCGCTTCGAATCGCTTCGCGATTCGTGTTCGCTGATCCGCGAGGTCCGCATTCTCGGATTGATGATCGGGCTGGAGGTCGATGCGGATGGCAGTGCCATCGTGCAGCGATGCCTCGAAGAGGGACTTTTGGTCAACTGCACGCAGGAACGCGTGCTCCGTCTGC